>DASTYQ010000001.1:0-15160 GCA_035764775.1 Gaiellaceae bacterium
CGTCGGCCTGCACGAGGCGGAGGTCGCGATCGGGGATCGGATCGCCGTGAGGATCGTGGGTGGGAAAGCCGAGCTCGGCGTCGATCTTCGCCTCGAGCTCCTCGGACCGCGCATGCTCGAGCAGCTCCGCCTCGGCGTGCACCTCGTGCAGTGAGAGCCCGAGCCGGTCGACGAGGTAGCGCTCGAGCAACCGGTGATGGCGCAGGACCTCGAGTGCGCCGAGCGTCCCCGCCTCGGTCAGCACGACGCCGCGATGCGGCACCCGCTCGACGAGCCCGAGCTCGTCCAGGCGCTTCGTCATCGCCGTGGCCGACGGCGCGCTGACGCCCACCCGCCGTGCGAGGGCCGAGGTCGTGACCCGCTCGCCGGCGGACTCGAGCGCGTAGATCGCCTTCAGGTAGTCCTGGACGGCGACGCTCAGATCGGGGGTCTGGGCTGGCATCTGGCGCGCCTTAGGTTACACTCCGACTCGGAATTAGCCATGCCTAAAACCCGACTCACTCGAGCAAAGCTCCTCGCCGCCGCGGCGCCTCTCGCAGCAGCCCCCCTCGTGGGCAAGCTCGCGCTCGAGGCCGACGCGGCGCCGAGTGCGCACGACCACTCCGCGCACGAGCGCGCTCCGCAGAATCACATCGACGGCCCGGTTGGCCATGCTGCGATGGTCGGTGACGAAGCTCCGGCGGTCGGAGGGCCGAACGACCTCGACGCGCTCCTCTATCCACCTCCGGCGCTGCCCCACCGCCCAGGACGCGTCCGCGAGTACACCCTGACGGCGACCGACGTCGACCTCGAGGTTGCACCCGGGGTGTTCTTCCCCGCGTGGGTCTACAACGGAACGGCGCCGGGGCCGGTGATCCGCGCGACCGAAGGCGACCTCCTTCGGGTGCGCCTCGTGAACGCCGGCTCGCATCCGCACACGATCCACTTCCACGGGATCCATCCGGCCAACATGGACGGCGTCTTCGAGATCGTCGAGCCGGGCGGGCACTTCACGTACGAGTTCGAGGCACGGCCCGCCGGAATGCAGCTCTACCACTGCCACGCCACGCCGCTCAAGAAGCACATCCACAAGGGGCTCTACGGCGCCTTCATCATCGATCCGAAGGAGCCGAGGCCGCCTGCCAAGGAGCTCGTCATGGTCATGAACGGCTTCGACACCGACGGCGACGGCGAGAACAACTTCTACACCGTGAACGGGCGCTCGTTCTACTACGCGCGCTACCCGATCCGTGTCGAGCGCGGCGAGCTCGTTCGGATCTACCTCGCGAACCTGACGGAGTTCGACCTCATCAACTCGCTCCATCTGCATGCGGACTTCTTCCGCTACCAGCCGACGGGCACGGGCGACTACTGGGAGTACACGGACACCGTCATGCAGTGCCAGGGGCAGCGCGGCGTGATCGAGATCGAGTTCGCCGGGAAGGGACTGCACATGTTCCACGCGCACCAGTCGGAGTTCGCCGAGCTCGGCTGGATGGGGTTCTTCGACGTCGTGTGATGGAAGCGGGCTCGGCAGCGACGACGCAGGGGCGGCTCAACTGGCGGTTGTGGGCTGTCGTTCCGGTCCTCCTCCTGGCGCTCGCCGTGGGAGCGGTCGTGACGGCGGGCTCGACGCTCGTCGACCTCGTCGGCTCGAACCCGCCTCCTGCGGACGCGTTCGACATCCGGAGGGTCGAGTTCTCGCCCGGCGAGATCCGGATCCTCGTCCGCAACCCGCAGCGCGACGACCTCACGATCGCGAATGTCAACGTCGACGACGCGATCGTCCCGTACTCCGTCGACGGCCCGACCACGCTCGGGCGTTTGCGCTCGGCGACGATCGTCGTCCCGTACGAGTGGGTCGAGTCGGAGCCGATCACGGTCGGCGTCACGAGCTCGACGGGCATCCAGACGGTGAAGGAGATCCCGGCGGCAGTCGAGACACCGGAGCCGTCGGTCAAGGGCTTCTTCGGCTATGCGCTCATCGGGCTCCTCGTCGGGGTGCTGCCGATCGCGCTCGGGCTGCTGTGGCTCCCCGCGCTGCGCCAGGCAGGGGCGGTGTGGCTCGGGACGTTCATGGCCTTCACGGCTGGGCTTCTGACGTTCCTCGGCATCGAGGCGCTGACCGAGTCGTTCGAGCTGCAGGCGGCGTTGCCCGCGTCTCTCGGTGGGGCGGGGATCGTGCTGCTCGGGGTGGCGCTGAGCTTCCTGGGGATGACGGCGCTCTCGGGCCGCCTCGCCGGCGGCACTGCCGCGAGCGGGCTGCCCCTGGCGCTCCTCATCGCGATCGGCATCGGCCTGCACAACCTCGGCGAAGGGCTCGCGATCGGTGCGTCGTTCGCGATCGGCGAGCTTCAGCTGGGCGCGTTCCTGATCGTCGGCTTCATGATCCACAACGTCACCGAGGGCCTCGGCATCGCGACTCCGGTGGCGAAGACGCGCGTGAGCGTCCTCGTGCTGGGCGCGCTGGCCGTCCTCGCCGGTGCCCCCGCGATCCTGGGGGCGTGGATCGGCGGCTACGTGACGAGCGACGTGCTCGGCACGCTCTTCTTCGCGATCGCCGCCGGCGCTGCGCTCCAGGTCGTGGTCGAGGTCGGCCGCTACGTGGCTCGCACCGCTCCAGGTGGGATCCGCTCGGGCCACGCCATCGCCGGCTTCATCGTCGGGATCGCGACGATGTACGTCACCGGCGTGCTCGTGGCGTAGCTCGCTGCCTCGGCAACGGGGACTTAACGGCCGCTAACCCGCCGTTCACGCCGGCAGGGCTATAACCGTCGGGTCATGTCGGTCGGCCGTTCCCTTGGACCAATTGCCGCGCTCGTGGCCTCTGCGGCCCTCGGCGGCGCCGTCGCGGTCGGAGCGGTCGCTCTCCTCGGAGGTCTCGACGGCGGCGAGACGACCATCGTGACCGAGACGTCTGCCGCAGACGGCCCAGCCCTGGCTCCGGCCGGCGCGAGCGGCCTGAGCATCAACGAGATCTACGAGCGCGCCTCCTCCGGCGTCGTACGCGTCAACGCGACGGTCAACTCGACGTCGTTCGCTCCGCGTGTCCCGCCCGATCAGCGTCCGACCACCCCGCAATCGTCGGCGCTCGGGTCCGGCTTCGTCATCGACAAGGCCGGCCACATCGTCACGAACTACCACGTCGTCGAGGGCGCAGACGAGGTCACGGTGAGCTTCTCGAACCGCGACACGGTCAAGGCCGACATTGTCGGCACCGACCCCTCGACCGACCTCGCGGTGCTTCGCGTGGGCGCCTCAGCCAGTGCTCTCACCCCACTTCCGCTCGGCAACTCCGACAAGGTTGCCGTCGGCGATCCGGTAGTCGCAATCGGCAACCCGTTCGGTCTCGACCGCACCGTCACCTCCGGGATCGTGAGCGCGGTCCAGCGGCTCATCACTGCGCCGAATCGCTTCACGATCGACCACGTGATCCAGACCGACGCCGCCATCAATCACGGCAATTCAGGAGGTCCCCTCCTCAACAGCCGCGGGCGGGTCATCGGCGTCAACTCGCAGATCGAGACCGGCGACGTGAACACCGGAAACGTCGGAGTCGGCTTCTCCGTCCCCTCGAACACGGTCAAGGACGTCGTCGCGCAGATCCTCCGCACCGGGCGCGTCGACCACGCGTATCTCGGGATCAGCGGCCAGGCCGTTACCCGGGAAGTGGCCGAGAAGTACAACCTCGCCGCGATGCAGGGCGTCCTCGTCGAGTCGGTCACGAGCGACTCGGGGGCCGACAAGGCCGGCCTCGAGGGCGGCAAGACGCGAGTCGTCGTCGCGGGCGTGACGTTCGTGCTCGGCGGCGACATCATCGTTTCCTTCGACGGCGAGAAGATCTCGTCGATCGAGCAGCTTCGCGACGCAGTCGCCGCGCACAAGCCCGGCGACAAGGTCAAGGTCGTGATCGTCCGCGACGCGAACAAGACGAGCGTGACAGTCACGCTCGGACGGCAGCCCCCATCCCCCCAGGGCTAGCCGACGAGCACGGCCCCGGTCTCCGGGGCCTGCTCACTCTCACCGGCACGGGGTCCGACCGCCTGCCCGGACCCCGGCCGACCTCCTAACTCCGCAGATCGGAATCGCCGAATGGCAATTCCGATCGCGCCCACGTCAGAGACGCTCGTCCTGTAGCTCGCCTCGCACGTACAGTCCTAGTGCGTCAGAGCCGGCGAGGGCTTCGTCCGTCAACCCGTAGCCGCGCTCGATGAGGTTGCGCTTGCGGTCCTCCGGCCAGGGCGCGTCGCCGCGGAAGGTCGGGTCGAGGCTGTCGGGACCTGACGTACCGCGGACGATCAGCGTCGGGACGTGGCGATCGTGGCGGAACGAGAAGCGCGCGGCGTCGAAGCGCGCATCGAGCTCCGTTCGAAGGCGTCTTCTGCGCCACGGTGGGGTGGCGGCGAGTGCGGCTTCAGTGACGTCCTCGCGGAGGCGCCGGAGCTCTGCCACCGACGTCTCCCGCTCGAGCGCGAGCCGCTCCTCGACGACCGCGTTCCGGGCGAAGGCCACGCGCATGAGCCGGACGATGAGCTCACCGTAGTGTGCTGGCTCGCCGCGTGAGGCTCGCTCCTGTGCGAGTCGCACCTCCGCCAGCAACGCCCTGACCGGCGGCACGGCCCGGAAGCGCTCGAGGCGCTCGCGTGCCCGTTCGAGGAACGCCGGGTCGCTCGCGGGGTAGCTCGGCACATATCTGAACGCAGCGATCGCCGCGACCTCCGGGTTGCGGTACGCGTGCTCGAACGGGAAGTTGCGCACCCAGCCTCCGTCGGTCGCGATCTTGTCCCCGACGACGAGCGGGAGGACGATGCCGCTGACTGCCGCCGACGCGAGGATCGCACGGCCCATCGTCTCGGGCGATGCCGTCCGTGACGAGTATTCGAGCTCGAAGTCGCGCTCCCCGTCGCCCTCCGGGTACTCGGTGACGTCGGTTGCATAGACGACGAGCTCGACGGGCGCCGCGGCGAGCGCCGCACCGAGCTCCGCAGCGGAGCCGATGCGCTGCGCGACCGTCTCGGGGAGCGTGTAGTCGTGCAGTCCTCCCGGGAACTGCCAGATCGCGCGCGGTCGAAAGGCGTCGGCAGGTCGGAGGTCGAGGAGGAACTCCTCGAAGTCGTCGAGGCGGTCGAGCGCGGCCATCGTCCCGGCGAGCGCGCCGGCGGACGTGCCGTAGATCCAGCCGATCCTCGGCCACAAGGTGGTCTCCGCCAGACGCCGGAGGAAGCCGAGTTCGAGGAGCACGCCGTTGATCCCGCCACCCGAGAGCACCACGGCGACGTCGCGTCGTTTGGACTCGGGCACGAGGGCTATTGTGCCCCCGTGGAGTCGGAACTACGTCCCGGCGCCGCCGTGCTCTCGGACCTCGACCTCGAGACCGACGAGGAGTTGTGGCAGGGTGACGACGACGGGGACCACGGGGGTTGGTTCTGTGTTCGCACGGATCCGTTCCCGTGTCCGGCCGAGGGCTGCTCCTTCGTCGCCGACTTCATGACTGCCGCGCACCTCGTGCTCGTGTGGGAGGAGCGCGACGACCCGAACCTCCTCTGGCATGCGCAGCGCGCCAAAGAGGTCGGGCGCAACCCGCGCATCGTCGGCTACGAGACCGGCTTCGGCCCGAGCGCGTCGTACTACGCGTGGGAAGCCGCCGGGCGGCCGGTGCACGGCGTCAAGCGTTGATCCCCTCGTCGTCAGCCACGATCCGGCGGCGCACGCCGAGCGCTGTGTGGACGTGCTGTCTGCCGGCCAGCGAGAGCGGGTCGCGCTCGCGAGGGCGTTCGCTGCACGCACTCCGGTCGTGATCGCCGACGAGCCGACCTCGCGCCCCGATGCGGTGACGACGGACGACCGTCGTCTGCTCCACGCACGACCCCCTCCTCATCGGCCTCGCCGACCGTGAGCAGCGGCTGAACGAGATCGTGCCGCTAGCATCGGCGTGATGGCGAGCGCGACTCTCAGGGTGAGCGGCGTGCGCTGCGAGCGCTGCATCGGTCGGCTCGCAGGCGCGCTCCGCGGCCACGAGGGCATCGAGTACGCGAACGCCAATCTCATGGGCGAGGTCGCGCTCGAGTGGGACGACAAAAAGACCTCGAAGGACGCGATCGTCGCTGCTCTGGCCCGCTCGGGCTTCCCCGAGCTGGTCACGGAGCGGGAATAGCGCCCGTCCGCGCCTCGTTCCAGGCACCTGTACGGGACAGCGGTACGGTACGCCGATGAGCGAGCCGAGCCCTGAGACCGAAGCACGCAGGATCGCGACCGAAGCTCGCGACCGCGCGCGCTTCGAGGAGGAGGCGCTCGCGCTCGCCGACCAGGTGTATCGGGTTGCGAGGCGACTCGTCGGCTCGCGTGAGGAGGCAGAGGATCTTGTTCAGGAGACATACGCGAGGGCATTCCGCAGCTGGAAATCGTTCACCCCGGGGACGAACCTCCGCGCCTGGCTCTTGCGCATCCTCACGAACCTCAACGTCGACCGCGGTCGCAAGATCCAGCGCTCTCCACAGACGCAGCCTCTCGAGGAGACCGACTACTACCTCGCCAACAAGCTCGCATCCGCAGCCGGCGAGGAGGTCCTCGAGACCGACGAGGTGGTCGAGCGCCTTTCCCAGGACTCGATCGTGAACGCACTCTCGGAGATCCCACCGCAGTTTCGCGACGTCGTCGTACTGGTCGACATCGGGGACTTTTCGTACGCTGATGCAGCACAGATCCTCGACGTCCCGATCGGAACGGTCATGTCACGACTCCACCGCGGTCGCCGCGCCTTGAAGCAGCACCTCGCCGAGGAGGCGCTTTCCTAGATGGGCGAGCCGTGCGATCGCTGTGAGGAGCTCCTCCAGGACTTCCTGGATCGCACGCTCTCGGACGCCGAGTGGCGCGAGGCCGAGGAGCACCTGGGCGGCTGCGACTACTGCCGGCGTCGGTACCGCTTCGAGGAGAGCCTGCGCCGCTACGTGCGCACGAGCTCGATGGAGCGGATGCCCCCAGGGCTGATGGACAAGCTCGCCGAGCTGCGCGGGCTCGACGCTACGGCGTAGGGGCCGGACCTGTCCTGTCTTCGGCGGGCGGGACAGGTCCCGCCCCTACGGCGCGAGGTTGTCCGGCGTATCGACGTCGCCGGGCCAGCCGAGGTCGTCGCACGGCACGAGGCGAACCGGTCGGTCCCGTAGACCCTCGTCGGGGATGTCCTTCCAGTCGGCGCGACCGAGCACGAGCGGGTGGCCGCGTGCTCCGTCATACGACGCCGCCACCACCCCGCCGGTGCGCCGCCACTCTCCGACCGTTCGATCGACCGCCGCCGGTGAGAGGTCGGGACCGTCGGCCAGGACGACCACGACTGCCTCCACGTCCTCGCCGAGCGCGGCGACTCCGCAACGAAGTGATGCGCCGGGACCCGCGCGCCACTCGCGGCAGCGCACCAAGAGCACCTCGTCGCCTGGATCCAGCTCGTACGCGCCTGCCACCACGACGATCTCGTCGACCGAGGACTGCCGCACGCGCTCGAGCACGCCGGGGAGGAGGAGGCGCTGCTTGGGGCTCCCGAACCGCGACGCCTCGCCGGCGGCCAGGACGACCGCGACGACTCGTGCCATCTAGCTCTCGGTGACGGTGACGCTCGTGACGACCACCGGTTGCGACGGCGGGCCGTCACCGGCGCCGAGCGCGTCGATCCGCTCGACCGTGTCCATCCCGTCCGTCACCTCGCCGACGATCGCGTAGTCGGGCGGCAACGCTGCGTCGGCACCGGTGACGACGAAGAACTGACTGCCCGACGTGCCGGCCGGCTCGAGCTCGGTCTTCGCCATCGCGACGACGCCTTTCGTGTACTTCGCGTCCGCCGGTGGCTTGTCGACCGTCGAGTAGCCAGGCCCGCCCGACCCGCTCTGTGTCGGATCGCCGCCCTGAATCACGAAGCCCGGCACGACGCGGTGGAAGATCGTGTCGTCGAAGTAGCCGTCCTTCGCGAGTGCGACGAGCGACGCGCTTGTCTTCGGTGCGAGCTCCTGGTCGAGGGTCACCGTGAACGAGCCGCACGACGTGTCGAACACGAGGGAGTAGGTCGTCGAGGAATCCAGCTCGGTTACGACCTTCTCGCCCTCTTCGAGATCGCGCGGCTCCGGCGCGTCGACGTCTGCGCACTCCGACGTCTCGCTCGAAGCGGTTGTCGTCTCGCCGCCGCTCGCGCCCTCGTCGTCGCCGCCTCCGCAGCCGGCGACGAGGACGAACGAGGCGGCGAGCAGCACTGTCACGACGCGGCGCACGGCCTGCGATCCTATCCGTGGATGCCGACCGGGACCCGTTGCACCTGGGCCGACGAGGGAGGCGACCTCATGGTCGCCTACCACGACGACGAGTGGGGGATACCTTCACACGACGATCGCCACCTCTTCGAGATGCTGACGCTCGAGGGGGCGCAGGCGGGGCTGTCCTGGTCGACGATTCTGCGCAAGCGCGAGGGCTACCGCCGTGCGTTCGCGGGATTCGACCCCGCGAAGGTGGCGCGCTTCGAAACGAAGGACGTCGAACGGCTCCTCGAGGACCCCGGCATCGTCCGCAACCGGCTCAAGGTCGAGTCGACCGTGAACAACGCCGCCCGCGTGCTCGAGGTGCAGCAGGAGCTCGGGAGCCTCGATGCATACCTCTGGCAGTTCGTCGACGGCCGGCCGATCGTCAACTACTTCCGCACGATCTCGGAGATTCCCTCCGAGACCGACCTGTCGAAGGCGATCTCGAAGGACCTCAAACGGCGCGGCTTCCGCTTCGTCGGGCCGACGGCGATCTACGCGTTCATGCAGTCGGTCGGCATGGTCGACGACCACACGGTCGACTGCTTTCGCCGGTCGCCGCGGTGACCGCTCCAATCAGGTATGCAAAGAGCGGTGACGTCAACATCGCCTATCAGGTCACGGGCGACGGTCCGTTCGATCTCGTCCTGATCCATGGCTTCTTCTCGCATCTCGAGATCGACTGGGAGCTCCCCGCGTCCGCGCGGCTGAACGACCGGCTCGGGTCCTTCGCCCGACTGATCAGGCTCGACAAGCGTGGCACCGGGCTGTCGGACCGCAACGTCGGGTTGCCGGACTTCGAGACGCGCATGGACGATGTCCGTGCCGTGATGGACGCGGTTGGAAGCGAGTCCGCCGCGATCCTGGGCTACTCGGAGGGCGGCCCCATGTCGGTGCTCTTCGCGGCGACCCATCCGGAGCGGGTTCGTGCCCTCGTCCTGTACGGCACGTACGCGAAGCGCTGCGATCCCGACGCCGACTATCCATGGGTCCAGACCTGGGAGGACCGGGTGCAGATCGCGCGCGAGCTCGAGGAGGCTTGGGGGGAGGACGTCGACCTCTCGTCCATGTGGCCGAACGCCGCTCCGGACGAGGCCGCATGGTTCCAGCGCCGAGGGCGCGCGTCATTGAGTCCTTCGGGTGCCCGCGATCTCATCCTGATGAACTCGAAGGCGGACATTCGCGAGGCCCTGGCGACCGTGCAGTGCCCGACCCTCGTCGTTCACCGCACCGGTGATCTCGACGCTCAGGTGGAGGAGGGCCGCTATCTCGCAGAGCACATTCGAGGAGCTCGTTTCGTCGAGCTCACTGGCGGCGATCACGTCCCCTTCGTCGACCCGGACCAGATCCTCGACGAGGTCCAGGAGTTCCTCACTGGCGTGCGTCCGATCCGAGCGACCGACCGTATGCTCGCAACGGTTCTCTTCACCGATCTGGTCGGCTCGACGGAGCGGGCGACGACTCTCGGCGACGCCGCGTGGGCGTCGCTGCTGGGCCGCCATGACGCGGCCGTCCGCAACGAGCTCGCTCGGTTCGGAGGCGAGGAGATCGACACCGCCGGCGATGGCTTCCTCGCCATGTTCGACGGTCCTGCCCGCGCGATTCGCTGCGGCCTCTCGATCCGTGGCGCCCTCGAGCCGCTGGGGCTCGACGTGCGTGCGGGCGTCCACACCGGCGAGGTGGAGCGGCCGGCGGAGAGCAAGCCGCGAGGCATTGCCGTCCACGTCGGCGCCCGCATCATGTCGCTCGCGGGAGCGGGCGAGGTCTTCGTGAGCTCGACGACCCACGACCTCGTCGCAGGCTCGGGACTCGAGTTCGCAGATCGCGGCGAGCACGAGTTGAAAGGCGTCGAGGGCACTCGGCGCGTGTACGCCGTCGTGACCTAGGCGCGCGTCGTCAGCGAGACCATGTCCGCGAGGTTCACGAGCTGGATCGCCGCCCGGAAGGTCGTGACCCGTTCGCGGTCGTCCTCGATCTCGGCGCACGAGCGCCAGAGGTCCTGAGCCGTCGCCAGCAGCTCCTCGATCCGCTCGGATGCGTCCGGGTGCCCGTTCGACCGCTCGCGCGAGGCGTTCACTGCCAGCCCGATGGCGCCGATCGCGTCGCGCTGCCGGAGCCACAGCATCGGTACGGCCATGGAGATGTACTGGTGAATCCGTGCGAACGTGAGCGGCTGCACGAGCGACGTCGGTCCTTTCGGACCGGAGAGCGGCTCGAGCTCCTCGCCCGCGAGCATCCGCCGTGCAGTACCGCCGAGCATGAGCCGCAGCTGCTTGTCGTCGAAGCCCGCGAGCTTGGCCGTCCGCACTGCGACGAGGAGCGAGTTCGGCTGCCGGCCGTACGGATAGTCGGACGCATACACGACCTGCTCGGGTGCGACCTGGCGGTAGAGGTCGAGCAGGTCGAGACCGCTCCACACGGACGTGTCGAAGAACACGCCGGGGATTCCGCCGAGGCGTCCGGCGAGCCCGGCCATGTCCGCGATCCCGGCATGCGCGACGATCAGCCGCACGCCCTCGTTGCGCCGAACGAGTGCCTCGAGGTCCTCGGCGATCGGCGGCAGGCCGCGCCCACCGTGGATGAGGATCGGCACGTCGCGCTCGACGGCGAGCTCGAACACCGGCTGCAGCCGCTCGTCGCTCAGCGCGAAGGCCTGGGCGCGCGGATGCAGCTTGATGCCACGCGCGCCGAGGTCGAGGCAGCGGCGCGCCTCCTCGAGTGGTCGTGCCGTCAGGTCGAGGCGTACGAACGGGACGAGTCGTCCCTGCGAGCGGTTCGCATGAGCGAGTGTCCGGTCGTTCGGCGCGGAGAACGCCGGCTCGCGATCGAGCTCGTCGAGGCAGAACATGAACGCACCCTTGAAGCCGAACCTGTCGAGCACCGAGCTGAGCTCGTCGTAGGTGCCGACCATGCTGTCGATGTCGGTGCCGAGGTGCGTGTGGACGTCGAACAGGTACGCGCTCTCGGGGAGCTCGCGGCGGAGCTCCTCCTCCCAGGCTGCAACCACCGTCTGGGCGCGCTCGAGTGCGGTCACGGGCGGAGCGCCTTCCAGACCCGGGGAGGGGTCATCGGAAGCTGGTACAGGCGCGTTCCGGCTGCCGCTGCCACGGCGTTCGCGACGGCCGCAGGCGCGCCGACGACGGGGGCTTCGCCCACGCCTTTCGCACCGAACGGTCCGTCGGGCGCCGGCACCTCAACGATGAGCGTCTCGATCTCGGGAACGCGCTCGGCCGTCGGGATCGCGTAGTCGAGGAAGGAGCCCGTGAGCAGGCGCCCGTCCTCGTCGTGGTCGAGCTGCTCGTACAGCGCCCAGCCCATGCCCTGCGCCGCGCCGCCGCGCATCTGCCCTTCGACGAGCGCAGGGTTCAAGGCACGACCGACGTCCTGTGCGATCACGTGCCGCAGAAGCTCGACCTCGCCCGTCTCGCGGTCGATCCGGACGTGGGAGAGGTGTGCGGCCACCGACGGCGCTCCGCTCGTCTGTGCGGAGCCGCCGTGGCCCTCGAGCGGCTCGTAGATCCCGCCGAAGCGCAATGCCTTCTTCGCGAGCTCCTCGACGGTGATCGAGCGATCCGGCGCTCCGACCGCGCGCACGACGCCGTCCTCGACCTCGAGGTCGTCGGGCGCGATCTCGAGCTCCTGGGAGGCGGCGGCGAGCACTTTCTGCCGCGCCGACTCGGCCGCCCGCAGGACCGCGGTGCCGACCGTGTAGGTCACCTTCGAGCCCCCGCTGCCCCCGGCGTACGGGCCCGAGCTCGTGTCGGCGACCACGACGCGGATCTTGTCCGGCGAGAGGCCGAACGCCGCCGCGGCGATGACGGCGAAGCCGGAGTTCACGCCGCTCATGTCCGCGGCCGACGTCACGACGGTCATCGTCCCGTCCGAGTTCACGCGGCAGACGGCTGCCGCGGGCTCGAGCCCTCCGGGCCAGTGGCCGGCCGCCATACCGACACCCTCGTTCTCGGGCAGCGAGTCGCGCGACGCCCAGAGCGGATGCTCGCGGATCCGCTCGAGCACTTCTCGCGCGCCGATGACCGGAAACGGGTTGCCGCTGACCCCGACGTCCCCCTCGACGACGGCGTTCTTCAGGCGGAGCTCGATCGGGTCGAGCTCGAGCGTCTTGGCGAGCTCGTCGAGCAGCGACTCGAGCGCGAAGGCGGCGGTCGGCGCGCCCGGCGCGCGGTAGGCGCCGAACGTGAAGCGGTTCGTCTGGACGCCGTAGCCGCGCAGGTCGTGGGCCTCCCAGTTGTAGGGGCCTGCGACGAGCAGCGAGCTGATGCCTTCGACACCCCAGCCGGCGTTCGACCCGCGGTCGACGATCATCCGCGCCTCGATCCCGGTCAGCGTGCCGTCGGCCCGGGCGCCGATCTTGAGGTGCGTCACCTGGGCCGAGGCCGGATTCGTGGCCTGGAAATCCTCGCTCCGTGTGAGCACGAGCCGGACGGGACGTTCGAGGGCGAGCGCCGCGCCGACCGCGAGCGGCTCGACGAGCGCGAACTTCCCTCCGAACGCGCCGCCGAGCGGCTCGGCGATCACGCGGACGCGGTCGAGCGGCAGGTCGAACGCGCGGGCGACCTCTCGCTGGGTGACGAACGTGCCTTGCGTGCTCGTCGAGACGACGAGCGTCCCCGAGGGCTCGAGCCAGGCGGTGCAGACCTGCGGCTCGAGGTACGCCTGGTACACCCACGGCGTCCGGAACGTCCCCTCGACGACCGCGGCGCTCGCGGCGAACGCCGCCGCGACGTCGCCCTGCTCGCGCGTGATGCGGTCGAGCACGTTGGCGGAAAGCTCTTCGGCGGCGTCGTCCGCCTGGCCGTGGTCGACGCCCGCGTGGATCGACTCGAGGTCGCCCGCCTCGTCGTCCGTCTCCTCGACCGTCCGTGCCAGCGGGGCACCGACCTCCATCGCGGCCTCGACGTCGACGACCGCGGCGAGCGACTCGTACTCGACGAGGACCGCCTCGGCGCCGTCCTCCGCGGCCGCCTCGGATTCGCCGACGACGAGCGCGACGGGCTGCCCCGCGAAGACGACCTCGTCACGCGCGAGCGGCTCGGACGTCCGGTCGGTACCTGCTGACGTGATGGGGAGGTCGGCTGCCGCGAGCACTGCGACGACACCGGGGAGCGCGAGCGCGGCGCTTCCGTCGATGCCGCGGATGCGCGCGTGCGCCTCGGCCGCGAGCACGGGACGTGCGTGAAGCAGGCCGTGGACGTAGCCGTCTGCGGCAAACCGGGTCGCTCCGGTGACCTTGTCCGGCGCGTCGATGCGCGGACGCGCGACGCCGATGAGCTCGCTCATGCCCGACTCCTCGCGCGTGCGCTGATGAGCGCACGCTCGGCGACGACCACCGCGAGCCCGCGCCGGTACTCCTCCGAGGCGAAGCGGTCGCCGAAGATCTCCGCAGCGGCTATCGCAGCGCGCGGATCGCCTTGGAGGACGAACGGCGTCGCGCCGACGCCGGTCAGCGCGACGGTCTCGGCTCCGGAGGCTGCGAGCGCCGCCGCGCCCGCGAGCGCGAAGCCGGACGCGGGATGCTCGACCGAGGCGTACGCGGAGCCGGAACCTGCTGCGGGCGTCGGCACGACCACGTCTGTCACGAGGTCCTGCGGGCCGAGGGAGGTCGTGAAGGGGCCGAGGAGCACCTCGGAGAGCGAGATGTCTCGCATGCCTTCGGGCGAGCGGATCGCGAGCCTGCCTCCCAGCGCGAGCAGGACGGCAGGCATGTCCGACGCCGGGTCGGCATGCACGACCGAGCCTCCGATCGTCCCGAGGTTGCGCACCTGCAGGTCGCCGATTCCGCGTGCGCACTCGGAGATCGCCTCGAGGCCCGCCGGCAGCGCGGCGTCGGCGAGCTCGGCCCAGGTCGTCAGCGGGCCGATGTGCACCGCGCCGCCTCGCTCCTCGACGCCGCGCAGCTCGAGGCGTGAGATGTCGACGACGAGCGAAGGCCGCGCGATGCGCAGCTTCATCACCGGGATCAGCGACTGGCCGCCCGCGATCACCTTGGCATCGGGGCCGCCGAGGAGCTCGAGCGCGTGGTCCACGTCCGTGGCCCGCGCGTACCGTGTCGCGGCCGGGATCACGACGCGGCTCCCACGGCACGGATCGACTCGACGATGCCCTGGTAGCCCGTGCAGCGGCAGAGGTTGCCTCGCAACGCGTGGCGGATCGCCTCGTCGCTGGGTGCGTCGTCCCGGGACAGCAGGTCGGCCGCGGTCAGGATCACTCCGGGCGTGCAGAACCCGCACTGGAGACCGTGGTGCTCGACGAACGCCTTCTGGAGCGGATGCATGCCGCCGTCCGGCGCGAGCCCCTCGATCGTCGTGATCTCACGATCCTCCACCTGCCGCGCGAGAACCGTGCAGCTCTTGACCGCCCGCCCGTCGAGGAGGACGGTGCAGGCGCCGCACTGGCTCGTGTCGCACCCGATGTGCGCTCCTGTGAGACCGAGCTCGTCGCGCAGCGCGTGGACGAGCAGCGTGCGGTCGTCGATCTCGAGCGAGCGGGTTTCTCCGTTGACGACGAGCTGCAGCGCTCTAGACACCGGCAGGCAGCGTTGCGAGCTTGTCGCGCAGGTACGTGAGGTACGGCTGCGAATCGATAGTCGGCGATCCCGTGATCCGCTCGATCGTCTCCTTCGGCGTGAGCTTGCGACCGAGCGAGTAGAGGTTGTCGCGGAGCCAGGCCGCGAGCTCGCGCAGCTCGCCGGCTTCCATCTGTGCGTCGAGATCCGGGATCGCAGCGCGCACTGCCGCCCAGATCTGCAGCGAGATGACGTTCCCGAGCGCGTACGTCGGGAAGTAGCCGATCCCACCCTGCGACCAGTGGATGTCCTGGAGGACGCCGTGCGTGTCGTCGGGAACCTCGACGCCGAGCAGGTCGCTCATGCCGGCCGCCCAGGC
>DASTYQ010000002.1:0-6683 GCA_035764775.1 Gaiellaceae bacterium
TCATCGTCTCCGCGTACGGGCGCAGCGCCGTGATTCGCTGCTCCGCGCGCCGCAGCTTCGCGGCCGCGACGAGCTCCATCGCGCGCGTGATCTTCCGCGTGTTGCGGACGGACTTGATCCTGCGCTTGAGATCCTGGACCGAGGCCATGCGCTAGCCGCCGAGCCCCTTCTCCTCCTCGATCGAGAACACGCCCTGGAAGTGCTCGAGCTCCTTCTTGAGTTTCTCCTCGGTCTCCTCGGCGAGGTCGCCCGACTCGCTGATCGCCTTCAAGATCGTCCCCTCGGTGCGCAGGTGCTCGCGCAGCTCGTCGTGGAACCGCGGGACCTGCGCGACCGGAACCTTGTCGAGCCAGCCGTTGATGCCCGCGTAGATGGCGACGACCTGCTCCTCGGCGGCCCATGGCTGGTACTGCGGCTGGTTGAGCGTCGCGACCATGCGCTCGCCGCGGCCGAGAGCGCTCTGCGTCGCGGCGTCGAGCTCCGAGCCGAACTGCGCGAACGCCTCCAGCTCGCGGTACTGTGCGAGGTCGAGGCGCAGTCGGCCGGCGACCTTCTTCATCGCTTTCGTCTGGGCGTTGCCGCCCACACGCGAGACCGAGGTGCCGACGTTGATCGCCGGTCGTACCCCCGAGAAGAAGAGGCTCGACTCGAGGACGATCTGGCCGTCGGTGATCGAGATGACGTTCGTCGGGATGTAGGCGGCGATGTCTCCGGCCTGCGTCTCGATGACGGGAAGCGCCGTCAGCGAGCCGCCGCCGAGATCGTCGGAGAGCTTGCACGCCCGCTCGAGCAGCCGCGAGTGGAGATAGAAGACGTCGCCCGGGAACGCTTCGCGTCCCGGCGGACGCCGGAGCAGCAGCGAGAGCTGGCGATACGCGTCGGCGTGCTTGGAGAGGTCGTCGTAGATGCAGAGCGCGTGCTGCCCGTTGTAGAGGAAGTACTCGCCCATCGCGCAGCCGGCGAACGGGGCCATCCACTTGATCGGCGCGGCCTCCTGTGCAGGCGCCGAGACGACGACCGTGTACTCCATCGCGCCGGCGTCTCGGAGGCGCTCGACGACCTGCGCGACGGTCGATCCCTTCTGCCCGACTGCCACGTAGATGCAGATGAGGTCGCCGCCACGCTGGTTCAGGATCGTGTCGATGGCGACTGCGGTCTTGCCCGTCGAGCGGTCACCGATGATGAGCTCGCGCTGGCCACGGCCGATGGCCGTCATCGAGTCGATCGCCTTGAGACCGGTGTACATCGGCTCCTTCACCGGCTGGCGCTGGATGACGCCCGGCGCCTTGAACTCGAGCGGGCGATGCTCGGCCGCCTCGATCGGGCCGAGCCCGTCGAGCGGGTTGCCGAGCGGGTCGACCACGCGGCCGAGAAGGCCGGGGCCGACGGGGACGCTCATGACCTCCCCCGTCCGGCGGACGGGCTCGCCCTCCTTGACGTGCTGCCACTCGCCGAAGAGCGCCGTTCCGACGTTGTCCTCCTCGAGGTTGAACGCGATGCCCGTCACGCCGTGTTCGAACTCGAGCCGCTCGAGCGCGACGCAGTTCTCGAGGCCGTGGACGCGGGCGATGCCGTCGCCGACCTGGAGGACGCTGCCGACCTCCGAGAGGTCGGTCTCGACGTCGAACTGCTGGATTCGATCCTTGAGGATCGAGGTGATCTCTTCGGGCCGTAGTTTCACTGCGTCTCCTTTGAGCGCGAACGCGGATTCCGCTCGCGCGGAACCCGCGCGCGCAAATCCCTAAAGGCGCCCGCTTCGCGGGCGCTGTCGTAGCGACTACTCATCCGTGTGCTCCTGCGAGCTCATGCCTCAAGCGCTCCAAGCGCCCGCGCACGCTGCCGTCGGCGCGATGGGATCCGACCTGCAAGACCATGCCGCCGATGAGGCTCGCGTCCACCGCGCGCGTCGCCTCGACCGTGCGACCGGCGGCCTTCTCGATCGCCGACACGATCGAGCGCGCGTCCTCGTCGGAGAGCTCGTGCGCGGTCGTCAGCTCGACCGCAAGGCGGTTCTGCGACTGCGCGACGAGCGATTCGAATTCCGCGTCGATCTCGGGAAGCTCACCCGCTCGTCCTTTCTCTGCCGCGAGGCGGACGAAGTTGCGGACGAGCTCGTCGGCTCCTTCGGCGAGCTGCTCGAGCACCGACGCCTTGCCGGTGGGATCGATCTGCGGATTTCGCAGGAACGCGCGCAGTTCCGGCACCTCGTCCATCGCCGCAGCGAGCGCCGCGAGGTCGGCCGACACCGCGTCCACCCGACCCGCCTCCTGCGCGGCCTGGAAGAGCGCGCGGGCGTACATGCGCTGAGCGACGGCCAACTAGGCGCCTTCCTTCTCCAGAGCGGAGAAGTCGAGCTCGGCGATCGCCTCGTCGATGAGCCGGCGCTGGTCCTCCGCGTCGAGCACCTTGCCGGTCACGCGGGCGGTCGCCTCGAGCGTCAGGTCGGCGACCTCGGAGCGGATCATGTCGAGCGAGCGCTTCGTCTCGGCCTCGATCTGCCGCTTCGTCTCCTCGAGCCGGCGCTGCCGCTCCTCCTCGGCCTCTCCCTTGACCCGCTCGATCTGTGCGTCCGCGACCTTGCGTGCGTCCGCGAGGATCCCGGCCGCCTCGCCCTTCGCGTCGGCGATCAGCTGGCGGTGCTGCTCGAGGAGCTCTCGCGCCTCCTCGCGCGCCTTGTCGGCTTCGTCGACGGCCGCGCGGATGCGGTCGCGCCGCTCGTCGATGGCCTTCTGGATCGGGCCGAACGCGAACTTGCGGAGCACGAAGAACGTGATCGCGAAGCAGATCAGCGTCCAGATCATGAGCCCCGGGACGACGTCGATCAGACCACCGGACGACTCCTCGGTTGTCTCCTGAGCGAGTACGAGAACGTCGAGCATCGATCAGACGAGGACGTACGCGAGGAGGCCGCCGATGAGGCCGTAGAAGACGACCGCCTCGGTGAGCGCGAAGCCGAGCCACTGGATACCCGTGAGCTCACCTCGGAGCTCGGGCTGCCGTGCGACGGCCTGGATCATCGAGCCGAAGATGTTGCCGATGCCGATGCCGGCTCCGAGCGAGCCGAGGCCGATGCCGAGCGCGAGCGCGATCGCCTTGCCGGCGTCCGCACCGTCCTCGGCGGCGGCGAGGAAGAAGAACGACGAAGAGAGCATTCGGGCGTGCCTCCTTAGTGCTCGGGTTCGATGGCCGAGCCGATGTAGATGGCGGACAGGGCGGCGAAGATGTACGCCTGGATCGAGACGACGATGACGACCTCGAAGAGGTAGAAGGCCGTCGCAGCGGGAACCGAGACGATCGCGAGGAAGACGTTCTCGAGCACGAAGATCAGCCCGATGAACGTGAGGATGAGCATGTGCCCGGCGAGCATGTTCGCGTAGAGACGGATCGAGAGGCTGATCAGGCGCATGAACTGCCCGAGGATCTCGAGCGGGATGATCAGCGGCAGCATCGCCTTCGGGACGTCCGGGATCCAGCTCTTGAAGTAGCGGACCGCTCCGTTTTCACGGATCCCCTCGACGTGCGTGAAGACGAACGTCATCAGCGCGAGTGCGAGCGTGACCGAGAGCGTCGACGTCGCCGCGAAGATCGCGAACGTCGGCACTTCGACGCCCCCGATGTCCCAGCGCTCGTCGGAGAGCGGGAGCGGGATGAACCCGAGCATGTTGACGACCCAGATGAAGATCATCAGGGTCGCCACGTACGGGAACCAGCGGCCGATCGCCCTCGTCGGCAGCCCCTGCTCGGCGACCTGGACCTGCGCGATCTCGTAGATCGTCTCGCCGAGCGCCTGCCGCCTGTTGGGGCCACGGCCCGGCCGGACGCGCATGAGGACGAGGCCGAGGAGGATCGAGCAGATCATGCCGAGGATGAGGTACGCCACGGCCTTGTTGATCGACATGTCGATAGGGCCGATCTTCAGCTCGGGTCCCCACGTCTGCAGCTCCCACTCGTGAGACGGGTCGAACTTGGTCTCGTCCTCCCCCGTCTCCGCGAACGCGAGCGACGGAAGCGTCAGCGCGAGCAGCGTCACGACGGCGAGTGCGCGCTTCACGCCTTGGCCTCCCCGCCGAAGTAGGTCGCGAGGCCGACGCCGAGCTCGACCGTGAACGCGACGGCGTAGAGGAGCGCGGCCGCCAGCCCGACGGTCTCGTTCGAGACCGTGACGATGACGAGCACGACGCCGACGAGGAGCGCCCGAGAGGTTGTTCCGATGCCCCGCATTCCCGCGGCGGCGAGGTTATCGGGGTTGTCGGGGAGGCGCGCCAGTACCAGCGCGAAGACCTCCGAGGCGGCCCAGAGGACGGCCGCGAGCGCCCAGCCCTGCAAGGGCCAGCCGGCGATCGCGAAGATCGGTAGCGCGAGCGCGATGATCGTCCCTCCGGCGAGAGTCGGACCGACCCGGCTCGGGAGGGGTCGCGGTGTCGAGAAGATCCCGCTGTTGACCGGTTCCGGGCTCACGCGGTGCCGCTCCTGCCGTACACCTGGTACACGACGAGCGCGCCGAGCGGGATGCCGACGATGGCGCCGATGAGGAGACCGAGCCCCCACGAGCCGAGTGCCCAGCCGAGCAGCGCACCGACGGCCATGGCGGCCGCGAGCGTCCCCAGGATGAGTCCTGAGGCGGTGGCGAGCGAATGAGGCGAGGGTGCCGCGTCTGGCGCCATCCCGAGCGGAGCATATCACCCGGTTTGTAACAACCCATTTCCCGCCAGCAAGCGAAATCGACTCGACTTCGTGACCCCGGTACGATTGCCCCGTGGAGCGCCTCGTTCTCGTCCACGGAAGCTTGGTCGGCGGTCGCGGGACCTGGGCGGGACAGCAATCGCTGGGCGACCGCTACGAGCTCCTCGTCGTCGACCGCCCGGGGTTCCCGCCGAACCCCCTCGTCGAGCGCGTCGACTTCGAGTCGGA
Organism: Gaiellaceae bacterium; assembly: GCA_035764775.1. GTDB lineage: Bacteria > Actinomycetota > Thermoleophilia > Gaiellales > Gaiellaceae > GMQP-bins7. Next base: position 4,912 of record DASTYQ010000002.1, read on the forward strand.
CGCCGTGCTCGTCGCGGACCTCCTGCGCAGGGGAGATCACCTCGTCGGTCACTCCTACGGCGGAGTGATCTCGCTGCTCGCCGCCGCAGCCCGGCCCGACTTCCTCCGCTCGCTCACCGTGATCGAGCCGCCAGCGACCCAGGTTGCACTCGGGAACCCAGCGGTCGACGCCTTCGCCGAACGCGGACGCGAGGTGTATGCGTCCGGCGGGGACGATCCCGAGGCGTTCCTGCGGCGTTTCCTCACGGCCGTCGGCTCGACCCTCGATCCGCCGTCACCGCTTCCACCGGAGCTCGAACAGGGAGCGCGCGCGCTGATGGTCGAGCGCGGCCCGTGGGAGGCGCAGATCCCGCTCGACCTCCTCGCGGTCACCACGTTCCCGAAGCTCGTCGTGTCGGGGCACCATCACCCTGCGTTCGACGCGATCTGCGACGTGCTCGAGAAGCGCCTCTCCGCGGAGCGCGTCGTCCTCGAGGGCTTCGGGCACACCGTGCCGCGGCACCCGGAGTTCAACGACCGGCTCGCCGACTTCGTCGAGCGAGCGGCGAGCGGCGGCTAGGCACTGAGGCGTTCGCCGGTCTCGGCGGCCTGTTCGCGCTCGCGCCGACGGACGCGCGGATTCGCGAGCTTCACGATCTCGAGGAGGTACACGACGTAGATCGAGAACGCGATCGCGAAGAGGCCGATCGCGAGGACGAAGAGCGACTCGAGGGGGTGCCACTCGCCGCCCTCACGGAACGGGACGAACCGCGTCGCGAGCGCTGCTCCGGCGAGGCTCGCGCACCACAGCCACATCGTCACCGCCGCACGGCGCTGCGAGAACCCGATGTTCAGGAAGCGGTGGTGGAGGTGGCTGCGGTCGGCCGCATAGATCGGGCGGTTGTGCTTCAGGCGGCGCGCGACCACGAACGACGTGTCGAGGATCGGCACCGCGAGCACGAGCAACGGCAGCAGGAGGACGACGGTCGACGCCGTCTTCAGCAGACCCTGGATCGAGACCGTGGCCAGGATGAAGCCGAGGCAGAGCGCACCCGAATCGCCCATGAAGATCCGTGCCGGGAAGAAGTTGTGACGCAGGAAGCCGAGGCAGGCGCCGGCCACGATCGCCGAGAGGATCGCCGGGTCGGGCTTGCCGAGCGAGAGCGCGAGGATCGCGTACGTCACGCCGGCGATGCCGCAAACACCGGTCGCGAGCCCGTCCATCCCGTCGAGGAAGTTGACCATGTTCATCACGGCGACGATGAAGACCATCGAGACCGGCACTCCGATCCACGCGGGGATGTCGAGAACGCCGAGGAACGGGAACGTGATGTGGTCGATCCACACGCCGAACATGCACGGGATCGACGCCGCGACGAACTGGCCGATGAGCTTCACGGACGGCGACAGTCCACGGAAGTCGTCGACCGCGCCGACGGTGGTCGCGACCGCCATCCCGAGCAGCAGGCCCTTCGTCTCGCGCCCGAGGGGCAGGAACGCGAGCGCGGGCACGAAGATCCCGAAGAAGAGCGCGAGCCCGCCGAGCCGCGGCACGGTGCTGCGGTTGACGCGCCGGCCGCCCGGCTCGTCGACGACTCCGAGAAGCCGCGCCATGCCGCCGACCGCGGGCGTCAGGAGGACGACGATCGCGGCGGCGAGGATCGCCCCCCACACGACTTCGAGGTGGTCGGTCAGCGTCTGCCAGACCATCGGGCTACTTCGTGCCGTAGAGGCGGTCGCCGGCGTCGCCGAGGCCCGGCAAGATGTAGCCGCGCTCGTTGAGCTCGCGGTCG
>DASTYQ010000003.1:0-20815 GCA_035764775.1 Gaiellaceae bacterium
GTGCGTTGTCGAGCTGTGCGAGTTGCACGCGCATGCGGTCGAAGGCACGAGCGAGCTCGCCGATCTCGTCGTGCCCGTGATCGACGATCGGCGCGCTGAAGTCGCCTCCCGCGATTCGCTCCGCGGCCGTCTCGAGACGGAGAAGCCTGTGGGCCAGCATTCCCGCCGCCGTGAGCCCGAGGACGAGGGCGAGCACCAGCGCGAACGCGGTCGCGAGCAACAGGCGCTCGCGCACGATCTCGACCGTGTCGATCGAGTCGGCGAGCGCGACCTGGAAGAGCAGAACCGCCTCCGGACCGGCCGGCACCGCGACCTCGGCGTAGCCCCCGTTCGGTCCGGCGACCCGTCCCTCCTCGATCTCGCCCGACACCATCGCCGCGTTCGCGATCGGGTCGCGCTGCACGTCCCGGGAGCTCTTCGTGCGCGAGTCCGCCACGACGACGAGCGACGACTGTGCCTTCGAGAGAACGCTGAACGCGACCACGCGGGCGTTCGTCTCGACCCCGAAGCTCTCGACGCGATCCTGCCAGTGGAGCGTGTCCTCCGGCAGTGAGCTCGCGAGCGGCACGCCCACCTGTCTCAGCTGCTCGATCCGCGCGTCGACGAGCCGCCGTTCGAGTGACGGCACGACGATCATGTACGCGGTTCCGAGCGCCCCGGCGACGATGCCGACGAGGACGAGGACGATGCGGGTGCGGATGCCGCCCGGCAGGGACATGCGGCCCCTACTCCGGTCTGAAGCGATACCCCGCGCCGCGCATGGTGAGGATCAGCTCGGGAGCGCTGGGATCCCGTTCGATCTTCTCGCGCAGGTGGCGGACGTGCACATCGATCGTGCGCGGTTCGCGGTAGTCGGCCCCCCCACGGAGACGTTCGAGAAGCTCCCGCCGGGAGAACACGACTCCCGGGCTCTGCGCGAGCACGACGAGCATCTCGAACTCGATGAACGTGAGCTGCACGGACTCGCCGCGCACCTCGACCGTTCTCCGAGGCACGTCGATGCGCAGCTCCCCGCGCTCGATGACCTCCTCGCGCTCACCCGCGAGATGCGGGGAGGCGGCGCGCCGCAACAGCGCGCGAATACGGCTGCGGAACTCGCGGATCGAGAACGGCTTCGTGATGTAGTCGTCGGCTCCGAGCTCGAGGCCGAGCACCTTGTCGAGCTCCTCGCCGCGTGCCGTGAGCATGATGATCGGGACGTTGCTCTGGCTGCGCAGACGCTTGCAGACCTCGAGACCGTCCAGCCGAGGAAGCATGACGTCGAGCACGACGAGATCGACGTCCTCCTCGTCGAACCTCCGAAGCGCCTCCTCACCATCGCGTGCCTGGACGACGGTGTAGCCGTCCCGCTCGAGCGGGTAGGTCAGGAGAGTCTGGATCGAGTCCTCGTCGTCGACGAGCAGGATGGTCGAGGAGCTGGGCATCGGAAAGGTCGCGCAGGCCCGAGGCCCACGGCGCGCCTACTATAGCCCCGCGATGGAAGCGGCTCGGCCCCGGACGCGCGGTCGCCGGCTGCGTCGCGGCACTGTTGAACGGCCTCTTAACGCGCGACTGGTGCGGGTCGGGTTCGTGGTCGTAGCCCCGGCTCTGATCGCACTGCTGTTCTCGATCTCGACAACGGGAATCCTTCCCCGCTCGTCGCTGGAGCCCCTGTTCGATGGCGAGAACGCGGCCACGCTCGCGAGGACTCTCTCGCAGGACTACCCCTCCCGCGTCCCCGGCTCCGAAGGAGCGACGCAGGCCGCTCGCTGGTACGAGGAGACGATCGGCGGTCTAGGACTGACGACCGAGGAGGATGCGTGGTCCCAGGACCTGGCCGACCTGGGGAAGGTCGACCTCCGCAACGTCGTCACAGTCGTCCCCGGTAGGTCGGAGGAGACGATCGTTGTCGTTGCTCATCGTGACAACGCCGGCACCGGACAGCCCCTCGGCGACAACGCCTCCGGAACGGCTGCGCTCATCGAGCTGGCCCGGGGCTTTGCACCGCAGGAGCTCGGCCCGGACCCGCAGCCCGATCGAACGCTCGTGCTCGTCTCCACGGACGGCGGGTCGTATGGCGGTGCCGGCGCGGAGCGCTTCGCCTCGAGGTCACCCTTCGCGCGGGAGGCAATTGCGGCGGTCGTGCTCGACGGGCTGGGTGGGACAGGCCGCCCGCGGCTGGCGATCGCAGGGGACGACCCGGTCTCGCCCGCCCGCGCGCTCGTCCGCACGGCCGCCGTTCGCGTCGAGGAGCAGGTCGGGACACCGCCCTCGCTGCCCTCGATTCCCACGCAGCTCGTCGATCTCGGCGTCCCGTTCGCCTTTGGGGAGCAAGGTCGTTTTCTGGGCCACGGAATCGCAGCCGTGACGTTGACGACGTCGACACCGAGCGACCCCGCGATCCCGATCGGCGGTCCGGCAACGAAGGCTGCGGTTCAGCGGCTCGATCAGCTCGGACGTGCGACGGAGGCACTGCTGAGCTCCCTCGACAGGAGCCTCGGCGGAGCATTCCGCACGCCCGACAGCGTGTTCTTCGGCGATCGCGCGGCGAGTGGCTGGGCCGTCCGCCTCACCCTGGTGCTCGCGGTCGTCCCGTTCGCCCTCGGGTTCGTCGACCTCGTCGTTCGCGGCAGGCGTCGAGGCCTGCCCTTCAGGCCTGCACTGCGAGCGCTCCGTACCCGGCTCGGTGTCGCGCTGCTCGCGGGCATCCTCGTCTGGATCGGGGCTCTCGGCGGCACGTTCCCGACCGGTGCGGCACTTCCCCTCTCGCCGTTCGCGGAGACACTCCACAACCCATCCGTCGGAGGCATCCTCTTGTTGGTGGGCGCGCTCGCCGCTGGCTGGCTCGTCGCCCGCCGACGTCTCGTCCGCGGTCGCCCGACGACGGCGGAGGAGCGCCTGGCAGGGCTCGCGACGGCACTGGCCGCGATCGGCGTCGTCGCCGTCGTGCTCGCCGTCGCCAAGCCGTACGCCCTCGTGTTCGTGCTGCCGTCGCTCTACGCGTGGCTGTGGCTCCCGATCGAGCGTCGCCTCTGGCAGCGAGCCGTGCTCTTCGCTGCCGGCCTCGCCGGCCCCGTCCTCGGCCTCGTCTTTCTGGCCGACGAGCTCGGCCTTTCGATTCCCGCCGCGGCTCTCTACGCGGTCGGGCTCGTCACGGTCGGCTACCTGCCGCTGTCATCCGCGCTGCTCGCGCTGGTCTGGCTCGCGGCGGCCGCGCAGGTGGCGGCGATCGCGTTCGGCCGGTACGCGCCGTACGGGAACGGCATCGAGCCTCCGCCACCCGGCGTCCTTCGCTCACTCACGCGCGGAGTACGTCGCTAGCCGAGCGGGACGAATCGAACGTCGGCGCCCGCGGGAATCTCGCCCGCGCCGCGAGGGACGTGAACGAGTGCGTCGGCCGACGCGGCGCGAACGATCATGTGCGACTCCTGCCCGCTCACGGGCTCAAGCCTCGCACCGTCCGTCGAGTCGAGCCGACGCGCACGCACGAACTCGTCGCGATGCGGGTTCCTGCGAACCGAATCCGAGATCCGTCCGGACAGGAAGCTCGGGCGCGGATGCGAATGACCCTGCCGGGCGAGGAGCGCGGGGCGAACGAAGATGAGTGCCCCGACCAGGGACGAGACCGGGTTACCCGGAAGACCGAACACGAGCGTGTCCCCACGGACGCCGAACGCGAGCGGCTTCCCCGGCTTGATCGCGACGCCCCAAAAGATCTCCTCGACTCCGAGCTCGGCAGCCACGCGTCGAACGAGGTCGTGCGGACCCATGGAGACGCCGCCCGACGTCACGAGCACATCCGACTCGAGCCCGCGCTCGAGCGCAGCGCGGTGCGACTCGGGGTCGTCCGCTGCAACGGGCAGCACGTCGATCTCGGCGCCCGAGTCGGCCAGCACCGCCGCGATCATGTGCCGGTTCGACTCGTAGATCTGACCTGGCGCGAGCTCCTCACCTGGGCTTCGGAGCTCGCTACCCGTTGCGAGAACCGCGACCCGCGGGCGTTTCGAGCAAGCCACGCTCGCGACGCCTGCCGCCGCGAGCCCGCCGATCTGAACCGGTCCGAGCATCACACCTGGCTCGACGACGACCTCGCCGGCGGCCACATCGCCCCCGCGCGGCCGGACGTGCTGTCCCGCGCGCGCAGCGTCAGGAACGGTCAGGCGATCGCCGTGATCCTCGACCACCTCGACCGGGACCACCGCATCGGCCCCGTCTGGCACGGTCCCGCCCGTGGCGATCCCGGCGGACGCTCTGGCGGGTAGCGGGCCGGGTGGCGCACCGCCGGCGGCGACGCGGAACACGATCGGCAGCTCCCCCGGCGTCTCCGCCGCGCGCACCGCGAAGCCGTCCATCGCCGAGCTGGGGAACGGGGGGAGGTCGACAACGGCTCGAGCCGGCTGTCTGATGACGCGACCGAGTGCGTCCTCGAGCCGGACGTCTTCGATCGCGAGCGGCCGAGCGTGCTCGAGAACGCGCTCGAGCGCCTGCTCGACCGTCAGCAGTTCCGGCATCGGCCGCCGTCGTCGGACTCGACGCGGGAGGGCGCAGGCGTCGTCTGCTCGGTCTCAGTCTCGAGCTCGGTCTCGGTCTCGGTCTCCGTCTCCTGCGTCGCGTACGGGTCGTACGAGAGCGCGAAGTCGCCGCGAGTGAAGGGCTTCCACTCTGGCCAGACCGCCGGCTCGGGAAATGCCTCGGGCTCCGTTCCCTCGAGTGCAGGTTCCATGAAGAGACGCCAGATCTCGGCCGGGAAGCTCCCGCCGGTGACGGCGATCCCGTGGACGCTCTCGAGCGGGATCTCGGCTTTCGTGTATCCGATCCACACCGTCGTCGCGAGGTTGGGCGTGTAGCCGGCGAACCAGGCGTCGACGTTCAGCTCGGCCGTGCCCGTCTTGCCCGCGGCCGGGCGGCCGAACGCGGCTCGCGTCCCCGTTCCCGACTGGACGTTCTGCTCGAGGATGCGCGTGACGACGGCCGCGACCCCCTCCGAGATCGCGCGGTGACGCTTCGGCTTGCCCCAGCCCGCCTGCGTGTCGACCGTTCCGTCGGCGAGGACGACCCGACGGATCGCCATCGGCTCGGCGTGGACGCCACCGGCCGCGAGCGTGGCGTACGCGGACGCGAGGTCGAGAGGCGAGACCGCGATCGAGCCGAGCCCGATCGCCGGCACGTATGCCCCGTTGACGTCGAGCTGCGAGCGGACGCCCATGCGTCGCGCGACCGCGGCGACCTTCTCGGGCCCGACGTCGAGGGTGAGCTGCGCGTAGACGGTGTTGTCGGAGCGCAGCGTCGCGCTGCGGATCGAGCTCCAGCCGTAGTAGTCGTTCGCGTACGTTTTCACGCACCACCACGTCTCGTCCTCGCAGCTCCCGGCCGGATGGATCTTGTAGGTGAACGGTGCCGAGACGTAGTACGTCGAGTCCGGGTTGACGCCCTGCTCGACCGCTGCGGTCAGCACGAAGGTCTTGAACGTCGACCCCGGCTGGCGGCGTGCCTGCGAGAGCAGGTTGAACTGGTTCTTCGGACGGTTGGGGACGATCGCGGCCATCGCGCGGATGGCGCCGGTCCTCGGGCTGATCGAGATGAGCGCAGAGGCGGGGTCGTCCGGCTCGTCGAGCGTCTCCCTGATCGACGTCTCGGCGAGCCGCTGGTAGCGCGGGATGATCGTCGTGTACACCTTCAACCCGCCCGAGCGCACCTGCTGGGCGCCGTATGCCTCGATGAGCTTGTCGCGGACGTACCCGAAGAAGTACGGCTCCCGGATTGCGTCGTACAGCCGTCCCCGGCGTAGCACGATCTTCGCGTCGAGCGCCAGGCGGTAGAGCCGTCGCGGGATGACCCCCGTGTCGAGCATGGCGGCGAGGACTTCTCGCTGCCGGGCCAGGGCTCGAGCCGGCGCGGTGAACGGATCGAAGCTCGACGGGGCCTGGGGCAGCCCGGCGAGCAGCGCGGACTCGGACAGCGAGAGATCCTTGGCCGGCTTCGAGAAGTACGTCTGGGCCGCAGCCTCGATGCCGTAGGCGCGGTTGCCGTAGAAGCTCTGGTTGAGGTACTCGGTCAGGATCCGCTGCTTCGACCACTTCCCGTCGAGCTTCGCCGCGAGGCACGCCTCTTTCACCTTGCGCTGGACGGTCTTCTCACGCGAGATGTAGAGGTTCCGGACGAGCTGCTGGGTGATCGTCGAGCCGCCCTCCACGAATGCGCCCGCCTTGAGGTCGGCCACCGCAGCACGAGCGATTCCCTCGACATCGAGCCCTCCGTGGTCGAAGAACCGCCTGTCCTCGATTGCGATCGTCGCCTTCCGGACCCAGAGGGACATGTCGGCTGCACTGACCGGCTCGCGGTTCTTCTCTGCCGGGATCGAACCCAGCAGCGTTCCGTTGGCCGCATAGACGAACGTGTTCGCGCCGATGTCGACCGACTTCAGCGAGTCGAGGTCGCAGGACGAGCCGTAGGCGAGAACGCCCGCCGTTCCGCCGATACCTGCTGCCGCGACGAGAGCAATGATCGCGATCACACCCACGACGGCGCCGCGCTTCCGGCGCCGACGGCGAAGAGCCCGCTGATGGCGGCCCCGCGGGCGCAGCGTCTCCGGATCGAGCGGCAGGCGCCGGCTCCGGGGCGGGCTCATGGCCGAATGCTAGCCACGGTTCTGCTGGAATCCCGTCGTGGTCTCCACGGCCGAGAGGCATCCCGGGCGCCTCTTGGCGTGGCTCATCTTCGTCGGTGTCCTCACGTTGCTGGCCTACGGGGCACGGCTGAGCGATACGGACACACCCGACGATCTCGCGTACCGCTGGGAGTCGTCGGTGGCCGCCCTCATCCAGTACGGCGTCATGCTCGGAATTCTTCTTCTGATCGCGCGAGGCCTCCCCAAGCGAGAGCTGTTCGCGCTCCGGCGTCCGGCTTCGTGGGGGCGTGCACTCGGTCTGGCGGCCCTCTCGCTCGGCGTCATCTACCTCGCCGCGTTCGTCTACGAGCGCGTGCTCTCCGCGTTCGGCGATTGGAGTCCCACCGAGGAGCAGGGCCTCGTCCCGGACGGCTGGGACTCGAGCAGGGCGGCCCCGTTCATCGCCTTCTTCGTCGTCGTCACCGTCGTCGCCCCAGCGGTCGAGGAGCTCACGTATCGCGGTCTCGGTCTGTCACTGCTCCTCCCGTGGGGCTCGCTCCTCGCGGTCGCCGCGACCGGAGTCCTCTTCGGCGCAGCGCACGGGCTGCTGGTCGCGCTCCCGATCCTCACCGTCTTCGGGCTGGTCGTCGGGTGGCTACGGGTGAGGACCGAGAGCGTCTATCCAGGGATCGCGCTGCATGCGACGTTCAACGCCATCGCGCTCGTCGCGTCCGTCGCCAGCGGCTAGCGCTCGTCAGTCCTCTTCTTCATCCTCGTACTCTTCGGGTTCGCCGAGCGCCTCTTCGAGACTCGACGCGAACTCCTCCGGCGTGACCGTCTCGATGAACTGGCGGAATTCCTCGGGGTCGAGGTCGGCGAGGTTCGAGGCGGTGACGAGGCTCGCCTCCTCGTCGCCGGCCTGGAACTCGATGCTCGACTCCTCCACGACCTCGTCAGCGGCGAAGATCTGAGCGTCGCAGCGGACGGCGAGAGCGATCGCGTCGGACGGGCGGGAGTCGATCTCGAGCTCGTTGCCGTCCTGCACGATCGTGATACGCGCGAAGTAGGTGTTCTCGCGGAGCTCGGTGACGGTCACCTTGACGACCTCGCCCTTGAGCTCGGACACGACATCGCTCAGAAGGTCGTGCGTCATCGGCCGCTGCGGGCTTGCGCCCTGGAGGCGCATGAGGATCGCCGCCGCTTCCGCCTGCCCGATCCAGATGGGGAGGAACCGGTCCTCGTCGACGGTCTTGAGGAGCACGATCGGCTGTTTGCCGATCGGCTCGAAGCTCACGCCGTAGAGAGTCATCTCTCGCATCCGACGACCGCATGTTAGTCAGGGCCCTCCGCCTCTAGGTCGACCGAGACGAGGCTCGAGGTAAACCGGGTACGGCCGATGCGGATCGACCTGCGAAACGAGCGTCTTTGACGTGCACGTGCGGCGTAGCCAATCGGCAATGCCGTACTGCGAAAGGAATGGGCGATCCTGGACTCGAACCAGGGGCCTCCGCCTTATCAGAGCGGCGCTCTAACCGACTGAGCTAATCGCCCGCGGGTGGGAACTGTAGCGCCGGTGCTGCTAGGCCGCGCGCTCGCGGGCGAGGCTCACAGCCTCGAGCGCCTCGACCAGCTCGGCAAGCCCCTTCTCGTCGTCGAAGCGGATCTGCAAAGCGCCCGCAGAGACGCGAACTGGCATGCCCGTGATGAGCTCGGCGGCCGTGCGAGCGCGATCGACGAGAGCGGGATCGACCGCAGCCACGCGCCGCGGGCGGCGGCGAGCCCCGCCATCACGCGCGGCCCGCTCCGCCGCACGAACGGTGAGCCCCTCCTTGACGATGCGGCGCGCGAGCAGCTTTCGCGCCTCGTCGTCGGGAAGCGAGAGGACCGCTCTGGCGTGGCCCTCGCTCATGTCCCCGCGGGCGAGCATCCACAGCACCTCCTCCGGGAGCTCGAGCAGCCGCAGACGGTTCGACACGGCCGGCTTCGAGCGGCCGACGCGGTCGGCGACGTCGCTCAGCGAAAGCTCGAACTCGTCGACGAGGGATGCGTAGGCGCGCGCCTCTTCGACGGGGGAAAGCTGCTCGCGGGCGACGTTCTCGACGAGCCCGAGCAGGAGCGAGTCGCGATCCTCGACGTCACGCACGAGCGCCGGCAGCGTCGCGACGCCTGCCTCGCGGGCGGCCCGCCAGCGTCGCTCGCCCGCGATGAGCTCGAAGCCGCCTTCGGTGCGGCGGCGGACGACGATCGGCTGCAAGACGCCTTGCAGGCGGATCGAGCTCGCCAGCCCGGCCGCCGCCTCGGGCTCGAACCGCCGGCGCGGCTGCCGCGGATTCGGATGAATCGACTCGCTGGGGAGATGCACCAGCTCGGGCTGGCCTGCCTCGCCCAGCAGCACTTCGAGCCCGCGTCCGAGGCCGCGGCGCTCCTTAGGAACGCTCGACAAGCTCCATCGCCACCTTCCAGTACGCCTCGGCGCCGGCCGAGCGGCGGTCGTAGGCAATCGCAGGGACACCGTGGCTCGGGGCCTCGGCGAGGCGGACCGAGCGAGGAATCGTGGCAGCAAAGACGAGTGCGCCGAAGTGCCGGCGGAGCTCGGCCTCGACGTCGGCACTGAGCCGAGTACGACCGTCGGCCATCGTGAGGAGGATTCCGGCAACCGCAAGCCCGGGATTCAGCTGCGCCTTCACGAGGTTGATCGTCCCGAGGAGCTGCGACAGCCCCTCGAGCGCGTAGTACTCGGCCTGCACGGGAACGATCGCCCGCGTCGCCGCCGCCAGCGCGTTCACCGTCAGCGGGCCGAACGACGGCGGGCAGTCGAGCAGTACATACGAGTACTCGGCGACAGCGCCGTCGAGCGCGTCCGCGAGGTAGCGCTCGCCTCCGTCGCGCTGGGCGAGCTCGACTGCGGCAGCCGCAAGATCGCTCTTCGCCATGACGACGTCGAGGTTCTCGACAGCCGACGGCTTCACGAGGGATCGCAAGGGGGCGCCGTCCAAGAGGTCGTGGGTCGAGACGCCGTTGGCCCGCATCCCGAGTCCGGACGTCGCGTTCGCCTGGGGATCGAGGTCGATCAGGAGCACCCGCTCGCCCGCCTCCGCGAGGCATGCGCTCAGGTTGACCGCAGTCGTCGTCTTGCCGACGCCGCCCTTCTGGTTGGCGACGGCGTAGATCCGTGTCGTACTCGTCGACGGAGCTCCGCGCGGACGGACTCCCGGGTGAGGGGACACCTCGAGGGCGCTCACCCGGCAAGCGTAGAGAGGGCGGCGGCTAGAGTCCGCCGACGTGCGAGCGCCTGCTCCGCCTTACGTCGGAGAGGGTCCACACGCTCTCTGGCACGTGAGCGAGAACGCGTCGATCGCGCGGTTCGAGCCGCACGTCAGCGCCACCGCGGCCAGCCACGAACCGCGTGTGTGGGCAGTCGACACGCGTCACCTCCCGCTCTACTGGTTCCCGCGCGAGTGTCCGCGCGTGACCTTCTGGGCGACACCGGAGACGAGCGCCCGAGACGCCGAGCTGCTCGCGGGGTCGGCGCGTGTGCACATCGTCGAGCTCCGGTGGGTCGAGCCGATGCGGACGACCCGCGTCTACGCCTACCGGCTCCCGGAGGCCACGTTCTCCCAGGATCTCGACGTCGGCGGCTACTGGCTGAGCTCGGAGACCGTCGTTCCCGAGGAGGTGGTCGAGCTGGGCGACCTCGTCGCGCGACACGAGTCCGCGCGCATCGAGCTTCGAGTCGTCGACAACCTGTGGCCGACCTGGAACCGCGTGGTCGATTCCTCCCTCGAGTTCAGCGGAATACGCCTCCACAACGCCATCCCGGCGCGAATGGCCGAAGCGGACTAGCCGATCTCGGGACCGCGGACGCGGGGCTTCTCGGGGGAACCGGCGCGCCGGAGACGCCCGGCACCCTCGCGCAGTCGACGCTGCCCGATCGGACCTGCGCGACCGCCTCCTTGAACGCGTGGTACGAGGGCTTCGGCGTGACGTCCCGCCACAGCAGCCCCGACTGCCAGCCCGCCAGCCTGTCCTCGTCCAGGAGCTCGAAGCCGCGAGCCAACGAGCCGAACGGCCCGTCCCGGCAGCTCGCCCTAGGCGAGTGGGCGCTTCTTCGCGACCCCTGGGCGGCGCGGGAACCCGGCAGGAGTCGCGTCGATCTTCCGCAGCACGACGAGCCCGCCCGAGTCGCTCTCGAGCCGACAGGCGACGAGCGCTGCGGCGCGAGCGACCTGCTCTCGGTCAGCGGTCTCGCCGAGCCAGAGGACGACGGCGCCGCCGCGCGCGACGAGCGGAGCGCAGAGCTCCACCGCGACGGGCGGCTTCGCGAGGGCCTTCGCGAGCGCGACGTCGTACGTCTCGAGTGGATGTTCCTCCGCTCGTCCCCATACGACCTCGACGTTCGGCAGCTCGTGCGCGAAACGCTCGAGGAACCCGCACTTCCGGCGTTCCGCCTCGAGGAGCGTGAAGGTTCTGCCCGGGAGCGCTACTGCGAGCGGCACACCCGGCGAGCCGCCCCCCGAGCCCACGTCGACGACCCGGCGACCGTTCGCCTCGAGCAGGGGAACTGCGCGAAGTGCGTCCTCGAGCAGGACACGCCGGACGGCTTCGAGGTCGCTGAGGGCGGTTGCACCAGGCGCCGTCACCACCTCCTCGAGCCAGCGCTCGAGGACGCCTCGGCTCACGTCAGCCGGCGAGAACGCGCGGGAAAACGACGACGAACCTGTTCGGCTCCGAGCCCTCGCTCGCCGTCTCGACCTCGGGATCGTCCTTCAGCGCCTCGTGCACGATCTTCCGCTCGACCGGTGTCATCGGCTCGAGCGCGACGCGCCGGCCGGTCGCCGATGCGCGCTGTGCCGTGCGCCGCGCGAGGTTCTCGAGGGTCGCAGTGCGGCGTGCGCGGTATCCGGCAGCATCGACGAGCACCTCGTGCTCACCGCCCGACGCCCGAGTGATCGCGTTGGCGAGGTACTGGATCGCGTCGATCGTCTGGCCGTGCTTGCCGATGAAGAGCGCGACGTCGGCGCCGGAGCACGTGACGGTGACGCCGGTCTCGTGCGAGCGGGTGGCGACCGCGACGTCCGCGCCGATGCCCGCCGCGATGCGCTCGACGATCTCGCGGGCCGCCTGCGTGGCCTCGTCGGGCTCCGAGTCGGGGGTCTCGGCGGCGGAGTCCGCCTCGACGCTCGCAATCACGTGCGCCGGCGCGAATCCCACGCCGAGGAGCCCGCGCTCGCCCTCCGACACGACCTGGAACTGGACGCTCTCGCGATCGAGGCCTGGTACACGCGACTCGAGCTCGCGCAAGGCCGCCCACTTCGCCTCTCCAACCGTCTCCCCGGTCGCCTCGACGGTGACGGTCGCCTCGGTCATCGCCTCGTCCTTCCGCCGCGCTTGCGCTTGACGCGGCGTGGCGTGCCGCCGGAGCTCGCTTTCGGCGGTCCGTCCGCCGACGGCGGCTCGCCGTTGCTCGGCGCGGGCGGTTCCTCCTTGGGCGGCGTCCTGCTCGAGCGCTTGGGAGGAGCGACCGGCCTCGGTATCTGCCGTCGCGTCACGATTCCCTGCCCCGTCGTCCACAGGTTCGTCGTGAGCCAGTAGATCATCAGCCCCGACGGGAAGTTGAGGATGAAGGGGAGGAACACGATCGGCAGCACCATGATCATGTAGCGCTGCGCCTTCGACTGCATCGACGTCGACATGAGGTACGTCGACGTCAGCTGGCTCGCGACGTACACGGCGATCAGGACCGGCCCCCAGCCATCCTTCACGGGCTCGGTGATGTCGACCAGACCGAGCCAGTCGAGCGAGGACTCCGAGTACTTCGGGAAGATCTCCTTCTCGAAGTCCTTGAGGACGAAGAAGAGCGAGATGAAGATCGGGATCTGGAAGACGATCGGAAGACACGACGCGTACGGGTTGATCTTGTTCTCCTTGTAGAACTTCATCAGCTCTTCCGACTGCTTCTGGCGATCGCTCTTGTAGCGCTGCTGGATCGCCTTCATCTCCGGCGCGTGGATCTGCAGGCTCTGCATCGAGTGGATCTGCTTGATCGCGACCGGGACGAGCAGGACTCGGACGACGACGGTCAGTGCGACGATCGACCACGCCCAGGTGAGCCCGCCCGTGCTGTGCAGCCAGGTGAGGACGTCGGTCATGACGTTCTCGAGCGGCGTGAGGATCCCGCCGACGATCATGCGCGCGCCTTCCTCGACCGGAACAGGGGGAACACGCTCTGATCGTGCGCGTAGTCGACGCCGCCGTGGCTCCACGGGTTGCAGCGCAGGAGGCGCCACCCGGCGAGGACCCCTCCGCGCACGAGCCCGAACTCACGAAAGGCGTCGATCGCGTACTGCGAGCAGCTCGGGTGATACTTGCACGTCCCCGCGGGCGTGAGGAGCCCGAACGTCCAGCGCCAGAGCTGGACCAGCCCGATGCCCAGATACCTCACGCGCGCGCCTTCTCGAGAACGTCTGCGATCTCCGTGACGAGCCAGTCCTTCCCGCGCGCGTCGGCGGGCTCCGCGAGACCGGGACGCGCAGCGAGCACGTAGTCCTGGCCTGCGGGGACTGTCGGAAGGAGCTCACGCCAGGACTCGCGGAGAAGCCGCTTCACCCGGTTGCGGGCAACAGCCGAGCCGACGGACCGGGGCACGGCGAGGCCGAGCCGGGGCTCGCCGTCGGGATCGCCGTCGCGCGGAAACCAGTGCAGGACGAGGTAGCGGGACGACGCCGAGCGTCCGCGGCGATAGACGGTGTCGAAGTCCTTCGACCGGGAGAGCCGATTGCGGCGCTGCACCGGGCGCGTCTCAGGCGGAGAGCCGCTTGCGCCCACGTGCCCGCCGCCGCTTGAGGATCGCGCGGCCGCCGCGGGTGGACATCCGCGCTCGGAACCCGTGACGCCGCTTCCGGCGGCGAACGTTCGGTTGATAGGTGCGTTTCACGTCGTGTCTCTCCGCTGAGGCTGCGGGGAGCGGCGAGTATAGACGGACCGCCTCGACGTCACGTTTTCCACAGTCGCCATTCGCCAGGCGGCATCGGAAAGCGCTGCTCCTGGGAGATCGGCGTTTTCTCCTCGAGCAACGAGCGCGGCTTCTTCCACACCTGTGGACAGGCGTGTGGAAGAAGGGAAATCGCTGCAAAATGGGCTGTTTTTCATCCACAGGCGGCTCGCGGAGCCCGTTGAGCCCTCGCCGACATGGTGCTATGCTCGCCCCTTCCCGACGACCCCCGATCGACCGCGAGGACGGGTGGAGCACCCCGCCGAGACACGACCCGACGACCTCTGGAACGCCATCGCCGGCCGGCTGAGGGACTCCCTCACCGATACGACGTATGACACATGGTTCGGCCAGGCACGGCCGCACGCGGTCACCCCCGACCGGCTCGTCGTCGAGGTCCCGAACGACTTCACGCGCGACTGGATCGAAGGGCACTTCCTCGATCTCGTGACGCGGGCCGCGGCGGATGCAGGCGCAGGGACGGCGTCCGTGACGTTCGCGGTCGCCGAGCGGCCGGCCCAACGAGCGGGCGCGCCCGAGCGGGCCCCGGAGCCTGCGCCCACACCGGCCGTCGGCGTCGAGCCGAGACCGGAGCTCGTCCACCGAGAGGTCGCCGAGGTCGAGCTCAATCCGAAGTACACCTTCGACCTCTTCGTGATCGGATCGTCGAACCGCTTCGCTCATGCGGCCGCCCTCGCGGTCGCCGAGGCTCCGGCCCAGGCCTACAACCCCCTCTTCATCTACGGGGGCACGGGACTCGGCAAGACACACCTCTTGCAGGCGATCGGCCATTACGTCCGCCAGCACTCGCGCCGGCTGACGACGCGCTACGTGACGAGCGAGACCTTCATGAACGAGTTCATCGACGCCGTGCGGGAGCGTGGGACGCGCATCGAGGGGTTCAAGCGCCGGTACCGCAACTACGACGTGCTGCTCGTCGACGACATCCAGTTCATCGAGGGCAAGGAGCGGATCCAGGAGGAGTTCTTCCACACCTTCAACTCGCTGTACGAGGGCGGCGCGCAGATCATCATCTCCTCGGACCGGCCGCCGCGCGAGATCGCGACGCTCGAAGAGCGGCTGCGCTCACGGTTCGAGTGGGGACTGCTGACGGACATCCAGGCGCCCGATCTCGAGACCCGGATCGCGATTCTCCGCAAGCGCGTCGAGACCGAAGGGCTGGCGATCACGGATCCCGAGGTGCTCACGTTCATCGCCAGCCGTGTCTCCGCGAACATCCGCGAGCTCGAAGGTGCACTGACCCGCGTCGTCGCGTTCTCGTCGCTCACGGACCGGCCACTCACCGTCGAGCTCGCCGAGAACGTGTTGAAGGACGTGTACCCGCAGGGCGAGGCCGCGCCCGAGGTGACGATCGCGCGGATCCAGGAAGCGGTGTCGCAGCGTTTCGGCGTGACGCACGACGAGCTCGTCAGCCCGCGACGGTCGCAGGCGGTCGCCTACCCGAGACAGGTCGCGATGTACCTCTCGCGCGAGCTGACCGACGCCTCGCTACCGATGATCGGGAAGGAGTTCGGTGGGCGCGATCACACGACCGTCATCCACGCGAAGGACAAGATCACCAAGCTCATTCGCGAGGACCGGTCTGTGTACAACCTTGTGCAAGAGTTGACGGCGCGTATCAAGCAGGCTCGGTAGAAGTGGGGGTCCATGCGGTCGACCTCA
The DNA here is from genome assembly GCA_035764775.1 of Gaiellaceae bacterium. Taxonomy (GTDB): domain Bacteria; phylum Actinomycetota; class Thermoleophilia; order Gaiellales; family Gaiellaceae; genus GMQP-bins7. Next base: position 15,261 of record DASTYQ010000003.1, read on the forward strand.
GCGAGCCTGTTGGTACGGCACCTGCTCGTCCACACGTCTGTCCCCACGCGTTTTCCCCGCTCGGACGCCACAATTCGCCCGTCGTCCCCATAACTCACACTCCTATGACTACTACGAGTCTTTTTCTTCAGTAATGAACACAGACATGGCCTCCGGCACAGCGCTTCGCATCACCTGCTCGAAAGCCGAGCTCGCGGCTTCCCTCGGTGTCGTCTCACGTGCGGTCTCGACTCGCGGGGCGGTCCAGGTGCTCGGCGGGATCCTGTTGCAGGCCGAGGACGGTCGACTCTCACTCGCCGCGACCGACATGGAGATCTCGATTCGAGCCTCGCTCGCGGGTGAGGTCGAAGGCGATGCCAGCGTCGTCGTCCCGGGACGTCTGCTGACCGACCTCGTCCGGCTCCTTCCCGACGACTCGGTGTCGCTTGCGTACGACGAGGGCGAGGGCGTGCTCGCGGTGACCTCCGGAAGCCACTCGTCGCGGCTGAACGTCTACAGCGCAGAGGACTTCCCGCGCCTTCCTCCGCTCGACGTCGCACTGCAGACGATCGATGCGGCTGCGTTGCTCGCGACGATCGAGAAGGTCGGCCGTGCCGCCTCGCGCGACGAGTCGCGTCCTGTCCTCACGGGCGTGCTCGTCCGCTTCGAGGGCGATCACCTGATCATGGCCGCAACGGACTCGTATCGGCTCGCAGTGAAGGAGACGAGCCTGTCGTCCACCGGCCCGGACCTCGAAGCGATCATTCCGGCACGCGCGCTTCAGGAGCTCGCGCGGATCGCGGCAGGCGCCGACGACGTTCAGCTCGGCGTCCACGAGAACCACGTCATCTTCTCCGCGAACGACGTCTGGCTCACGAGCCGCCGCATCGACGGACAGTTCCCGAACTACAAACAGCTCCTCCCCGAGGCGTTCGAGATCGAGATCGCAACTCCGCGTGCCGCGTTTCTCGACGTGGTCCGGCGTGCGGGCCTCATGGCCCAGCGCAATGCGCCGCTCCGGCTGCGGTTCGCCGACGGCGAGCTGACCGTCTCGGCGCAGACTCAGGACATCGGGGAGGCGACGGAGTCGCTCCCGATCGAATACGCGGGTGAGGAGCTCGAGATCGGTTTCAATCCCGACTTCCTGCGCGACGGGCTCGAGGCTGTCGCCGCGGACACCGTGCAGCTCAAGCTCATCAACCGCCTGCGACCCGGGCTCATCGCGGCACCGGACGAGAGCTTCTGGTACCTGATCATGCCCATCCGCCTCGCGGGCTGATCGTCCGCGAGGTCACGCTCCGCGACTTCCGCTCGTACGACGCCCTCGAGCTGTCGCTCCTTCCCGGTGTCGTGCTCCTACACGGCGCCAACGGCGCCGGCAAGACGAACCTCCTCGAGGCGCTCCATGTCGGCACGCAAGGGTTCTCGCCGCGCGCCCGGCGTGATGTCCAGATGATCCGGTTCGGCGCAGACGCCTCCCGCATTTCGCTCGCAGGCGCCCGCGGCGCGAACGCATTCGAGACCGAAACGCGCTTGGCGAGGGGCGACTCGCGGACGGTCACGCTCAACGGCGAGCGGCTCGACTCGGCAGAGCGACTCCGCCACGAGCTGACGACGCTCGTGTTCACACCAGACCGTCTGGCCGTCGTCAAGGGAGCTCCTGCGACCCGGCGTGCGTATCTCGACCGAGTCGTCGGCCGCCTTCTGCCCGCGCGCGCGAAGCTCGCCGGCGACTACGGATCGGCCGTCGGCCAGCGCAACGCGGCGCTGCGGCGCATTCGTGCGGGGCAGTCGAGCCGCGATGCGCTCGCGCCCTGGACGGAACGGGTTGTCGCGCTCGGGGGCGAGCTCATCGGCGCACGAGCCGAGACGGCCGAGCTGCTGTCGCCGCCGTTCACCGAGCTCGCCGAGACGTTCGGCCTCGCTGGTGCGGCGCTGGCGTACGAAGGCCCGGCCCTCACCGCCGCCGAGCTCGAAGGGCGGCTCGACGCCGACATCGAGAGGGGCATCACGGGCGCCGGCCCGCACCTTCACGACCTCCGTGTCGAGGCGGGAGGGCGAGATCTCCGCGTCTACGGATCGCAGGGCGAGCAGCGCGTCGCGGTCCTGTCGCTCGTTCTCGCCGAGGCCGAACTCCTGCGCGAGCGCGTCGGCCTCTCGCCGCTCGTCCTGCTCGACGACGTCCTCTCGGAGCTCGACGGATCCCGCCGAGCAGCGCTCGCCGAGGTGATCACCCGCGCAGCGCAGACGGTCGTGACCGCAACAGCTGCCGAGGCGCTGCCGACGGAGCCGGCCGTCTCGCTCGTCGTGACCCCGGGACGGGTCGGGTGATGGAGCGCATCGGCGACCAGATCGAGCACGAGCTCTCGCGGAGCGGCAGCCGCGATGCCGTCCCGCTCGGCCGGCTCACCGCCGTCTGGCCCGCGGTCGTCGGCGAAGCGGTGGCTCGAAACGCGTGGCCCTTGCGCGTCGCACGGGACGGAACGCTGCACGTTGCCACCGCGTCGGCGACCTGGGCACACGAGCTCGACCTGCTGCAGGACACGATCATGGAGGGACTCAAGGCGCGCCTGGACGACGCGGCACCTACGAAGCTGCGTTTCGCGACAGGGCCGATTCCCGAGCCGGCGTCCGCCCGAGGGCAGCCCGAGGCTACGTCCACGGAGCCTCTCGAGGTGCCTGCGGAGATCGCCTCGGAGGCCGCCGAGGCCGCCGCCGAGATCGAGGACGAGGAACTGCGCGAGCTGGTTGCGAGAGCCGCCCGGGCGAGCCTCCTGAAGGCCCGGTCCGGCCGCTCTTTCTGGTAGACTTACCCGGCCCCGCAATATGGCGATTTGCAGGGCTTTTTTAATGGCAGAAGCAGCCTATACAGCAAAAGACATCACTGTCCTCGAGGGCCTCGACCCGGTTCGTCTACGACCCGGGATGTACATCGGGTCGACAGGGTCGCGCGGCCTCCATCACCTCGTCTACGAGGTGGTCGACAACGCCGTCGACGAGGCGCTCGCGGGCCGCAACGACCTCGTGGACGTCACGATCCATCCGGACAACTCGGTCACGGTCCGGGATGCGGGCGCGGGCATTCCGGTGGACCTCATCCCCGAGCAAGGACTCCCTGCTCTGACGGTCGTCTTGACGAAGCTCCACGCCGGCGGGAAGTTCGGCGGCGAGGGCTACAAGGTGTCGGGCGGGCTCCACGGCGTCGGCGTCTCGGTCGTGAATGCCCTGTCGGAGTGGCTTTCCGCGGAGGTGCGGCGCGACGGCAAGGTGTACCGGCAGGAGTTCGCGCGGGGTGAGCCCACCGGGGACATGGAGGCGATCGGCGTCTCCAGCAAGGACGAGTCCGGAACGACCATCGCGTTCCTTCCGGACCCGGACGTGTTCGAGGAGACCGAGTTCTCCGCGGCGACGCTCTCGCAGCGTCTGCGCGAGACGGCGTTCCTCACGCGCGGCCTCCGAATCGTCCTCCGCGACGAGCGCGCTGGCGGAAAGACCGAGGAGTTCCACTACGAGGGTGGTATCCGCGACTTCGTCTCGCACGTGAACGAAGCGAAGGACACGGTGCACAAGCACGTCATCTTCTTCGACGGCGAGACCGACGACGGGCAGGTCGAGATCGCCATGCAGTGGAACAGCTCGTACGTCGAGTCCGTCTTCTCGTTCGCGAACAACATCAACACGACCGAAGGCGGCGCCCACCTGTCCGGGTTCCGGGCCGCGCTCACGGGGACGCTGAACCGATACGCGCGCGAGAAGGGACTGCTCAAGGAGAAGGAGGAGAACCTCGAGGGCGAGGACGTCCGCGAGGGTCTCGCGGCGGTGATCTCCGTGAAGCTCCGCAACCCGCAGTTCGAGGGCCAGACGAAGACGAAGCTCGGGAACCCGCCGATCGAGGGTCTCGTCAAGACCACCGTCAACGCGCAGCTCGGGCAGTACCTCGAGGAGAACCCGACCGAGGCCAGGCAGATCATCACCAAGGCCGTCTCGGCTGCCCGCGCGCGCCAGGCGGCGCGGAAGGCACGCGAGCTTACGCGCCGTAAGAGCGCCCTCGACTCGAACTCGCTGCCGGGCCGCCTCGCCGACTGCCAGATCTCCGATCCGGAGTCGGCGGAGCTCTTCCTCGTGGAGGGCGTGTCCGCCGGCGGGTCGGCCGTCGACGCGCGCGACCGCAGCTACCAGGCGATCCTCCCGCTCCGCGGCAAGGTCATCAACGCGGAGAAGAACCGCATCAACAAGGTCCTCTCGAACGAGGAGATCCAGGCGATCATCACCGCAATCGGGACGGGGATCGCGGACGAGTTCGACATCGAGAAGCTTCGCTACCACCGGATCATCGTCATGACCGACGCCGACGTGGACGGCGCGCACATCCGAACGCTCATCCTCACGTTCCTCTACCGCCAGATGCAGGAGCTCGTCGAGGGCGGCTACGTGTACATGGCCGTCCCGCCGCTCTACCGCGTGAAGATCGGCTCGCAGCAGCGCTACATGGAGAAGGAGTCCCAGTTCGAGGAGCTTCTGGCGCGCGAGCGGATCAAGGACATGGACGTGACGGATCGTCGCGGCGAGACGCAGAAGCTCACGGAGACGAGGTACGGCCGTCTCGTGAAGGTCCTGAACGAGTTCGACGGCTGGGTCTCGCGCCTCCGCGAGGACTTCGGCGCCGGGCCTGCGAACTTCGTCGTCGATCATCGCCTCGTCGAGGGCGACGCCTCGACGGTCGAGGATGCTCTCGCCACGCGTGACGCGAACGGCTACGAGCTCGCGATCCTGAAGACGACCGACGACGACACGGAAGTTCGGGTCGTGGAGGGCGAGACCGGAGCGGCCGCCAGCGTGGTCGTGCCGAGCACGCTCTTCTCGTCGCCGATCTACGCGAACGTGCGCAAGACGTACGCCCGGCTGGTCGAGATCGTGGGGCATCCGCCGTTCGACATCGCCTTCGGCAAGAAGACCCGGCACGCCGACACCTTCGGGCAGCTTCGCGAGTCGGCGCTCGAGCTCGCGAAGGAGGGCCTCCAGGTCAGCCGCTTCAAGGGCCTCGGCGAGATGGACGCCGAGGAGCTCGCCGACACGACCATGGATCCGACGAACCGCACGTTGATCCGTGTCGAGGTCGAGGATGCCGCAGCGGCCGACCGGGTCTTCTCGATGCTCATGGGCGACCAGGTCGAGCCGCGGCGAGCTTTCATCGAGCAGAACGCGCGAGACGTGAGGTTCCTGGATGTCTGACGTCATCGAGCCGCTCGGCGCGGGCCGCATCGAGGGCCGCGAGCTCGAGCAGGAGATGCGCTCGAGCTTCATCGACTACGCGATGAGCGTCATCGTCGCGCGCGCCCTGCCGGATGCGCGCGACGGGCTCAAGCCGGTGCATCGCCGCGTGCTGTACGCGATGCACGAGGCGGGCCTGCAGCCGAACCGGCCGCGGCTCAAGTCGGCTCGCGTCGTCGGTGACGTCATGGGCTACTACCACCCGCACGGCGACCAGTCGATCTACGACACCCTCGTCCGGATGGCGCAGCCTTACTCGCTGCGCTACCCGCTCGTCGACGGCCAAGGCAACTTCGGGAACATCG
>DASTYQ010000004.1:0-8401 GCA_035764775.1 Gaiellaceae bacterium
TTGAACCGGCGACACCACGGTTTTCAGCCGTGTGCTCTACCAGCTGAGCTACCTCGCCGCGGCGACTCAGTGTAGTTAGGTTCCCGCGATGAGCGCAGTTCGTGAGGTCGCCGTCATCGGCGCCACGCTCGACCTCGGGCAGGGCCGTCGGGGCGTCGACATGGGGCCGTCGGCCATCCGCTACGCGGGGCTCGAGGAACGACTCGTGAGCCTCGGATACACCGTTCGCGACCACGGAAACGTCGAGACGGCGGTGCCGGAGGCGACGACGGTGCGCGACGAGCGCGCCCGGTTCCTGCCCGAGATCAAGGAGACCTGCGCTCGCGTCGCGGCAAAGGTGGTCGAGGAGGCGGGCACGGCGATCCCGCTCGTCCTCGGCGGCGACCACTCGGTCGCGCTCGGAACGCTCGGAGGGCTCGCCAGGCTGCACGGGACGGGCGGCGTGCTGTGGATCGATGCGCACGCGGACATCAACACGCCAGCTACGAGCCCCAGTGGAAACGTCCACGGCATGCCGCTCGCGGCTGCCCTCGGGCTCGCCGGAGACGCATTTGCGAGCGACGCCTGGCCCTTGCCGGCCCTCGACTCGCGCCGCGTCGCCTTGCTCGGGCTGCGGCAGGCGGACGCCGGCGAGCGGAAGCTCCTCCGCGAAGCCGGCGTGCGCGTGTTCTCGATGAGCGAGATCGACCGGATCGGCGTGGAGCGTGCAACTCGCGAGGCGCTCGACCACGTCTCGGGGCCGGGCTTCGTGCACGTTTCGCTCGATCTGGACGCGCTCGATCCCGAAGTGGCTCCCGGTGTCGGCACGCCCGTGCGTGGCGGGCTCACCTACCGCGAGGCGCACCTCGCCATGGAGCTCGTCGCCGAGTCCGGGCTCGCGGGCTCGCTCGAGGTCGTCGAGGTGAACCCGATCCTCGACCGCGAGAACACGACCGCGGTCACCGCCGTCGAGCTGGTCGCGAGCGCGCTCGGCGCCACCATCATCTGACGGGCTCCACCTACCATGGCGGCGTGCCGCTGACGATCCGTCCGGCGACCGAGGCCGATCGAGCCGCGGTGCTCGAGCTCGCGCCGCGACTTCGCGAGGGCGTCGCCTCGTGGCGTCCCGAGCCAGGAGTGGCCAGCGCCGTACGAGGCTGGGTCGAAGGATCACTGGCGTCGATGGACGAGGCCGGTCATGCCGTCCTCGTCGCCGAGCTCGACGGACGTATCGTCGGCTTCATCACGCTGAGTCCCGGGCACCACTGGGCGGGAGAGCTCGACGGCTCGATAGGCGAGCTGGTGGTCGACGACGACGCCGAAGGGCGCGGCGTCGGGGCAGCGCTCGTTGAAGCGATCATCGCTCGCGCCAGGGAAGAGGGGTACACGCGCATCTCCGTCAGCACGGGAGCCGCAAATGCTCGCGCGCGAGGTCTCTATGCCCGCATGGGCTTCGAGGACGAGGACATCAGTCTGAGCCGAGCGCTCACGTGAGGACGCGAACTCTCAGGCGAACTGAGGGATGATGTCGCGCCCGTAGGCGGCGAGGTCCTCCTCCTGGCCATGGGTCATGAGGTAGATGTTGAACTGGTCCACGCCGACCGCCTCGAGCTCCTTCAGCTTCGCGGTCGCCTGCTCGGCGTTGCCGAGGACGCAGAAGCGGTCGCAGATCTCGTCCGTGACGAACTCGCCGTGCTTTGCGCCGACGCGCGAGTGCTCGTCGTAGTCGTAGAACTTCCGCACGCGCACGTACTCGGTCAGCTCGTGCGGGATCTCCGAGTCGTACCCGTAGCGCTCGATGAGGTCCATGACGTGGTTCGAGACCATCGCCGGGAACCACCGCACCTGGTCGCGCGCGTCCGCGATGTCGTCCGTGATGTGGCTCGGCGCGGAGACGATGCACTTGAGCTCCGACGGATCACGACCGGCTTCGGCAGCCGCCTCGCGGGCGGTGTCCATGATCCACTTCACGATCACCGGGTCGGCGAGCTGGATGATGACGCCGTCCGATACGCGACCGGCCACCGCGAGCGCCTTCGGCCCGTAGCCGGCGATCCACATCGGGATCTCGGGCAGCTCCGGCCGGACCCAGGCGAGCTTCAGCTGCTTGTCGTTCCACTCGACCTCGCGACCGTTCATGAAGTCCTTGATCATCCGGCAGCGACGCTCGAACTCCGCGACGCGGACCGGCTGCTGACCGATGTAGCGCCGCGCCGAGTCACCGCGGCCGATGCCCATCACCATTCGGCCGTCCGAGATGTCCTGCAGCGTCGCGTAGCCGCTTGCGAGCACGGTCGGCTCGCGAGTTCCGGGATTCGTGACGCAGTGGCCGAACTTCATCGTCGTCGTCGCCTGGACGGCCATGGTCAGCAGCGGAAACGACTCCTGCCAGAGCACGTGTGAGTCGTACGTCCAGCCGTAGTGGAAGCCGTTCGCCTCGGCGTGTCTGATCAGCTCGAGGAAGCGGCTGTACGGGGGATCGGGGAGGACGGTGACGCCGAAGCTCAGAGCCATCTCGGTTCTCCTTCGCTCGTTCGGAAAGCGCGATTATCGAGCCTAGATGCGTGCTGCGCGAAGCGGAAGCAGCGCGGCTGCGGCGAGCGCAGCGATCGCGGCGAATGCGACACGGCCGTCGCTCGGGAGCTCGAAGGCCAGGCCCGCAAGCGGCGTGCCGACGAGGATCGTCAGGACCGCGCAGGCATTCACGAGCGCGATCGCCGCTCCCGGGGCATCCGGGCGCTGACGCTGGGCCGCCGCGAAGATCACCGCGAACGGGAGCCCCGCCATGAGCCCGAGGACGAACGCACCGAGCGTCGAGAGCGCCATCGGGCCACCGAGCGCGAGGAGGAGGGCTCCCGCCGACGTGCCGACGAGCGCCGACGCCACGAGGAGTCGACCGCTGACGCGCCCCGCGAGGACACCGCCGGCCGGACGGGTGACGATGCCGACGAACAGGATCAGCCCTCCTGCGAGACCTGCCGCGGTCGAGCTCGCCCCCTGCCTCTCCAGAAGCGGGACGACCCAGTTTCCCGCGATGACCGCGAGCCCGAAGGTCGCCGCCTGCATGATCCCGATCGGCAGGAGATCCCGGTCGCCGAGGAGCCACGCGCCCGCGTGTCCGATCCGCGGAAGGCCGGTCGCTACCAGCGTCGGAAGGGCGGCGAGGACGGCCAGGACCGCCGCCGTCCAGTAGGCGGCACGCCAGCTCGTCGCGTCGGTGAGCGTCGGCACGATCATCAGCGCGAGCCCGCCGCCCGCCATGGTCGCCCCGCCGTAGAGACCCTGGTGCGTCGTCCCTCCACCTCCGGCGCGGACGAGATCGAGTCCGGCGACGAACGCCGCGCCCGAGCCGAGTCCCACGATCGCCCGCCCGAGGAAGGCGACCTCGAAGCTCGTGTCGAGCAGCAGAACGGCGTTCCCGAGGACCCCTGCAACGACGGCGAGCAGTGCGACGCTCCGCGAGCCGTAGCGATCGGCCCCGCGACCCGCCGGAAGCTGGACGGCGAGGTGGGTGACGAAGAGCGCCGTCGTGAGCAGCCCGACGGCTGCGACCGACACGCCGTAGTGCTCGGCGAGGGGATCGGCCGCAGCACCGACGTTCGAGACGTTCCAGGTGAGGCAGCCGCCGACCGCGAGCCCGGCGGCGATTCCGGCTGTCGAGCGGGTCAGCGCCCGCCGCCGCCTGCGACCCAGGCGATCGTCTTCGAGGCGAGCCCGTCGAGCGCGGCGACGGCGAGCTCGAGGTGCTCCTCGCGCGTGTCCTCGAGCTTCGTGTGGGAGAGGCCGCGGAGGCTCTGCACGAAGAGCATCACCGTCGGGACACCGGCGCGCGACACCTCGGCCGCGTCGTGGAGCGGACCTGACGGGAGCCGGTGCGGGATTGCCCCGACCTCCTGGATCGCCTCCTCGCAGAGCCCGATCAGGGTGTCGTCGAAGAGGATCGGCTCGATCGACCAGATCCGCTCCCACTCGACCTCGATGGATTCCTCGGAGGCGAAGCGCTCGCTCGCCGCCTTCGCCTCGGCGAGCATCGCTGCGAGCCGTTGCGCGCTCAGGTCGCGTTGGTCGAGGAGCTGCTCCGCGGTCTCGACCACCGACGTCACGATCCCGGGCTTGCAGACGACGCCACCCGAGGTGCAGACGGCGCCGCCGCCGGTGCGGCGGGCGATATCGCGGATCTCGAGCGCGAGCTTCGCGGCCCCGGCGAGCGCGTCGCGGCGCCTGTCCATCGGAGTCGAGCCGGCATGCGCTGCCTGCCCCCGCCACGTGATTCGGTGGCGCTCGACGCCGACCGTGCCGAGGACGACGCCGAGCGGGAGTCCGAGTGCCTCGAGCACCGGGCCCTGCTCGATGTGCAGCTCGAGGTAGGCGGCGGCGGAGTCGAGCTCGGCGCGCGCCGCAAGGGCTGAGTCGAGCTCCACACCGTGGGTGGAGAGGGCCGCGGGGAGCGAGATGCCGTTGAGGTCGGTCAGCTCGCGCAGCTCGTCCTGGTCGGACATGGAGCCTGCCGCCGCGCTCGACCCGAAGAGGCTGCGGCCGAACCGCGCGCCCTCCTCGTCGGCCCAGTTGACGAGCCGGACGGTGACCGGAGGCGTCCCGTCCGCCGCCACGCGGCGGAGGACCTCGGCGCCGGCGACGACGTTGAGAGACCCGTCCAGCCAGCCGCCGTTCGGGACGGAGTCGATGTGCCCGCCGATGAGCACCGCGCGCTCCGATCCGCCGCGAAGCGTGAACCACTGGTTACCGGCCGAGTCGATCGACTCCTCGGCGCCCGTCTCCGAGACGAGCTCGCGAAGCCACGCGCGTGCCTGCTCCCAGGTGTCCGTCCACGCCACGCGTTGCGCACCGTGCTCGTCCCCTGTGAGCTCGCGGAGCTCCTTCAGCTCGACGACCGTTCGCTTCGGATCGAGCGCCATCCGACCAGCCTAGTGCGGCCCATGCACCCTCTGCACCGGAAGCGGGTGTGTGACACATTCCTCCGATGGCGTTTCGCCGGATCGCCAAGCGGGGCCTCGTGTTCGTACTGGTGCTCGGAGGCCTCTGGGCGTTCTGGGAGGGCTACAAGTGGCTCTGGGAGCGCAACGGGTGGAGCAAGCCGTTCGCCGTCGACGATCTGACCCTCCCGCACGTCCACACGATCCTCTTGCAGCTCGGCGAGCCAACGTCCACCGGCGACGACCTGTGGCTCTTCCTCCTCCGCGCCGCGCTCTTCACCGCGAAGTCGGCGGCCGTCGGCTTCGCGTTCGGAGCCGTCGTCGGATTCCTGCTGGGTGTCGTGCTCGTGCAGTTCGACGTGCTGCGACGGGGAGTCATGCCGTATGTCGTCGCGTCGCAGACGATCCCGATCCTGGCGCTTGCGCCCATCGTCGTCCGCGGCCTGGGCAGCGTGTCGATCAATGGAGAGCCCCCTCCGGACTGGGTCCGCGTCGCGGTCATCGCCTCCTATCTGACGTTCTTCCCGGTCACCATGAACACGATCCGGGGGTTGCGGTCCGCCGATCCCCGGGCGCTCGAGCTCATGCATTCGTACGCCGCCAGCGGTTGGACGGTTCTGTGGAAGTTGCGAGTGCCGACGGCCCTCCCCTACATCTTCACGGCCCTGAAGATCGCTGCAACGGCGAGCGTGGTGGGGGCGATCATCGGCGAGCAGACGGCCTCGATCTCGAACGGTCTCGGCGGTGCCATCCTCAACTTCAACCAGTACTACGTTCTCGAGCCGTCGAGTCTCTGGGCAACGAATCTGTTCGCTGCGCTGCTGGGGATCGGCTTCTTCCTCGTCGTGCTCGTCGCAGAGAAGGGTGTCGTGCACCGTGCGCCGGAGCGGCTGGTGTGAACGGCGACGCGTCCGTCGTGTCGATCACAGGCCTCTCGAAGGTCTTCGGCAAGGGCGGTGTCAGCGCGCTCCAAGGCATCGACTTGCAGGTCGAGCGGGGGGAGTTCGTCTCTCTGATCGGGCCGTCGGGGTGCGGGAAGTCGACGTTGCTCCGGATCATCGGCGACATCATCGAGCCGACCGAAGGTGAGGTGACGGTCAACGGGAAGTCGGCGCGCAGGGCGAGGCTCGACCGCGACTACGGCATCGTGTTCCAGGCGCCTGTCCTGTACGACTGGCGTACGGTCGTCAAGAACATCGCCCTCCCTCTCGAGATGCTCGGCTGGGATCGCGCGAGACGGGCAGAGCGCGTGAGGGACATGGTCGAACTCGTCGAGCTCTCCGGATTCGAGAAGCACCATCCATGGCAGCTCTCGGGGGGCATGCAGCAGCGCGTGTCGATCGCGCGTGCCCTCTCGTTCTCACCCGCCCTCCTGCTCATGGACGAGCCGTTCGGTGCGCTCGACGAGATGACCCGCGAGCGGCTCAACCTGGAGCTGCTGCGCATTTGGACGGAGACCGGGTCGACCGTGATCTTCGTGACACACTCGATCTCCGAGGCGGTATTCCTGTCCACGCGCGTGGTCGTCATGTCACCGCGGCCAGGGCGTGTCGCGGGCATCGTCCCTGTCGATCTGCCTCAGCCCCGGACTGCAGCGTCGCGGGAGGAGCCGCGGTTCTTCGAGCTAGTGACCCAGGTCCGCGAGTCGCTCCACGCGGTTGGCGCCGACGAGGTCGAGGAGACGCTCTCCGCAGCGGAGGAGATCGCATGAGCACGGTGCCGTCGACGTCGGCGCCCTCCCGACGCATCGGCGAGCAAATCCGCTACTGGCTCCCGGCCGTCGTGGTCTTCGGCCTCGGCCTCGCCGCGTGGCAATGGCTGCTCCCGGACGTGCTCGGAGTTGAGGAGTTCCTGCTGCCCAGGTTCTCCGACGTCGTTCAGGCTCTCGCCGACGAGCGCGACAAGCTCCTCCGCGGAGCATGGATCACCTTCAAGGAGGCGTTCGGAGGCTTCGTTCTCGGAAGTGGAGCCGCGATCGTCGCCGCGCTCGTCCTGGCCCGCTGGCGCCCGTTCGGGAATGCGCTGATGCCGTACATGATCGCCGCCAACGCCATCCCGATCATCGCCTTCGCCCCGATCACGAACGCCTGGTTCGGGCTCCTCAGTCCGTGGTCGAAGGTCACGATCGCCGCGGTCCTCTGTTTCTTCCCCGTCCTCGTGAACACGCTGCGCGGTTTGACATCCGTCGATCCCGAGTCGATCGAGCTCATGCGTTCCTACGCAGCGCCCGAGCGGGAGGTGTTCCGTCGCGTCCGTATCCCCAACTCGCTCCCGTACGTCTTCTCCGCCTTGAAGGTGGCGAGTGTCCTTGCGATGATCGGCGCGGTGGTGGGTGACTACTTCGGAGGGTCGCTGGAGGCGCTGGGAATCGTCGTCTTGAGTGCCGTCAACCTCTCGCAGTACTCGACGTCGTGGGCCGCGATCCTCGTCGCGAGCATCATGGGCATCGCTTTCTACGGCGCGATTGCTCTCGTCGAGCGATACGCATTGGGCTGGCATCCCTCCGTCGGTCGGAGGGTCCAGTAGGGCAGGTAGTCCGGTTTCGGTTGCTCCGGGACCGCGGGACAAGGAGGGTATGTGAAAGGACGTAGGTGGTATCTGGTGGGGGCGGCACTCGTTGTCGTCGCAGCTCTCTCGGCGACGGGCTTTGCCGTGGCCGGCTCGTCGAGCCCTAAGCTCACGAAGGTCACGATTCAGCTGAAGTGGGTGACGCAGTCACAGTTCGCCGGCTACTACGCCGCGAAGGCGAAGGGCTACTACAAGGCCGCTGGTCTCGACGTGAACCTCAAGATCGGCGGGCCGACGATCGTCAACGAGCAGACCGTTCTCTCGAAGCAGGCTGAGTTCGGGGTCAACTGGTTCCCGAGCCTGCTCGCGAACCGCGACCAGGGCAACGACCTCGTCAACATCGCCCAGGTGTACACGAGATCCGGCACGACCGAGGTGACCTGGAAGAAGGACGGCATCACGAACTTCCGTCAGATGCGCGGCAAGAAGTTCGGCGTCTGGATCTTCGGCAACGAGTTCGAGCAGCGTGCAGCACTCGTCAAGTACGGGATGGACCCCGACAAGGACGTCAGCCTCGTACAGCAACAGTTCGACATGGTCGCGTTCCTGAAGCACGAGATCGACGCTGCGTCGGCGATGACGTACAACGAGCTCGCGCAGGTCCTCGAGACGAAGAACCCCGACACGGGCAAGCTCTACACGATGAAGGACCTGAACGTGTTCAAGTACTCCGACCTCGGCACTGGGATGTTGCAGGACGGCATCTTCGTCCGCGGTGACTGGATCAAGAGCAAGGCGAACCAGGCTACGGCGGTGAAGTTCCTCGAAGCGACCTTCAAGGGGTGGATCTACTGCCGCGACCACTACGCCGAGTGCACGAACATCGTCGTGTCGCAGGGCACCGCGCTGCCGAAGGGTCATCAGCGCTGGCAGATGAACGAGGTCAATGCGCTCATCTGGCCGAACAAGCTCGGCATCGG
>DASTYQ010000005.1:0-2050 GCA_035764775.1 Gaiellaceae bacterium
GAGCTGTGCCGCGGCGTCGATGACCTTGCGGAGGTGCGCGTGCGCTGCACGACGCTCGGCCCGATCGGGGTGGAGGTTGTTCGGGTAGTACGCGAGCGAGGAGATCTCGAGGCCATAGCGGTCGAGAACGCCGCGAACCGCCCCGACGTCGAGCTTCGCGACGTCGATGTGCGAGGTCCCCGCGTAGCGCCTGCGCTCTCCGCCGGCGGCGGGCCAGCAGGCGACCTCGAGCATCTCGAAGCCCTCGCTCGCAGCCCACTCGGCGACCTGTCGCAGCGAGCGCCGCGGAAACGGCGCCGTGAGAAAACCGAGCTTCATCCTGCGACGACGGGGTTCGTCAGCGACTCGAGCCCCTCGATCTCGATCGTCACCTCGTCTCCGGGCTGGAGCAGACGCTGCGGGTCGCGGAAGACGCCGACGCCCGCCGGCGTGCCCGTGAGGATGAGGTCGCCGGGCTCGAGCGTCGTCGTCTGCGACGCGTAGGCGATGACGTCGTCGACTCCGAAGATGAGATTCGCGGTGGTCGAGTCCTGCAGGACCTCGCCGCTGACGATCGCGCGAATCCGGAGCGCGTGCGGATCCGGGATGTCGTCACGCGGCGTCATCGGCCCGACCGGGCAGAACGTGTCGGGCGACTTCCCACGCGTCCACTGCCCGTCGCCGAACTGCAGGTCGCGAGCGCTCACGTCGTTCGCGCACAGGTAGCCGCGAACCGCCTCGAGCGCGTTCTCCTTCGAGACCCTCCGCACTCGCTCGCCGATGACGACACCGAGCTCGGCCTCGTAGTCGGCCTTCGTGACGATCGGCGGGATCTCGATCGCGTCTCCCGGCCCGATCAGCGAGCTCGGCCACTTGGCGAAGAGAAGCGGCGCTTGGGGCAGCTCGACGCCCTGCTCCTCCGCGTGGTCGCGGTAGTTGAGGCCGACACAGACGATCTTGCCGGGGCGTTCGATCGGAAGCACGTGCGAAACCTACTTCGGCAGACCCCGCGCCGCGTGCTCTACTGACCGAGTGCGAATCGGCGTCATCGGAGGCGGCACGGTCGGGGGCGCGCTCGCGGCGACGTGGAAGGCGAACGGCCGTGACGTCGTCGTGTCGACCCGCGACACGGTGGCGGAGACCGCCCGCGGCGCGGACGTCGTCGTTCTGGCCGTTCCGGGATCGGAGGTCGCGGCAGCTCTGGCGCAGGCTGGCTCACTCGCCGGCAAGGTCGTCGTCGACGCGACGAACAACCTCTCCGGAGGACCTGCGGGACTCGAGATCGCGGAGCTCGCGCCCGACGCTCGCTACGTGAAGGCGTTCAACACGGTCTTCGCGACGTTCATGCACGACACGCCGCCGAGCGAGCCGCCACCGGCTCTCGTGTTCTGCGGTGACGACGCGGATGCGAAGGAGATCGTCGCCGTGCTCATCGGTGACCTCGGCTTCGAGCCTGTCGACGTCGGAGGCCCCGAGGCGACGCCGTGGGTCGAGTCCCTCGCTCAGCTCGTCATCACGCTTGCGTACGGGCTTCGCCGCGGGCCGTTCGTGTACCGATTCCAAGCGAGTTGAGGCGAGGCACGCCCGGAGCCGACTGGGCTGCGAGGATCGCGCGGGCGTTGCGGCGGCTCCGGTTGGCGGAGGACCAGGGCTCGCCTGCCGCGAGGCGTCGCCGGTAGGGAGCGAGCACGCTGGCGCGGAGAGGCTCCGGCAGCTGCGCGAGCGCCGGGACCGCGTCCGCGCTGAGTCCCTGCAGGTACGGAATGTCGAGCCGGCCGGTGTGGCGCCAGCGCTCGACGTTTCGGGCCGCGACGCGCCCATCCGGGTTCGAGAGCGAGAACGCAAGCAGGCCAAGTGCCGCTCCCGCGACCGCGATCGCCGCGAACCGCGCGCGGACCGCAGGCACGAGCCCGGCGAGGAGAACCAGGACGAACAGCGCGCCGACCGACAACGAGAACGTCTCGGCGGCCAGCCGCGCTCGCGTCAGTCCGAATGCGTCCTCGTAGAGCTGGAGCCTCCGAATCGCGGAAGCGACGACCACGAGGGTCAGGACGCACAGACACGCGACGAG
>DASTYQ010000006.1:0-12592 GCA_035764775.1 Gaiellaceae bacterium
TTCACCTCGACCGTCAGCGTCGCGCTCACCTTCTGAGCGCGGTCGCCCGCGGTCGGGCTCGGCGTCCGTGCGCTGTCGGCCGCTCCGGCGTTCGGAACCGAGGGAGCCGCTTGCGCCTCGAGCGTCGTCTTCTCGGCTGCATCCCGACCGACCGCCTGCGGCGAGTCGGAGCGCGTGAGGCCGACTACGCCTGCGCTGGCAAGGGCGAGTGCCGCAGCTGCGGGAACGGCGACGAGCAGGCCGCGCCGAACCGGGAAGCGCCACCCGGCCCACGGGGCGCGCGCGGTCCGCTCGGGCTCGGCCGCGATCGCGCGAATGCGCGTGCGGAGCTCGGACGGCGCGGAGGGACGCGACGCCCGCAGCTCGTGGATCAGGTCAGGCGACGACGTCATGGTCTCTCATCCTCTCTTCGAGCTTCGACAATGCGCGGCTCAGCCTCGTGGAGACGGCCGTGACCGAGATCCCGAGCAGGCGGGCTGTTTCCTCGCCGTCGAGATCGAGAACGATGCGCAGTGCGACCACCTCGCGCTCGCCGGCCGAGAGCGACTGCAGGCTCTCGGCGAGCTCGGCGGAGAAGCCCTCGCCGAACGTGTCGGTGTCGTCGTGACGCTCTGCGCTTCCGACACGCTCCTCCCGCCTTCGGCGCCGGGCGTCCGCGCGGAACCAGTCGAGGGCCGTCGAGCGGGCGATCGCGAGGAGCCACGCGCGCGGCGTGCCGCGGCCGGGATCGAACCGGCGCCACTTCTTGAACGCGGTCTCGAAAGTCTCGCCCGTCAGATCCTCCGCAACGGCCCAGTTTTTCGTCAGGTAGAGCAGGTAGCCGTAGACGTCGTCGAGGAGCTCTTCGGCGACCGCAGCGAACGACGGGGTCGTCGTGGCGTGCGGACGCGGCGCGTCGATCGTCACTGCATGCACGAACCCTGTACGCCGCCGACCATGCATGACGTCACGTCGTCTGTGCCTCGCCGAACACGACCTCCCAGCGCTCGAGGAGCGCGACGAGCTCGTCCCGAGCCGCGCGATGCGCGCCGAGGACGTCCATGTCCGACCAGTCGTCTGCGAGCTTGCGCTCGAGCTCCGCGATCCGGGCTTCGACCCCTGCGATTTTTCCCTCGAGCAGCTCTAGCTCGGTCGGCGCACGCCTGACCGGCCGCGGTCTCGGTGCGCGGGGCTCTTTCTCCGGCTTCGGCGCCTCGAGCTCGGCGGGAGCGTTCGCGGCCTCACGCTCCCGCTCCATGTCGGCCCAGCCGCCGTCGTACGAGCGGAGCCCGCGGTCCTCGAAGGCGACGATCCGGTCGGGGACAGCGTCGAGCAGCGCCCGATCGTGCGAGACGAGGAGGATCGTTCCCGGGAACGCTTCGAGTGCCGCCTCGAGCGCTTCGCGCGACTCGACGTCCAGGTGGTTCGTCGGCTCGTCGAGGACGAGGAAGTTCGCGCCGGATGCGACGAGGAGGGCGAGTGCAAGCCGTCTGCGCTCGCCGCCCGAGAGCGCGGTCACCTGCCGTTCGTGCGTCTCCCAGCCGGAGAAGAGGAAGCGCCCGAGCAGCGTCTGTGCACGTGGCCGTGGAAGCCCCGTCGCCGCGGCGGTCGCGTCGAGGACGGAGCCCGAGGTCGGCAGCTCGAGGGCGTGCTGGGAGAAGTACGCGGGCACGACGCCGTGTCCGAGGGCGACCTTCCCACCGTCGAGCGGATGGCCGCCGAGGATCGCCGCGAGAAGTGTGGTCTTGCCCGAGCCGTTCGGACCGACGAGCCCGACCTTCTCGCCGCGCTCGACGACCAGCGTCGCTCCGTCGAGCAGTTGCTTGTCCCCCGCGGACAGCACCACGTCGTCCGCCTCGAGGACGATCCGACCGGAGCGTGGCGGGTCGAGAAAGTCGAATCCGAGCGTGCGCTTCCGCTTCGTCAGCGACTCGATCTCGCGCCGAGCTTCGGAGCGCTGCTTCTCGAGCCGCGCGATCTGCGTGAGCTTCGCCTGCGCCTGCTTCGCCTTGCTCTTCTTGTACCGAAACCGCTCCACGAACCGCTCGAGCCGCGCGATGTCGACCGAGACGCGTCCGGCGGTCTTGCCGGCCGCGGCTGCGCGAGCTGCCTTCTCCTGGCGCCACTCGTGCCACGGCCCCGCGAAGTAGTGCACTCCGCCTGGGGCGAGCTCGAGCACGGAGGTCGTCACGGCCTCGAGGAACCAGCGGTCGTGCGCGACGAGGATGACGGCCGCGTCGATCGTCTCGAGCTCGCGCTCGAGCCACTCGAGGTTCTGGACGTCGAGGTGGTTGGTCGGCTCGTCGAGGAGCAGCAGGTCGGGGCCTCCGGCCAGCGCCCGCGCGAGCGATGCGCGTGTCAGCTCACCTCCCGAGAACGTCCCGAGCGGGCGGTCGAGTTCCTCGTCGGCGAAGCCGAGCCCGCGTATCGAAGCTGCGGCTCGGTCGCGCCACGCCCAGCCGCCGGCGTGCTCGAGGCGTCCCTGGGCTTCGGCATAGCGCCGGAGCGTGGGCTCGTCGTGCGCGCCTTCGGCCATCGCCTTCTCGAGCCGGCGGAGCTCGTGCTCGAGCTCGAGCAGGTCCCGAGCACCGGACAGCGCGTACGCGCGGAGCGTGATGTCGAACTCGAGCGGCGGGCGCTGATCGTGCAGCGCGACCCGCGTCCCCTTCGCGAAAGCCAGCTTCCCACTCTGGATCGACGTCTCGCCGGCGATCGCCCGGAGGAGAGTCGTCTTCCCTGCGCCGTTCGCGCCGGCGAGCGACAGGCGGTCCTTGCGCCCGACGGTGAACGAGACGTTCTCGAACAGCGGATCGCCTGCAAACTCCTTGCGCAGCTCGGATGCGATGAGGACGGCCATTGGCCGCCCCAGGTTAGAGGGAGTCGAGCGGAGGGAGTCGGTGGCCGGCTAGGCCGTGTGCACGGCTTGTGCTGCGAGTGCCCGCGCGGCCGCGGCGATGTGCTCCGCGTCGATTCCTGCGGCCGCGAGACACTCGTCCGGCTTTCCCGAGCGCGGCATCTCGCGCACCGCGAGCTTCACGACGCGCGGAGGCTCGTCCACGTCGGCGAGCGCGTCGAGGACGGCGTCGCCGAGACCGCCCTCAGCCCAGTGGTCCTCGACCGTCACGAGGCGTCCGCCGGTCGCCTCGACAGCCGCGGAGAGCGTCTCGGCGTCGATCGGCTTGATCGAGTAGAGGTCGATCACTCGAGCGGCGACGCCCTCTTCGGCGAGCGCGTCGGCAGCCTCGAGCGCTTCGTGGACGGTGATGCCTGCTCCGATCAGCGCCACCTCGTCGTTGTCGCTCGAGCGCAGGACGCGGCTACCTCCGATCGCGAACTCCTCGTCCGGCGAATAGAGGACCGGGGTGGCTGGACGCAACGTGCGCAGGTACGAGATCCCTTCGTTGTCCGCCACCGCCGCGACGAGCCTGGCCGTCTGGTTCGCGTCGCAGGGGTGGAGGACGGTCGAGCCGTGGATCGCGCGGAAGGAGGCTATGTCCTCGAGTCCCATCTGCGACGGGCCGTCTTCGCCGATCGAGACACCCGCGTGCGAGCCGCAGAGGGCCAGCGTCGCACGGCTGACCGCGGCCATGCGGACGAAGTCGTACGCACGAGAGAGGAACGCTGCGAACGTCGAGGCGAACGGCCTCCACCCGACCGCCTGCAACCCGACCGCGGCGGCGACCATCTGCTGCTCGGCGATGTACATCTCGAAGTAGCGGTCGGGGTGCGCCTTCGCGAAGGTCTCGGCGAACGTCGAGTTGGAGACCTCGCCGTCGAGCGCGACGACGTCGGGCCGCGCGGAGCCGAGTGCGGCGAGCGCGTCGCCGTAGGCCTTCCGCGTCGCGACCTCGGCGCCGAGCTCGTAGCGAGGGAGCTCGAGGGTGGACCGCGCCGCGCGGGCGGGGGCCTGGAGCTCCGGCGGCGCCACGCTGATTCGAATGTCGCGCAGTCCGCCGAGCTCTGCGATCGCGGGGTCGGGATCGTCGAGCGCCTTGCCGTGGAAGCCGTTCTCGTCCTCCACCGAGGCGACACCCTTCCCCTTCTTCGTCCGCGCGACCACGACCGTCGGCTGTCCGGCCGTCGCGACGGCCTGGGCGTAGGCCTCGTCGATCGCCTCCACGTCGTGGCCGTCGACCTCGAGGGCGTTCCAGCCGAACGCTTCGGCTCGCGCCACGTAGGTGTCGAGGTTCCAGCCCACCATCGTCTCGCCACGCTGGCCGAGCCGGTTGACGTCGATGATCGCGGTGAGGTTGTCGAGCCCGTAGTGCGAGGCGTGCTCGAAGGCCTCCCACATCGAGCCTTCGGCCATCTCGCTGTCGCCGCACAGCACCCAGACGCGTGTGGGCAGGCGCTCGAGCCGCTTCGCGGCGAGCGCCATGCCGACTCCGATCGGGAGTCCTTGCCCGAGTGACCCCGTCGCGACGTCGACCCACGGAATGAGCGGCGTCGGGTGTCCCTCCAGCATGCTCGTGTGCTCTCGGTAGTGCATGAGGTCGTCGTCACCGACGACCCCGGCAGCTCGGTAGATCGCGTACAGCAGCGTCGAGGCATGGCCCTTCGAGAAGACGAGCCGGTCGTTCGCGGCGCTCTTGGGATCGGAGAAGTCGAAGCGCAGGTAACCGTCGACGAGGACTGCCATCAGGTCGGCGGCCGACATCGCGGACGTCGGATGCCCCGACTTCGCGGCCGCGCTCATCCGGACTGAGTCGACCCGGAACTGCTGTCCCAGCTCGCGGCGGCGCTCGGCGTCGGTCATGCGCGCCATTCTAGGTTCGCGTTTCCCCCATTCGCGGAGGAGGTAACGTGCAGCCGTGGCGCGTAGCAGGCTGCACGATCTCTCCGAGAACGGAGTCAGTGTCTGGGTCGACTCGCTTTCGCGCGAGATGCTCGAGACCGGCCATCTCGCTCGACTGATCGAGGAGGACGCCGTCGTCGGCGTGACCTCGAATCCGACCATCTTCGAGAAGGCACTTGCCACCGGCGACTGGTACGACAAGCAGCTCCGCGCCGAGCTCGAGCGCTCCGACGACACGAAGGAGGTGTTCGTCGCGCTCGCCGTGGAGGACATCAAGCGCGCATGCGATCTGCTCCTCCCGATCTGGGAGCGCACCGGTGGCATCGACGGCTTCGTCTCGATCGAGGTCGATCCCGATCTCGCCTACGAGCGGCAGGAGACGTTCGAGCAGGCGACGCTCCTGCACGGGCTCGTCGACCGGAAGAACGTCTACGTGAAGATTCCCGCCACCGAGCCGGGTCTCGGCGCGATCGAGGACTCCATCGCGGCGGGACGCTCGATCAACGTCACCCTCATCTTCTCGCTCGATCGCTATGCCGCCGTCGCCGAGGCCTACGTGCGGGGGCTCGAGCGTCTGATCGAGAGCGGAGGCCACGCAGGACAGGTCGCGTCGGTCGCGAGTTTCTTCGTCTCGCGCGTCGACACGGAGTGCGACCGGCGGCTCGCCGAGATCGGACGGGACGACCTCCAGGGGCGACTCGCCGTCGACAACGCGAAGCTCGCCTACGAGCGCTACGGGGAGATCTTCTCCGGCCCGCGCTGGGACGCTCTCGCCGGTGCCGGTGCCCGTCCTCAGCGCTGCCTGTGGGCGTCGACCTCGACGAAGAACCCCGCGTATCGGGACGTCCTCTACGTCGAGGAGCTGATCGGCGCGGACACTGTGAACACCATGCCGTTCGAGACGATCGACGCGTTCCAGGATCACGGCGTGGTGCGGGCCGGGACGCTCACGGAGGGCGTCGAGGAGTCGCATCAGCTCCTCCGCGACCTCGCGGATGCCGGTATCGACTACGACGACGTCACCGACACCCTCGAGCGGGAGGGCGTCGAGAAGTTCTCGGACTCGTACGCGTCGCTGCTGGAGGGCATCGACGCCAAGCGCGCCGCCCTCGTCTAGTCGCTCGACCTAGGCAGCCACCGAGCGGAGGAGCTCCGCGTGCAGGAGACCGTTCGACGTGACCGCGGTGCCGGAGTCGATCCGTCGCTCACCGGCCGCGTCGGAGAAGCGCCCTCCGGCCTCCTCGACGATCACCTGCACTGCGGCGAGGTCCCACTCGCTGAGGCCGAGCGCGTCGACGGCGCCGTCGACGGCACCCTCCGCGACGAGCATGTGCGCCCAGAAGTCGCCCAGCCCTCGCGCATGCCACGCCCGCCGGGCGAGCGGGGGCACCGCATTCTCGATCGAGAACGACAGCACCGCTTCCTCCACGGTGTCGACGCTCGAGACGTGCAGGCGCTCGCCGTTCGCATACGCCCCGTTCCCTCGCGCGGCCCACCAGCGCCTCGCGAGCGCGGGCGCGGACACGACGCCGACCTGGACGGCCCCGTCCCCCTCGAGCGCGATCAGCGTCGCCCACACGGGGATCCCGCGCGCGTAGTTCCGCGTGCCGTCGATCGGGTCGAGGATCCACCGCCTCGCGCCGGTGCCCGCCGCACCGCCCTCCTCGCCGAGGATCGCGTCGTCCGGCCGCTCCTCGGCGAGGATCCGCCTGAGCTCCGCCTCGACCGCACGGTCCGCCTCGGTCACGGGCGTGAGGTCAGGCTTCGTCTCGACGGCGAGCCCAGAACGAAACCGGGGCTGCGAGATCGCGTCGGCCGCATCGGCCAGACGCAGGGCGAGCTCGAGGTCGGCGCTCACGGCGCCGACGTTACCGTGCTACCCGCGACTGATCCGGAACGTGGGGCGGACGACCTTGACGGCGACCGGCGCCGACCACGTCATTGCCGGCGTGCCGACCAGCGCGCTGTTCAGGCCGCGAACCCGGTAGTACCAGACACCGACGGGGAGCTGGAGGACCCTCGAGGTGGCCACCGTGCGCGTCGATCCTTGCCTGCGCCACGGATAGGCCGAGCGCGACCACTGGTCTCGTACTCGGTTGCGCCGACGACAGGGCGCCAGGCGACGATCGGCACCTGCCAGCGCCGACTTGAGAGGACCCCTTGACTGGGCACGTCCGCCACGAGTCGAACTCGGCCGGCGAACGTCTTGACTCTCTGCGGAACAGCTAGTCCAGCTGCAGGTACAGAACGGCGACGAGGATCGTGCCGGCGAAGAGCAGCCAGAAGAGGAGGAACAGGGCCCAGCCGAAGCGGAGATTGCGACGTGCGAGCTCGGGGTCCATCAGAGCAGCACCGGGTCGAGCGCCGCGGCCGTGAAGAGCAACGCCAGGTAGAGGAGGGAGTAGTGGAAGAGCACCTTCGCGCGGGCGCGTGAGAGGTCGCGGCGAAGTTGCAGGGAGAGAGCGATGAAGACCGCGCCGAGGACGAGCGCCGCCACCGTGTACAACGACCCGAGCCAGATCCCGACGAAGACGGTGAACGCGACCATCGCGAGCGCGTAGAGGACGATCTGGCGTGCGGTCTCGCGGTCTCCACGCACGACCGGAAGCATCGGCACGCCGGCGGCGGCGTACGCGTTCTTGATCATCAGCGCGAGCGCCCAGAAGTGCGGCGGCGTCCACAGGAACACGATCAGGAACAGCCAGAGCGCCGGGAGCGCGAGCGAGCCCGTCGCCGCTGCGTAGCCGACGAGCGGCGGGACAGCCCCGGCCGCGCCGCCGATGACGATGTTCTGCGGCGTCGAGCGCTTGAGCCAGCGCGTGTAGACGAGGACGTAGAAGAGGTTCCCGACGAGCGCGAGCACGGCCGTGAGCACGTTGACCGCCGAGGCGAGAAGCGCGAACGACAGAGCCGAGAGCAGGATCCCGAACTCGAGCGCCTGCTCGGGCGAGACGCGACCGGCCGCGACGGGCCGTTGCTCGGTGCGGCTGCCCATGAGGGCGTCGATGTCGCGGTCGAGCACGTGGTTGAGCGCCGACGCCCCGCCGCACGCGAGCGCGAGTCCGAGCATTGTCACCGCGAAGAGTCCGATGGGCGGTACTCCCTCGGCGCCGACGAACATCCCCGCTGCTCCTGTCAGCAGGAGGGGCGTCATGATCCGCGGCTTCGTGAGGGTCAGGTAGTCGTGCGCGGATGCGAGCGGCGTCGCCTCTCCACGAAAGCCACGCGCCGCGCCGACCAGCGCGCAGCCGAGCGCCACAGCGGCACCGCCGACGTGGACGGCAACTGCCCACGTCGCCTCGCCACTCCAGGCGACGACGCCCCCGAGCGCGATTGCCACGAGCAGCGCCACGAGCGCGGCGATCGCTCCGGGGAGGAGCGCCGGGTAGGCGAGCCGCGCGAGGAGGAGGTTCGCAACGAGCAGCGGCAGCGCCACGAGGGCGATCGCCCAGTGGGTCGTCCCCAGCTCGAGCACGGCACTCACGACCACGAGGGCCACGACGACGGCACTCGCCACAGCCGTGACCCGGAAGAGCACGCCCGTCGGGACCGAGCGCGGCAGGCTAGGAGACGCGCTCGCCACGCTGCTCACGCAGCTTCCTCCTCAGGTCGTAGAGCGGTCTCGCGCTCGTCACGTACGGCACCTCGTCGAAGTTGTGCGGTGGAGGCGGGGACGTCGTGTACCACTCGAGGGTATCCGCCTGCCACGGGTCGTTGCCCACGCGCTCGCCCGACCGCCGCGTCTTCAGGACGTTGACCGCGAAGAGCAGGAAAGCGACGGCCATGATGTACGAGCCGATCGTGGAGGCGAGGTTGTAGCCCTCCCAGCCCTCGTCCGCATACGTGTAGATCCGCCGCGGCATCCCTTCGAGACCGGCGAAGTGCTGCGGCATGAAGGCGACGTTGAAGCCGACGAACAGGATCCAGAACTGCCACTTGCCGAGGCGTTCGTCGAGCTTCCGGCCGAACATCTTTGGCCACCAGTAGAAGAGGCCGGCGAAGATCGCGAACACGACGCCGCCGAGGAGCGTGTAGTGGAAGTGCGCGACGACGAAGTAGCTGTCGTGCACCTGCCAGTCGATGGGGAAGGCCGCGAGGTAGATCCCGGTGAGCCCGCCGATGACGAACAGCGAGAGGAAGCCGAGGGCGAAGAGCATCGGCGTCTCGAAGCTCACGTTGCCTCGCCACAGCGTCGCGAGCCAGTTGAAGATCTTCATCCCCGTCGGGACGGCGATGACCATCGAGGCGATCATGAACCACGCCTGCAGCGGGATCGGGAGCCCGACCGTGAACATGTGGTGCGCCCACACGAGCATCGAGAAGAAGCCGATCGCGACCGTCGAGGCGACGATCGCCTTGTAGCCGAAGATCGGCTTGCGGGCGAAGACCGGGAGGATCTCCGAGATCATTCCGAACGCCGGAAGGACGATGATGTACACCTCGGGGTGGCCGAAGAACCAGAACGCGTGCTGGTAGAGGAGCGCCGAACCGCCGTCCTCCGGGTTGAAGAAGTCGGTCTGGATGTCCCAGCCGCCGATCGAGATGCCGCGGTCGAGCAGGAGCAGCGTCAGCGCGGCGGCGAGCACCGGCATGACCGCCATGATCAGCCAGGAGTAGATCTCGATCGACCAGACGAAGAGCGGCATCCGGGTCCACGTCATTCCGCGGGTGCGCATGTTGTGAATGGTCACGAGGAAGTTGACCGCTCCCGCGACCGTCGACACGGTCAGCAGATGGAGCGACAGGATCCAGTAGTCCTGGCCGTTCCCCGGCGCCTGGATCGACAGTGGCGGGTACGCCGTCCAGCCGGTGTCCGCCGCTCCGCCGGCGGCGAAGAAGCTGAGCATCAGCACGACTCCGCCGAGCAGGAAGAACCAGTACGAGACCGCGTTCAGCCGCGGGAACGCCATGTCCTCTGCGCCGATCATCAGTGGCACGAGGTAGTTGGCGAAGCCCGCGAGGATGGGGACGCCGACGAGGAAGACCATCGTCGTGCCGTGGATCGTGACGAGCTCGTTGTACCGCTCGGGGCTGATCAAGTCCTGGTTCGCCTGCGCGAGCTGCGTGCGCATGGCGAGGGCCATGAGCCCGGCAAGGATCAGGAAGACGACCGACGACGTGATGTAGAGGATCCCGATCCGCTTGTGATCCGTCGTGACGAGCCAGCTCGCCACCCTCCCCCGCTGCCAGGCGGGTATGGACTCAGCCCGGGTTGCCACTCGGCGGGTTCTCCTTCAGATAGGCGGCGAGCGCGTCGACCTGCTCGTCGGTCCACTCCGAGCCGACCGCGGGCATGATTCCGGTGCGCGTGGCGCGTCCGTTCCGGACGAGGATCCCGAGCGCCTGCGGATTCGACAGCGTCGGCGAGCCTGCGATACGGCGCGCGATCCCACCCTCGCCTGCGAGGCCATGGCACTTGGCGCAGACGCCTTCCCACTCCTCCTTGCCGAGGTCCTCCTTGCCCGACTGGAGCCAGGCGTCGAAGGCATCGCGCGAGAGTACCTCCACCGAGGCCAGCATCCGCGCGTGCTCGACGCCGCACAGCTCTGCGCACTGGCCGGTGTAGACGCCCTCGTTCTCGGCCTCGAACCACGTCTCGTTCGTGATTCCGGGGACCGCGTCGATCTTGCCGCCGAGCGCGGGTATCCACCACGAGTGGACGACGTCCGAGTCCGGAGCGTCCACGATGAGCTTCACGGGCACGCCGGCGGGCGCTCGCATCTGGTCGATCGCGATGACGCCGTTCGGATACTCGTACTGCCAGTAGAACTGGCGTCCTGTGACCTTGATCTCGAGCTGCTCGTCGCCGGCGGTTGCGTCCGGGATGTCCTTGATGCCCGGGAGCTGGATGAAGATGAACGCAGCGACGAGGAACAGCACGAGGACCGGTCCCGCGGTCCATGCGAGCTCGAGCCTCGTCGCGCCGTGGATCGGAGCGCCGTCCTCGAAGCGCGGGCGCTTCTGGCGGCGGTACTTCCAGATGAACGCGATGAGAAGCCCTTCGACGAGGACGAAGATCGCGACGACGAAGATCGAGACGAAGAGATAACTGTCGCGGATTCCCTCGGCGTTCGACGACTCGGGCGCGACCGGCGCTAGCTGTGCGAGCAAGCCGAGGGGGTCGAAGCCGAGCACCGGCTGCCATTCTATGAACGTGTCGGAGGCGTCGTATCGGGGAACTCGCGTGCGGCTACCCGCCGACGTCGTGCGGCCGTTCGACGTGTTCCTGAACGGGGTCGCCCAGGTGGAGGGCCGCGACTACCGAATCGAGGGCCGCACGCTCGTCTTCGAGCGCGAGCTCAGGACCGAGGGGAAGCTCGGCTTCTGGCGCTGGCTCTCGCTGTGGGTCGGAATCGCGGGCACCTACCGCCAGAACGACTCCGTCGACGTCGCGTACCGGCGCGACGGCAAGCCCGTGGTCGCGGCCAAGCTCCCCCTCGAGCCGATCGCCTAACCGGCTCGGGCGTTCTGCTCGAGCTTCTGGAGGAGCGTTCGCAGCTCTTCGACCTCCTCGTCGCTCAGGCCGGCGAGCAAGCGGCTGTTGAACGCCTGTACCGCACGCAAGAGCTCGGCGTGCTTTGCCCTGCCGGCGTCCGTGAGCTCGACGCTGACAGCGCGTCGGTCGCTCGCGTCCCGGCGGCGCACGACCAGGCCGTCGGCCTCGAGCCCGTCGATGTGCCGCGTGAGGGTGGGGCCTTCGATATGCAGCGCCTGCGCGAGCTCCTGTTGTGTTCGCCAGGCGTTGCCCTGGAGGTGGGTGAGGACGAGCCATGTCGGCAGCGACCCTCCGACCTCGGCGAGCGCGTCGTTGAACGCGCGCCCGACGCGCTTGGCCGAGTGGGCGAGCTGGAGGCCGATCGGTGTTCCCTTGGGCTTCATGTCCTCTCTTGACTTGGTAGGGTACTAATCGTTAGGCTCCTAATCATTCGTTAGCTATGAAAAGGAGGTGGGCATGAACGTCGTCACGTCCTTCGTCGCCACCGTCGGGGACAGCGAGGAGCACTGGTGGTTCGTGTTCCCGTTCTTCTGGCTCCTGTGGGTGGGTGTCATCGCGACCGTCCTCTTCTTCGTCTTCCGGCGCAGGTCGGGTCGCTGCGCGGGCACGGATCGTGCGCGTGCGATTCTCGCCGAGCGGTTCGCTCGCGGCGAGATCTCCGGCGAGGAGTTGCGCGAGCGCCTCGCTCAGCTGCCCTGAACGCCGGCGTGGGTACTGTGGGCGGCCGGATGCAGCGTGAGAACGGGATCGAGGTCCGTGGGCTCGTCCGCGAGTACAAGAAGGGTCCTCGCGCCGTCGACGGGATCGACCTCGTCGTCGAGCCGGGCGAGATCTACGGCTTCCTCGGGCCGAACGGCGCCGGGAAGTCCACGACCGTCCACGTCCTGACCACGCTGCTGCCGCCCACCGCGGGCACGGCGCTCGTCGGCGGCTACGACGTCGTGAAGGACGGCCCGAAGGTTCGCGGCCTCATCGGTGTGGCACTGCAGGAGGCTGCGCTCGACCCGCTCCTCACCGCGCGAGACCACCTCCGTCTCCAGTCGACGCTGCAGAGCGTCCGGAAAGCCGAGCGCGGGCCGCGAGCGGAGGAGCTCCTGCATCGGGTCGGGCTCGTCGATGCAGCCGACCGGAAGGTCGGCGGCTACTCGGGCGGCATGAAGCGCCGGCTCGACCTCGCGCTCGCCCTCGTCCACCGCCCGAGCGTCCTCTTCCTCGACGAGCCCACCACGGGCCTCGACCCCGAGGCGCGCGCGGAGATCTGGCGCGAGATCGAGCGCCTGACGCGCGAGGAGCGCATGACGATCCTCCTCACCACCCACTAC
>DASTYQ010000007.1:0-2196 GCA_035764775.1 Gaiellaceae bacterium
AGCACGAGCGCGTCGATCTCCTCGCCCACGGACACCTCGTCCGCGGGGTTGACAGACCGCCGGATCGTCAGCTCGGCGACGGGAATGACGCCTTCCGACTTGTAGCCGATGTCGACGAGCACCTCGTCCTTGTCGACGCGCACGACCGTGCCGTGCACGACCTCGCCTTCGTTTATCTCCGGGAAGGCAGAGTCGTAGTCGGGGACGAGCTCCCCGTCAGGGCCGGTGGTCCACACGCCCTCTTCGGCGGCAGCCGGCTTTTCGGCGATGTCATTCGCCATCGGATCGCGGAGTATAGCCGGATGCAGCAGAAATCCAGGTCAAGCGCTCGCCGGTAGAACTTTGCCGTGCGGATCACCCTCGTGCGAAGCGCAACGCTGATCGTCGAGCTCGCAAACGCGCGCATTCTGGTCGATCCGATGCTGGACGACGCCGGCGCAAGGCCTGCGATCGAGGGCACGCGCAACCCGGTTCCGAATCCCACGGTGCCGCTGCCGTTCCCTGCGGACGAGGTCGTCCGCGGGCTCGATGCGGTCATCGTCACCCATCGGCACCGCGATCACCTGGACACCCGCGGCGAGGAGCTGCTACCGCGCGACGTCCCCGTCTTCTGCCAGCCCCAAGACGCGGACGCGCTCCGCGAGCTCGGCGTCGACACGCGGCCCGTGGACTCCGAGCTCGACTGGAACGGCATCCGGATGACCAGGACGCCGGCGCGACACGGCTCCGGTCGGATCGCGGAGCTCCTCGCGCCCGTGAGTGGCTTCGTGCTGGACGACCTCTACCTCGCGGGCGACACGGTGTGGTACGAGGCGGTCGAGGAGACGATCGCACGCCACCGACCGCGAGTGGCAGTGGTGAACGCCGGCGGCGCAGAGTTCGAAGAAGGTGGCCTGATCGTCATGGGCATCGACGACGTGCGCGAGGTGGCTGCGCGCGTGCCGACGGTCGTCGCGGCGCACATGGAGGCGCTCAACCACTGCTACCTCACGCGCGCGGCCTTGCGCGCTGCGCTCCCGAGCGTCCTCGTCCCGAACAACGGCGAGACGCTCGAGCTATAGGCGCCGGACTGTCACGCCCTCGCGGGCGGGACAGGTTCCTGCCCCTACGACTTCGCCTCGGCCCAGTCGTCCCCGACGCCGATGTCGACCGCGAGCGGCGGGTCGAGCGGATACGCACCGACCATCTCCTCGCGCACGAGCTCGCGAACCTTCGACACCTCCGTCTCGGGCACCTCGAGGAGCAGCTCGTCGTGCACCTGCAGCACGAGATGCGCTCCCCGGCCCTCCGCGCGGAGACGCTCGTGGATCGCGACCATCGCGACCTTGATGATGTCCGCGTTCGAGCCCTGCATGACGAAGTTGACTGCGACGCGCTCGCCGAACCCGCGCGTCTGCCGGTTCATCGCGCGCAGCTCGGGGACAGGGCGGCGCCGGCCGAGGAGGCTCGTCGCGTAGCCGTCTTCACTCGCCTGCGTGATCGTGCGGGCGATGAACGCCTGCACGTGAGGGAAGCGGGCGAGGTACGCGTCGATGTAGGCCTGCGCCTGCTCCTTGGGGATGTCGAGGTTCTCCGAGAGGCCGAACGCCGAGATCCCGTAGACGATCCCGAAGTTGATCATCTTCGCGATCGCGCGCTCGCCCGAGGTCAGCGTCGCGGGATCCTTGTCGAGCACCTCTGCAGCCGTGGCCCGATGGATGTCCTCGCCGCGCTCGAACGCCTCGCGCAGCTTCGGCTCTCCCGAGACGTGCGCGAGGATGCGCAGCTCGATCTGCGAGTAGTCGGCCGAGAGCAGCCGCGAGCCGGGCTCGGCGACGAAGGCCGAGCGGATCTCGCGCCCGAGCTCCGTGCGGATCGGGATCGCCTGCAGGTTCGGACTCGTCGTGGAGAGACGACCCGTCGCGGCCACGTGCTGGTTGATCGTCGTGTGCAGCCGCCCGTCCTCGCCGATGAGCGTCGGTAGCGGACCGAGGTACGTGTTCACGAGCTTCGTGAGCTCGCGCCACTCCTCGATCACCGGAACGATCTCGTGGTCCGACCGGATCGCGCGCAGCACCTTGGAGTCGGTCGAGTACCCGGTCTTCCCCTTCCGGCCCGGAGTCAGCTCGAGCTTCTCGAAGAGCACGCGGCCGAGCTGCTGGGGCGATCCGAGCACGAACTCCTCCCCGGCGAGCTCGTACGCGCGGGACTCGAGCT
>DASTYQ010000008.1:0-20336 GCA_035764775.1 Gaiellaceae bacterium
TCGATCGAGGAGGTTCGCTCGGCGCTCGGTGCGCACGGCCTCACGCTGAAGGGCGAGGAGCTCGTCTAGCCCGATGCGCCACCAGCGATCCGGCAAGAAGCTCGGGCGGGACTCCGCCCACCGCAAGGCGCTCTACTCGAATCTCGCAGGCGCCCTGATCGAGCACGGCCGGATCCAGACGACAGAGGCGAAGGCGAAGGCGGTCAAGCCCTTCGCCGAGAAGATGATCACCCTGGGCAAGCGCGGCGACCTCCATGCCAGACGGCAGGCGCTCGCCGCGCTTCGCTCGAACAACGTCGTGCACCAGCTCTTCGCAGATGTCGCTCCGCGCTTCGCGGACCGGCCTGGCGGCTACACGCGCATCGTGCGTCTCGGCCAGCGGCAGGGCGACGCCGCCGAGATGGTGTACCTCGAGCTCGTCGACTTCGAGCCCGTCGTGTCGCCGTTCGCCGCCCGTCGTGCCGAGCGCGCCGACGAGCCCGAGAGCGACTCCGAGGAGTAGCGGCCCCGATCCCCGGAGTACCCTGCCGGGGTGCTCTTCGTCATCGCGCTCCTGCTCGCGATCTTTGTGCTGCCCTCTCCCTGGGGCGCAATCGCGGTGGTCGTGGCGCTCGTCCTCGACCTCGTCGAGGTCGGTGTGGGCATCTGGTATTCGAAGCGTCGCAAGGCGAAGGTCGGAGTGTCTGCGCTCGTCGGCCTGACCGGGGTTGCCCTGGACGCGCTCGGCCCCGACGGCCAGGTGCGGGTCAACGGAGAGATCTGGCGGGCGCGCTGCGAAGCCGGTTGCGATGCCGGAACGCCGGTCGTCGTGCGTTCCGTGTCCGGCCTCACGCTCGAGGTCGAGCCGGCGTGACCCGTGCCGTCGCGGCGGCCGCGATCGCACTCGTCGTGGTGGCGACCTCCTCGGCGGCTCCGGTCGACTGGGAGACGCGAGCGGCCCTGCCCGTTCCGCGCACGGAGGTGTCCGCGGCCGCGGCCGGGGGCGAGATCGTCGTCCTCGGCGGGTACACGGCGGACGGCGGCAGCTCCCGGCGCGCCGACGCATACTCGCCCGCGAGCGACGCCTGGCGGCGCCTTCCCGATCTTCCGGTCGGCGTCAACCATGCGATGGCGGTCGGCGTGAGCACTCGTGTCTACGTGCTCGGCGGGTATGCCGACTCCGGCGCAGTACTGCGGAGCGCCTTCGTGCTGGACCGCGGCCGCTGGCGCGCACTGCCGCGCATGCCGTTCCCGCGCGCCGCGGCGGGAGCCGGAGTCGCTCGTGGCCGGATCGTCGTCGCGGGTGGCATCGGCGAAGGCAGGCGGCTCGCGCGCAAGACGCTCGCGTTCGACCTGCGCACGTCGCGCTGGTCGGTCGTCCCCGGCCCGACGCCGCGCGAGCACCTCGGCGTCGCCGCCCTCGGCGGCGTCGTCTACGCGATCGGTGGCCGTACGGCGGGCCTCGATACGAATCTCCTGCATTTCGAGAGCTTCCGACCAGGAGACCGCTCGTGGAAGCGGCTGCAGCCCGTTCCCGACCCACGCGGCGGGACCGGCGCGGCCGGGGTCGCCGGCCAGATCGTCTCGGTCGGAGGCGAGGAGCCCGGCGGAACGATTGCCGAGGTTCTGGCGTATCGCGTCGCCGACAGGCGCTGGGTGCAGCTGGACGACCTGCCGACCCCGCGGCACGGCGTCGGCGTCGCCGCGCTCGGAGGGAGGGTCTTCGTGATCGGCGGCGGCCCGGAGCCAGGGCTGACGGTCAGCTCGGCGAACGAGGCTCTGCGGGTGGTGCCCTAGAGGTCGTAGCGCCGGTCTGTCGACACGCGCGCGCCATGATGTCACGTCGTGCCGCTCAAGCTCACCCTCGAGTACGACGGAACCGACTTCCGCGGCTGGGCTCGCCAGCCGGGTCTGCGCACCGTCGAAGGCGTCGTTCGAGACGCGCTCGACGCGGTCTTTCCGCGCTGGGACGGCCTCGCCGTCGCGGGGCGCACGGACACCGGCGTGCACGCGACCGGCCAGGTCGCGAGCGTCGACGTCGAGGGCGGGCCGCCGCTCGAACGGACCGCCGAGGCGCTCAACGCGGCGCTCCCCGACGACGTCGCGGTGGCCGAGGCGGAGGAGGCGCCCGACGGATTCCACGCGCGCTTCTCCGCGCGCGCGCGGTCGTACCGCTACCTCGTCCACACCGGACGGAGGTCGCCGCTCGACGCGCGCCGCGCGCTGCAGTGGTCGCGTCCGATCGATCCGTCTTCGCTTCGCGACGCCTCGGCGCTTCTCCTCGGCGAGCACGACTTCCGCGCGTTCACGCCGACCGAGACGCAACACGAGGTGTTCGTGCGGAACGTCCTCGAGGCCGGCTGGCAGATCGGCAACGGGCGCCTGGAGTTCGCGATCACCGCCGACAGCTTCCTCCGGCACATGGTGAGGACGCTCGTGGGCACGATGCTCGAGTCCGGGTCGGATGCGCCAGAGCGCATCGAGCGGCTCCTCGAGGGCCGGCCTCGTGCCGAGGCAGGTTTGACGGCGCCCCCGCACGGCCTGTACCTCGAGAAGGTGGGCTACTGACCGCGG
The DNA here is from genome assembly GCA_035764775.1 of Gaiellaceae bacterium. Lineage (GTDB taxonomy): Bacteria > Actinomycetota > Thermoleophilia > Gaiellales > Gaiellaceae > GMQP-bins7. Next base: position 2,554 of record DASTYQ010000008.1, read on the forward strand.
CTACGATCGCCGCGTGCGCTTTCGCATCGTCCTCTTCGACCTCGACGGGACGCTGATCGACTCGGGGCCGATCATCCTCGCGTCGATGCAGCACGCCGTGCGCACGGTTCTCGGACGCGAGATTCCCCCCGCCGAGCTGCAGATGACCGTCGGGGGCCAGGGCATCGTCGCACAGATGACCGCCATCGACTCCGATCACGTCGACGAGCTCCTGCAGGCCTACAAGGAGCACAACGACGGACTGCACGAGACGCTCGAGGCTTTCGACGAGCTCCTCGCCGTGCTTCCGGGGCTGAAGGCAGAGGGTCGGAAGCTCGGGATCGTCACCGCCAAGCGCCACCGAACCGTCGGCCTCGCGCTCGACCGCTTCCCTGCGCTCGCGAACGCCTTCGACGTCGTCGTCGGATTCGAGGACACGAGCAGGCACAAGCCCGATCCCGAACCCGTCCTGCTCGCGGTCGGGAAGCTCGGCGGCGTGCCGGAGGAGGCGGTGTACGTCGGCGACTCGCCGTTCGACATCGGCGCGGCCAAGGCGGCCGGCGTGTTCGCCGTAGCGGTCGGCTGGGGCGGCATCCACTCCGACGAGCGCCTGCTGGCCGAGGAGCCCGATGCCTTCGTGCACACGCCCGAGGAGCTCCTCGATGTCATCTAGGACCGCGGCCGCGCCGGCCGAGCGCGTCGCGGAGCTGCGCCGCCTGATCCGCCACCACAACTACCGCTACCACGTCCTCGACGACCCGGAGATCGACGACGCGGTCTACGACGCGCTCTTCGACGAGCTCAAGGCGCTCGAGGACGAGCATCCCGGCCTCGTGACCCCCGACTCGCCGACGCAACGGGTCGGCGCACCGCCTGCTGCCGGCTTCACGAAGGTCGCGCACCTCTCTCCGATGGGCTCGCTCGAGAAGGTCACGACACGCGAGGCGCTGGAGAAGTGGGCCGACGACGTCCGCAAGCGCCTCGACAGCGATGAGCCGGTCACCTACGTCCTCGAGCCGAAGATCGACGGCTCGGCTGTGTCGCTCGTCTACGAGGACGGCGTGCTCGTGCGGGGCGCGACGCGCGGCGACGGGGAGCGGGGGGAGGACGTCACCGCCAACCTGCGCACGATCGAAGCGATCCCGCTGCGGATGCTGGGAGAGACGCCGCCGGCACGCGTAGAGGTTCGGGGCGAGATCTACTTCCCCAGCGAAGGCTTCGTGCGCTTCAACGAAGCGCAGCTCGCGGCGGGGAAGAAGCCGGCGCCGAACGCACGAAATGCGGCGGCGGGCTCACTTCGCCAGCTCAACCCCGCGATCACAGCCGAACGCCCACTGTCGATCTTCGTCTACGGCCTCGGCGTGCTGGACGGGATCGAGCTCGCCTCGCAGTGGGAGGCGCTCGAATGGCTGCGAGAACAGGGCTTCCGCACGAACCCGGACGCGCAGCGGCTCGAGACGATCGAGGACGTGGCAGACGCGTGCATCGGATGGGAGAGGCGCCGCGCCGACCTCGGGTACGAGATCGACGGCATCGTGATCAAGGTCGACTCGTTCGACCAGCAGCGCCGTCTCGGGTCCCTGCACGGCCGTCCCCGCTTTGCGCGCGCCTTCAAGTGGGCGCCGACCTCGGCAGTAACGCGCTTGCAGGCGATCCACGTCCGCGTCGGCCGAACCGGCGTCCTGAACCCGCTGGCGGAGCTCGAGCCTGTTCACGTCGGCGGCGTGACGGTGACGAGCGCGACGCTCCACAACGAGGACGACATCCGACGCAAGGACATCCGCGTCGGCGATCTCGTGGTCGTCCAGCGAGCAGGCGACGTCATCCCGCAAGTCGTCGGTCCGGCCGGAGAGCACGAGCCCGGAACGAAGCCGTGGCGCATGCCCAAGCGCTGTCCGCTGTGCTCGACCGAGATCGTTCGGCCGGAGGGCGAGGTCATGCACCGGTGCCCGAATCGCGCTTGCCCGTCGCGCGGCCTGGAGACGCTGTACCACTGGGTCGGCGGGGCCCTCGACATCGAGAACGTCGGCGGAAGCACGATCAAGAAGCTCTGGGACGAGGGAATCGTCCGCTCGCTGCCAGATCTGTACAGGCTCACGGTCGAGCAGCTCGTCGAGCTCGAGGGATTCGCCGAGATCTCGGCCACTCGCGCCTGGGAGTCCATCCAACACTCGAAGGAGCAACCATTCTCGCGCGTTCTGCTCGGTCTCAACATCCCGAAGGTCGGCTGGGTGATCGCGCGGAGCCTCGCGCTCCATTTCCGCACGGTCGAGGCGCTGGCGGCGGCGAGTCTCGAGCAGCTCGAGGAGGTCGAGGGAATCGGGCCGGACCGGGCCGAGCTCATCGCGGAGTGGTTCGCCGACGCCGACAATCTTGCGCTCGTCGCGGAGCTTCGCGAGCTCGGCTTGCAGCTCGCGACGGCCGAGGACGACCGGCCACCCGAAGGCCCTCTCACGGGCGATCAGTACGTCATCACGGGGACGCTCGAGAACTGGACGCGGGAGGAGGCGAGGTCCGCACTGGCGGCGCTCGGCGCGAAGGTCTCCGACTCGGTCTCGAAGAAGACGACCGGCGTCGTCGTCGGCGAGAGCCCGGGATCGAAGGCGCAGAAGGCGGAGAAGCTCGGGGTGCCGATCCTCTCCGAGGCCGATCTGGCGGAGCTTCTACAAGCGGGCTAGCACCGTCACGAAACGGTCCTGCGCGGCCCGCGCCGTCCAGTACGGAACCGGAGAGCCGTTCTGCACGATCGCGAAGACGTAGCGCCGGCCGACGAAACCTGCGAGCGCCGACGCTCGGTTCGTCGTCCCCGTCTTCGCGTGAATGCGCCCGCGCGTCGGCCGCGTCGCGAGCCGCGCCTTGAGCGTGCCCGACACGCCGGCGACGGCAAGCGACGAGACGAACAGCCCGCCCGTGCGTCGATCCGAGGCGCCCGCGCGCAAGATGTCCGCGAGCGCGTCGGCGGTGACGCGATCGAATCGCGAGAGCCCGGAGCCGTCGGCGATGCGGACGCCCGCAAGCCGCACACCGGCGCTGCGCAGCGTGGACCGCACGAGCTTCGCGCCTGCTGCGGTCGACCCCGGGTGAGCGATCGTCGCGCCCAGCCCCTTGAGCACCATCTCGGCGACGAAGTTGTCCGAATCGGCGTTCATCCGAGGCACGACGTTGGAGAGCCGCTGGGAGAGGTCGAATGCGATCGGAAGCGCGTCGGCCGGGGCGCGTCCCTTTCCAGCCGGGCCGCTGACGGCGATTCCGCGCTCCCTGAGCGCATCCGCCAGCGCGCGTGCCGCTGCGGCGGCCGAGCCGTCCACACTCGCCACCGGCACGCCCGCCACGGAGAGCGCCGAGAGCGGGCGCGACTCGATGCCGACGTACGACGACTTCCAGCCGAGCGCATCACGCTGTTGGTCGAAGTAGGTGTCGTCACCGAAGATGCGGCCCTGCACACGCGCGATCCCCGTGTCCGCGAAGCGCCGCGCGAGGCGCGAGAGATCCGAGCGCGTCAGGGTCGGGTCTCCGTACCCGACGAGCACGAGATTTCCGTGCCACACGCGACCCGACCGGGATCCGACGCCGACGAGCTCGGTCCGGAAGCGGGAGCGCGGGCCGAGGACGCGGAGCGCCGTGTACGAGACGGCGAGCTTCTCCACGGACGCGGGCAGGAGGGAGGCGGTGCTGTTGTGCGCGAAGAGCGTCGCGCCCGTTCGCGCGTCGACCACGATCGCCGCGGTGCGAGCGGACGCGATGCCCTGCGCGCGAAGAGCACGTCCGAGTGCGCCCTCCATCGACGGCGTCGCCGCCGTTCCCGGCCCCGACGCCGCGCAGAGCGCCGCCAGTGCGACGGCGAGGACGAGCGCTGCGCGATTCACGGACGACTGTGTACAGGAGCCCGCCGACGGCGGAGGCGGTCTAGCGGTAGACGGTGATGGTGACGGTGCGCCGTCCCCACTGCCGCGCCTTGGCCGTCGTCGGGAACCAGAGGTCGATGATGCGACCCCTGATCGCGTGGCCGACGTCTGCTGCGAGTCCGCGTCCGTAACCCGGCACGTGCAGCCTCGTTCCGAGCGGAATCAGCTTCGGATCCACCGCGACGACGCCCCTCTGGACGGGGACGCCGAGAGCGGTCGAGCCCGGCAGCGAGTAGGCGACGGCGTCGACCTTGAGCCGGTACGCCTGCGGAGCCTGCGGCTGGCCGAAGGCGGAGCCCTCGACGCCGAGCACGAGTACGGCGAGGACCGTGAAGAGCGCCGGTCCCCACCTGCGCGTTCCCCTACGCACGAGGCGGAGACGCTAACAGAGTTCTTGCGCGCGGGCGGGCGGATGCGCCGGCGCGGATCTCCCGTGGCGCTCTCGGAGGCGCAAGCGCTGCTCGCTCGCGCTCGTCACTTCGTGCCGCCTCCGCAAGCGCTGTGAGTGCCCTCTTTGCAGAACTTTTGGCTCTGTTGTCGGTTGCAGCCGTCCGTGGGCGCTGCTAGGGTCTCGAACTTGTGACGGGCCAGACCGCCACCGGCGGTGCTGTCCGGGACCGACGACGGGCCACGTTCACGGGCTCGCGCACCGGATGGGCGCCGATAGTCGTTTTCGCTGCGGCTGCTGCTGCCGGGCTTCTGCTTGCCGTCGGACCGGCGTCGGGTCAGACCATCACCTCGAAGCGAGAGCAGGCGGAGGCGATCCAGGCACAGGTCGAGAGCATGGGCATGGAGCTCGAGCAGGCGAGTGAGGCCTGGAACTACGCGAACATCCAGCTCGGCGAGATCGACAAGAGCCTCGCGTCGAACGCCAAGCACCTGACCGCCGCGAAGAGGAGCCTCGTCGTCGCCCAGAAGCGCATCGCGACGCGCTTGCGTGACCTCTACGTCAACGGCCAGGGCGACTCGACGCTCGAGGTCATTCTCGGATCGAGCAGCCTCGACGACATCATTGCCCGGCTCGACGCGATCGAGCGCGTCTCGAGCCAGGACGCGCGGATCCTGACCACGGTCAAGCAGTACCGCAAGGAGGTCGAGACGCGCCGGGCGACGCTCCAGCAGGATCGCCAGGAACAGGCGCAGATCGTCCAGGAGCAGGCCGAGCGCAGGCAGTACATCGAGTCCCAGATCGCCGAGCAGAACCGCTTGCTCGAGTCGGTGAAGGACGAGATCGTGCAGATGCGCGCGGAGGAGGCGCGGCGCCAGGCGGCGCTCGCTGCGCAGGCTCGTGCGCAGGCGCAGGCGCAGGCGCAGGCCGCACTCGCCGCCCAGCAGGCCCAGCAGGACGTCCTCGACCAGGCCGCGATCGATACGACCTACGACGCGCCCTCGTACGACCCGAATCTTCCGGCCCCGCGGTACGGGCAGGCCGTCGGGATCGCCCTCCAGTACCTCGGCATCCCGTACGTGTGGGGCGGGTCGAGCCCCTCGACCGGTTTCGACTGCTCCGGCTTCGTGATGTACGTCTTCGCCCAGCTCGGCGTCTCGCTACCGCACCACGCCGCCTCGATCTGGGGATACGGGACACCGGTGCCGCGCGATCAGCTCGCTGCGGGCGACCTCGTGTTCTTCAGCGGCCTCGGGCACATGGGGATCTACATCGGCGGCAACCAGTTCGTCCACGCGCCGCACACCGGTGACGTCGTCAAGATCTCCAGCATGGACGAGCGCTGGGGTTCGTACGTCGGCGCGCGCAGGCTTTAGCCCTTCTCCCGTGACGGTCAGCTTCGTCGTCGAGCAGGCGGGATGCGCCTCATGCGCGACGCTTGTCCGTGAGGCGCTGTCGGGCGTCGGGGAGGTCGAGTCGATCGAGATCGACGAGTCCGGCGACGTGGCGGATGTCGTCCTCGTGTCGGCCGCCGCGGTCACGGTCGACGAGCTCGATGGCCTTCTGGAAGCCGCGGGCAGCGGCTCGGGCCACGCGTATCGCGTTCGACCGGGCTCGCTCGTCGCGCGCGGCTAGCGCGCGCTAGTCCTCCCCGTCAGCCTCGGCGTCGAGTCGCGGTTCGGCGTAGAGCGCGTCGATCTCGTCGGCGAAGTGCTCCTGGACGGCGCGCCGCCGCAGCTTCAGCGTGGGAGTGATCTCGCCCTCTTCCATCGTGAAGTCGCGCGGAAGCACGCTGAAGCGCTTGACCTGCTCGAATCGCGAGCGCTCGCGATTCGCGTTTTCGACCGTGCTCTGTAGCAGCTCGCGAACGCGCTCGTCGCGAGCGAGCGACTCCACATCGCCCTCGACGCCGTGCTCGGCCGCCCAGCGGCCGATCTCGGCCGAGTCGAGGGTGAGGAGCGCCGCCACGTACGGACGCTTGTCGCCGATCACGAGTGCCTGCGAGACGTACTTGGACGTCTTCAGGTCGTTCTCGATGTTCTGGGGTGCGACGTTCTTGCCGCCGGCCGTGACGAGGATGTCCTTCTTGCGATCGGTGATGTGGAGGAACCCGGCCTCGTCGAGATGCCCGATGTCGCCGGTCTTCAGCCAGCCGTCGGACGACAGCACCGCGGCCGTCGCATCCGGGTCCTTGAAGTAGCCCTGGAAGACGGTCTCCGAGCGGATCTCGATCTCGCCGTCCTCGGCGATCCGCACCTCGAAGCCGGGCAACGGCTTTCCGACGGAGCCGAAGCGGTACTCGTCCGGGCGGTTCGTGCTCGCCGCGGTCGTGCACTCCGTGAGCCCATAGCCCTCCGTGATGCGGATCCCGACGGCGTCGAAGAACTCGATGATCTCCTTCGAGAGCGGCGCCCCGCCCGAACCAGGCATACGCAACCGGCCGCCGAACGGGGCTCGCACCTTGCTGAACACGAGCTTGTCCGCCAGGCGGTACTTGCGGCGGAGCCCGCTCGGCACGGGCTCGCCCGCGCTCTCGAGCCGGCTCACCTCACGTCCGATGGGAAGCGCCCAGTCGATGAGGCGTCTCTTGACTCCCGTCGCCGCGTCGAAGCGGGCGACGACCGCGGTGTGGACCTTCTCGTAGACGCGGGGTACGCTCGGCAGGAGCGTGGGCCGCACCTGGGGCAGGGCCTCGGCGACACGGAGCGGATCGGCGAGGAACGCGATCGTGAACCCCACGTGCGCGCCCAGGAGGAGCATCAACCGCCCGTAGTTGTGCGCGAGCGGGAGGTAGAGAAGCATGACGTCGTCGGGGCGGTAGTACGTCGTCTCCATCTTGTCGACGACGGTCGCCATCTCGAAGTAGTTGCGGTTCGAGAGCATGCAGCCCTTCGGCGGGCCGGTCGTGCCCGACGTGTAGATGATCGTGTAGAGGTCGTCCTCGGCGATGCTCGCCGTCGCACCGTCGAGCGCGGTCGGGTTGGCCGCCGCGAAGTCGTCTCCATGTGCCGCGAGCCCATCGAGCTCGTGGTACGTGAGAACGTGCCGAAGCGAGGGCAGTTCGTCGCGGACCGCCTCCACCTTCGCGAGCTGATCCGCGTCCTCGCAGACGACTGCGACGGCTTCGGAGTGCTCGAGCAGGTAGCCGACGTCCTTCGACGAGCTCGAGGCGTAGATCGGAATCCCCACGGCTCCGATCCGGGCGAGTGCGAAGTCGAGAAGAGCCCAATCGAGACCGTTTCGGGCGAGGAGCGCGACGTTGTCGCCCTTCCGCACGCCGCGCGCGAGCAGTCCGTTCGCGTACGCCCGGACCCTCTCGTCGGCCTCGGTCCACGAGACCTCGCGCCACCCGTCTTCCGTCTCGGCCAGATACGCAGGTGTCGAGCGGCCGGCGGCGACCGAGTCGCGCCAGATCTGCGCGATCGTCCGCGCATGCGCTGCCGAGGGGGTTTCGAGGGGCGCGTCGACCGTCTCGGTCACGGTCGAAGGGTAACCGTAGTGTGCGTCGAGTCGTCGCAGCGCCCCGGTCGTGCAAGCGACCGGCTTCAGGGGGTGTTCGCGCAGTGGAACCGGCGCTAGCCGGTTCCACTGCTGCGGAAAAGAGGGAATCTGCGTTCAAGGGCGAATCCGCCAGGTCCGCCCCGAGCACGAGACTGCACGGGCGCAGTTGAATACCCTTAGCTCATGCGAACGACCTGGAACGGATCACTCAGCTTCGGCCTCGTCTCGATCCCCGTGGGGCTCGCTCCCGCCACGAAGCCCGCCGCGCGGCAGTCCGACGTGTCCTTCCGCCTGCTGCACCGCGAGGACGCGACGCCGATCAAGCAGAAGCGCTGGTGCCCGACACACGACCGCGAGGTCACGCAGGACGAGCTCGTCCGTGGCTTCGAGGTCACGAAGGGACAGTTCGTCATCGTCGAGGACGCCGATCTGGAGGCGATCGAGCGGGCCGACGACTCGCGGTCGATCGAGATCACGCGGTTCGTCAAGGAGGACGACGTCGATCCGATCTTCTTCGACCGCACGTACTACCTCGTCCCCGCCGCCCAGCCTGCCCAACGCAGGCCGTACGTCCTCCTCCTCGAGGCGATGCGCGAGACCGAGACGGCAGCACTCGGACGGTTCGTGCGAGCGGGTCGCGAGAGCCTGTGCCTGGTGCGCGCCAAGGACGGCGCGCTCGCCCTCGAGACGTTGTTCCTCGTCGAGGACGTGTACTCCCAGGCGGAGATCTCGGAGGCGGTCGAGGACACCAAGGTCAAGAAGCCCGAGCTCGACCTCGCTCGACAGATCATCGACAGCCTCGCGGGCGACTTCGAGCCGAGCGAGCTCGTCAGCGACTACCGGCGCGACCTCCGTGCACTGCTCGAGGCCAAGATGCGCGGTGAGGAGATCGTCGCGCCCGAGCCCGTCGAGGAGGATGCTCCGGTCATCGACCTCATGGCTGCGCTCAAGGCGAGCGTCGAGGCGGCGAAGAAGCAGCCGGCCGACGGTGAGTCCGCGGCGAAGCCCGCGCCGCGCAGGGCGCGCAGCAAGGCGAGCTAGGCGCCGCGACTCAGCGTGAGCGCGCTGCGCGGGCCGTCGATCTCGACGGCCACGACGCCCGCGGCGCCGTCTCGCACGTCAAGTGGGAGGGAGTGCTGGCCGAGCCAGTCGTCGAGCGCCGTCCGGCTCCCCTCGAGCTCGATCCGCACCACACGAGCGTCGACCGGATCGGCGGCGCCGGGGTACGTCGCCTGGTCGCTCCACTCGATGAACCACGGCAGCTCGGGATTCACGAAGGCGCGCTCGATACCGGCCATGCGCCAGCGCACCATGGTTCCGTCGGGGCGCTCACGCGAGCCTTCGAAGGCGGTCATCGCGAGGCGCTCGACGGTTGCGTCGAGATCGCCCGGCCGGACCGCCCACCCGATCGGCGCGCCGGTCGTAGAGGCTCCGTTCGCCACCCATCGCCCGATGTCGGTGGCGACGGCTGTGTCCTGGTCGACGACCGCGATGAGCTCGAGATAGGAGTCGCCGAGCGGCACGATCCGATTCCCCGTCCCCCAGCGCGGGTGGTTCCCGCCGACGTACGAGCTCAGGCCGTGCTCGCGCTCGAGCTGCTCCGCGGCACGATCGAGGTCGCGAACTGCGAGCAGGATGTGATCGAGCTCCACGGCCCCTGTCGGCGGCGTGCGGCTCGATCCGTTGGACTCAGGACGAGGTGGAGGCTCCGGCTCCTGCCCCGACAGCCTCGAGCGATGCCTGGAAGAGCGTCTTGTCGATCTTGCCGTGGTAGATCGGCACGCCTTCCTCGATGCAGATGCGGATGACCTCGTCGCGATCCATCCCCATCTCCTTGGCGAGCTCTTCGGGCGTCAGGTGGTTGGCCATGCTTCCTCCTCGGATCTATGCCGACAAACAAAGAGCCCGCCGGCGCACTGCGCTCGTCGGGCTCCGGGTCATTCGCTTCCGGGGCGGGTCAAGCGTCCCGCCTCTCGAGGACATCCATCACGCTCTGAGCATACTGCGGGTCGCGGCGGCTGCGCAACGGTGGTGGGGAGCCCCCGGCTTCTCGCCCGACGAGCCGGTACCCTTTCCGCGCTCGGGGTGTGGCGCAGCCTGGTAGCGCGCTCCGTTCGGGTCGGAGAGGCCCCCAGTTCAAATCTGGGCACCCCGATGAGTCGCGGGGGGAAACGACGTTTCCCCCCGCGTGCCCCCCTTCCGGACCGCAGCGACGCGCCGTGTATCGCGCCTGGCCTCCCGGCGGGCGAAGCCCGCCTCCGGCCCTCATACGGTGTCGCTCACAAGCCTCGGATCTATCCTCGGTGCCGATGGTGAAGGCCGTCTTGTTCGACGTCGATTTCACGCTCTTTCGGCCCGGGCCGGAACTTGGGCCCGAGGGGTACCGCAGGCTTGGCGCGCGGCACGGGATGGCGCTCGAGCCCGATCGCTACGGGCAGGCCCGCGCGGATGCGATCGCGACGCTGCAGCACGACAAGGAGCTTGTGCACGACGAGGAGATCTGGATCGCGTTCACGGAACAGATCGTCCTCGGGATGGGCGGTGACGATCCGGGCTCCGCCCGGGCCTGCGCGACGGAGATGGTGCGTGAGTGGGAGCGCCACGAGAACTTCTCGCTGTACGAGGATGCGATTCCGACGCTCGACGAGCTTCGTCGTCACGAGATCAGGATCGGGCTCATCTCGAACGGCCAGCGGGACCTCGACGAGTTCGTCGAGCACCATGCGCTCGAGGTCGATGCCGTCGTCGGCTCGAAGGCGCACGGCCGCGTGAAGCCGCACGCGTCGATCTTCGTCGCTGCACTGGGCGCGCTCGACGTGCGACCCGAGCAGGCGGCGATGGTCGGGGACTCCTACGAAGACGACATCGAGGGGGCACGCGCCCTCGGGATCCGAGCGATCCTGCTCGACCGCGACGCGGTCATGCCCGACGCGCCGGACCGCATCGACACCCTGCTCGCGCTACCGGCCGCGCTAGGCCTCGTCCACATCTAGCTCGCGGCGCCAGGCTTCGGTGTGGGCGCCGAGCGGCACCGCGGTCGCTTGATCGAGCTTTCCGAAGGCGGCCGCAGCCTCCTGGCGAGTCGCGACCGGCCCCACGCAGACGTCCTCGTCGCCCAAGTGTCCGAGCCAGCCGGTGAGCGTGCGCGTGCGGAAGATGCGCGCCAGCTCCGCTGCGAGCGCCTCTTGATCCGCGTCGTACTGCCGCTCTGCGAGATCGGGGTGGTCGATGAGCTCGCAGAGCCTTCGGAAGAACTTCGGCTCGAGGGCGCCGACCGTCAGCCGGCGTCCGTCGGCCGTGTCGTAGATCCGGTAGCAGGCGAGGCCGCCCGTGAGCATGCGCTCGATCGGCTCGCCGCCCAGCCGGTGCGCGACGAGGTCGTGCGAACGGTGCGTCATCGACACGACGACGTGTGTTCCGGCGCCGCTCCGCGAGCGCTGCACGAGGGCGGCGAGTACCTGCGTCACCGCACCGAGCGCGCCGGCCGCGAGGTCGGCGATCTGGATCGGGGGGAGACCGGAAGCCGTGTCCTCGAGGACGCCGGCCCAGCCGAGGTAGTTGAGATCGTGTCCCGCGCGCAATCGGTGTCGAGCGTCTTCGCCGAAGCCCGTGATCGAGCAGTACACGGTCGTCGGCGGCACGTCGCCGGGGCCGATGCCGAGCCGTTCCGCGACACCGGGCCGAAAGCCCTCGAGCACGACGTCGGCGCGCGCACACAGCGCCTGTGCGAACGCTGCGTCTTCAGGGAGGTTGCAGACGACCGATTCGCTCCCGGCGCGGAGTGCCGTATCCCACGCCGTCGCGGTCGGGCGCATCGGGTCGCCGGCAGGTGGCTCGACGCGCACGACGCGGGCGCCGAGCCGCGAGAGCTCGCGGCTCGCGTACGCGCCGGGGAGGTAGCGCGTGAAGTCGACGACGAGCATGCCGGTCAGCGGTTGCACGCCGCGGGAGCCTAGCTCTATCCTCGTGCGCGTTGACTGACGGTTCAATCGCCCGGGTAGACAAACGCAAGCTCATTCTCGACGCGGCCATCCGCGTCTTCGCCGACCGCGGCTACCACGGCTCCCGCGTCGGGGACATCGCCGAGGACGCCGGCGTCGCGCACGGTCTGCTCTACCACTACTTCTCGTCCAAGGAAGAGGTGCTGCGCACGATCTTCGCCGAGAACTGGGGCGAGCTGATCGGACGCTTTCGCGCCGTCGAGGAGTCGGACGAGCCCGCCGGGCAGAAGCTCGAGGGCATCGCCAAGATCCTCCTGCGAACGTGGCGGAACGATCCGGCGCTCGTGACTGTCATGGTGCGCGAGGTCGCGCGGAGCGAGCATCTTCAGGGCCAGGTCGTGGAGGTGCGGGAGGCCTTCGCGATTCTCGAGCGTGTCATCGCGGCGGGCCAGGCTGCGGGGGAGTTCCGGCGCGACGTCGACGCACGCTTCGCGAGCTGGATCGTCTACGGCGGTCTCGAGGAAGTGCTCACGGGCTGGGTGCTCGGCGGGCTCCCCGACGCCGAGGCGGACGTGACGACGGCCGAGACCACCGCCATCGAGCTCGCGCTGCGTGGCCTGCGTGTCTAGGCTCGATTCGTGCCGAAGATCTTCAATCTGAACGGCGACGAATGGGATCGTGTCGAGGACCGGCCCGGCTGGCGGAGCAAGGACGCATGGGTCGGCGCTCGCATCGGCGCCGAGCTCATCGGTGGGAGCCTGTACGAGCTCGAGCCCGGCGACCGGCTCTGGCCGTACCACACGCATCACGCGAACGAGGAGTGGCTCATCGTCATCCGAGGTGCGCCGACGCTGCGCACGCCGGAGGGAGAACACGAGCTCGCGGAGGGCGACGTGGTCTGCTTCCCGCGCGGCAACGACGGTCTGCACCAGGTCAGCAACGCGACCGATGCTCCGATCCGCGTCCTCATGCTCTCGTCGATGAACAGGCCGGACATCGTCGAGTACCCGGACTCCGGCAAGGTCGGCGCGCGGAGCGTCGCGGGCGACCGCATCTTGCTCAGCCGCCCGGGTCCGATGCTCGACTACTGGGACGGCGAAGCGTAGGCACCGCGGCGGCTACTCGAGACGGTCGCCTCAGGACTGCGGCTGCGACGGGACCTGTGAAGCGAGCGTCCTCGACTCTCGCGATCGAAAGGCCGCTAGGCGTTTCCGATCTGCGGAGGGCGATCTAGCGGAACGCGTTCGCGCCGGTCAGCGCCTGGCCGACGACGAGCGTGTGCACCTCGTGCGTCCCTTCGTACGTGAGGACGGACTCGAGGTTGTTCACGTGCCGAATGACCGGGTACTCGAGGGTCACGCCGTTCGCGCCCAGGATCGTCCGAGCCGTTCGCGCGACCTCGATCGCCCCGCGGACGTTGCCCATCTTGCCGAGGCTCACGTGCTCGGGGCGGAGCGTTCCCTCGTCCTTCATCCGGCCGAGATGGAGCGCGACCAGGAAGGCGCGGTTGAGCTCGAGGGCCATCTCGGCGAGCTTCTGCTGCGTCAGCTGGTAGCCCGCGATCGCCTTGCCGAAGACGATCCGCTCCTTCGCGTACTCGAGTGCCGCCTCGAAGCACGCCCGTCCCGAGCCGACGGCTCCGAACACGATCCCGAAGCGCGCCTCGTTCAGGCACGAGAGGGGGCCACGCAAGGTCGTGACGTCGGGCAGGCGGTTCGCCTCGGGCACGCGCACGTCCTGCAGCACGAGCTCCGAGGTGACCGAGGCGCGCAGCGACAGCTTCTTGTGGATCTCGGGTGCCGAGAACCCGGGCATCTCGCGCTCGATGATGAAGCCGTGGATCGCCCCGTCGTCGGTTCGCGCCCATACGACGGCGATGTCCGCAATCGTCCCGTTCGTGATCCACATCTTCGCGCCGTTCAGGATCCAGTCGGATCCGTCACGGCGGGCGTGCGTGCGCATGGACCCTGGATCCGAGCCTGCGTCGGGCTCCGTCAGCCCGAAGCACCCGATGATCTCGCCCGCGTGCATCGGTAGGAGCCACCGTTCCTTCTGTTCCTCCGAGCCGAACTTCCAGATCGGAAACATGGCGAGTGAGCCCTGGACCGACACGGCGCTGCGGACTCCGGCGTCGCCCGCCTCGAGCTCCATGCACGTGAGCCCGTACGCGACCGAGCTGGCTCCGGGCAGCCCGTAGCCCTCGAGGTGCATTCCGAGAAGCCCGAGCTTCGCGAGCTCCTGGAAGATCTCGCGCGGAAACACGCCTTTCTCGAACCAGTCGCCGACCTCCTCGAGGACGTTGTCGCGCACGAACTGCCGGACCGTGTCGCGAATCGCGCGCTCCTCGTCGTCGAGAAGGGCGTCGATCGCGAGATAGTCGAGCGGATCGAGGGCGGGGCGCTCGGTGGTGGTCGCCATGCGCCCGACATCCTACGGAACCCGATCGAGTCGCTTGACCGGCTCTTCGAGCGCTGCGTACACTTTGTTGACTGACTAGTCAATCGAACCGGGGAGCCACGGCCATGACCCAGTTGGAGACACGCGTCGCCACCGGCGTCTCGTTCGCGCTGACGCCGGAGCAGCGCGAGCTGCGCGCGCTTGCGCGCGAGTTCGCCGAGAAGGAGATCCGTCCGAAGGCAGCGGAATACGACGAGCACTCGACGCATCCGGCGGACGTCATCGCCAAGGCGCACGAGCTCGGTCTCATGAATCTGCACATTCCGGAATCACTCGGCGGCCTCGGTCTCCCGGCGTTCGACGGCATGCTCGTCGGCGAAGAGCTCAACTGGGGGTGCTCGGGCATCGCGACGTCGATCCTCGCGAACGGCCTCGGCGCCGGACCGGTGCTCCTCGCGGGATCGGACGAGCAGAAGGAGACGTGGCTCCCGCCCCTCCTCGAGGAGCCGATCCTCTGCTCGTTCGGGCTCAGCGAGCCCGACGCCGGCTCGGACGTCGCACGCATGAAGACGACCGCCGAGCGGCGCGGCGACGACTACGTCCTGAACGGCTCGAAGACGTTCATCACCAACGCTGGTCAGGCGACGTGGACGGTGGTCTTCGCGAAGACGGATCCCAGCAAGGGCCACCGTGGTATCTCCGCCTTCATCGTGCCCATGGACGCGCCGGGTGTCGTGATCGAGAAGCATCTCGACAAGATGGGGCAGCGCTCGACCGACACGTCCGCGTTCGCCCTCACCGACGTCGTCGTGCCGGTCGCGAACCGCATCGGCGAGGAAGGCGACGGCTTCAAGATCGCGATGAGGACGCTCGACTTCACTCGACCGGGCACCGCGGCGGGTGCCGTGGGCGTCGCCCAGGCCGCGTTCGAGCTCGCAGTCGAGTACGCGAAGGAGCGGGTGACGTTCGACGTCCCGATCGCGATGCACCAGGGCGTCAACTTCCTCATCGCGGACATGGCGACCGAGATCGAGGCGGCGCGGCTCCTCGTCTGGCAGTCGGCGTGGCTCCACGATCAGGGCGAGCGCGCCACGCTGCAGTCGTCGTTCGCGAAGCGCTTCGCGGCGGACACGGCGATGAAGGTGACGACGGACGCGGTCCAGGTCTTCGGCGGATACGGCTACATCAAGGAGTACCCCGTCGAGAAGCTGATGCGCGACGCGAAGCTCTTCCAGATCTACGAAGGGACGTCGCAGATCCAGCGACTCGTCATCGCCAAGGAGATCTTCAGCCCCCGCGGCGATTAGGTTCTGGGCATGGCTCTCGAGATCGATCTCAGCGGGCGCGTCGCTCTCGTCACGGGCGGCTCGCGTGGGCTCGGGCGCGCCGACGCGCTGACCCTCGCCCGGGCCGGCGCGGACGTCGCGATCGTCGACATTCTCGTCGAGTCCGAGCTCTCGGAGGAGACCGACAGCTGGGGCGCGCTCGCGACTGCGGCGCGTGCGGGCGGCATGGTCCACACCGAGGAGACGGTCGAGGAGATCCGCGGACTCGGACGGCGCGCGCTCGCGGTCCGCTGCGACGTCACCGACCGCGAGCAGGTCGCCGCAGCAGTGGCTCGGACGGTCGAGGAGCTCGGGTCGGTCGACATGCTCGTGAACAACGCCGGGACGCTGGACCACGTCGGTCGGTTCCACGACCAAAGCCCTGAGCTCTGGGAGCGCGACCTCCGCGTGAACCTGACCGGCGGCTTCAACTGCGCGCAGGCGGTCTGGCCACATATGACGGAGCGGGGTTGGGGGCGGATCGTGAACATGGCGTCGGTCGCCGGGACTCTCGGCGGATTCGGTCAGGCGAGCTACTCGACGACGAAGTCCGGGATCCTCGGCCTCACGAAGACGCTCGCGATGGAGGGCGGACGGCACGGCATCACCTGCAACGCGATCGTCCCCGGGATCATCGGTACGGAGGCGTTCCACATGGCCAACGCGTCGATGAACGAGCGCATCGCCGCCCGGACGGTGTTCAAACGCCCCGGCGAGCCCCAGGACATCGCGAATGCGATCGCGTTCCTGTGCTCGGATCTCGCGGGCTACATCACGGGAGTCGAGCTGTACGTGTCGGGCGGGATCGAGCTCTTCGTGTTCTGAGCGTGCCTCTCACGGGGCACCCCATCCCACCACCCGCTGCCGATTCTAGTCCGCACGCACGCGCAGCTGTTGACCGAAAGACCAACAGATGAGCAACGATCTGCACGTCTAGAATTCACGCCCCCGTGCGCGCGGATTCACCCCTCTACGCACCGCGAACTCGGCGTCGTCGGCGCGCGATCGCCACGCCGAGGATGCTCGCCTTCGCCGCCGCGATCGGCGTTCTCCTCGCGATCCTGCTCGGCCTCGCGTTCGCGGGCTCGCGCAGCGAGCTCGCCGTAGGGACCGAGGTCGCCGGCGTCGACGTCGGTGGTCTGACGCGACGCGAGGCGGTCGCCAAGCTCGACGCGCTCTTCGGGCAGCGCTCGGCACAGCCGGCTGCGTTCGCCGCCGTCGGGGAGACCTACTACTTCGCCCCGAATCAGCTCGCCGTGCAGCCCGATTGGACGGCCGCGGTCGCGGCGGCGGGTCGCGCCGGGGACGGATTCGGGCCGCTGCGCGGCTTCCGGCGAATCCGCGCGCGGGTCTTCGGCGCCGAGGTGCTTCCGCGAATCACCGTCTCCAACGCTGCACTCGAGTATGCGCTGGACAAGATCGCAGACGACGTCGACCAGGCTCCGCGGAATGCACGGCTGGTCAGGCGCGGTCTTCGCATCCAGATCGTCCCCGGCGCGACCGGAAGTCGACTCGATCGCGACGCAGCGGCCGAGCTGATCGTGCGCCAGCTCGGGCAGTTGGACAGAGCCTCGGGAGCGACTGCTCTCCCGGTGAGAGTGACGCCCCCGGACGTGACCGACGGGATGCTCGCTGCTGCTGCGGTGAGCGCGCGGCTCGCGATCTCGCGCCCGATCGTCGTCAAGGCCGCCGATCGGAGCTTCCGCGTTACGAGGCGGCGCATCGCCGAGCTGCTGCTGCTCCCGCAGGACGGCACCGCGTCGCTCGCGATCGGAGGCGCGGGGGCGGACGGGTACTTCCGCGCGCTCTCGAGGACCGTCGGTCGTCCGCCTCGGGACGCAGGCTTCGCGGTCTACGGCGAGGCCGTGCAGGTCGTTCCCGCACGGGAGGGGCTCGAGGTGAACGTTCCGCAGGCGGCCCGGGCGATCCTTCGCGCGGCGAGCCGTCCTGCCAACCGAGTCGCGCGGCTGACGATCGTTCGTGCCGCGCCCGAGCGCACGACCGCCGAGGCGCTCGCCATGGGCATCGACCGGCGCATGTCCTCATACAAGACGTACTACTCAGGCACCTCCGATCGCATCACGAACCTGCAACTCGGGGTCAAGGCGCTCGACGGGACGCTCGTGCCGCCCGGCGGAACCTTCTCGCTCAACGACGCAATCGGCGAGCGGACGATCGAGCGCGGCTTCCGCTCGGCGCCGGTCATCATCGGGAACGAGTATGCGGAGGAAGTGGGAGGGGGCACGTCGCAAGTCGCGACGACGGTGTTCAACGCCGCGTGGGAGGCCGGCCTGCGCATCACGGAGCGCCACCCGCACTCGCTCTACATCAGCCGCTACCAGCTCGG
>DASTYQ010000009.1:0-7861 GCA_035764775.1 Gaiellaceae bacterium
CGAGCTCCGCGAGGACGTCGAGATCGCGCTCGTCGGAAAGTACGTGAAGCTCCACGACGCGTATCTCTCGGTGCACGAGGCGCTCAAGCACGCCGGCGTGCATGCCGAGGCAGATGCCGAGATATGGGATCTCCTGCTCGCGCGCGACCTGGCACGCGAGGAACTTGCCCTCCCACCCCCGTGAGCCGAATCCGCCCGGCACGAGCACGCCGTCTACGCGTTCGAGCTCCTGGAGAGCCTCGTCGTACGACATGTTCTCGGCGTCGACCCAGCGCACGTGCACGCGGCAGCCGGCATGCACGCCGGCGTGCTTGAGCGCCTCGTGCACCGAGAGATACGCGTCGTGGAGCTTCACGTACTTTCCGACGAGCGCGATCTCGACGTCCTCGCGGAGCTCGCGCGTCCGGTCGATGAGGTCTCCCCACTCGCCGAGGTCTGCCGACGGCCCGTCGAGCCCGAGCTTCCCGCACACGAGCGTGTCGAGGCCCTCGGCCTGCAGCACCTCGGGGACGAGATACACGTCCGGGACGTCGGGGCAGCCGATGACCGCGCCGCGATCGACGTCGGCGAAGAGGGCGATCTTCTCGCGGATGTCGTCGGAGAGCTCCTCCGTCGAGCGGCAGACGACCACGTCTGGGTGGATACCGATGCGGCGCAGCTCGTTGACGGAATGCTGGGTCGGCTTCGTCTTCAACTCGCCGGCCGCGTCGATGAACGGCACGAGTGTGACGTGCAGGTAGAGAACGTTCTCGTTTCCGACCTCGCGCCGGAACTGCCGGATGGCCTCGAGGAACGGCAGCGACTCGATGTCGCCGACCGTCCCGCCGATCTCGGAGATGACGACATCCGCGGGCGCGACCTTCTCGGCGCGCCTGATCCTGGCCTTGATCTCGTTCGTGATGTGCGGGATGACCTGCACGGTCGCCCCGAGGAACTCACCCTTGCGCTCGCGACGGAGCACCGAGTCCCAGATCGCGCCGGCCGTGTGGCTCGCGTTGCGCGAGAGGTTCTCGTCGATGAAGCGCTCGTAGTGGCCGATGTCGAGATCGGTCTCCGCCCCGTCCTCGGTGACGAACACCTCGCCGTGCTGAAACGGGCTCATCGTGCCCGGATCGACGTTCAGGTAGGGGTCGAACTTCTGGGCCGAGACGGAGAGGCCGCGGGCCTTCAGGAGTCGTCCGAGCGAGGCGGCGACGATGCCCTTCCCGAGCGCGGAGACGACACCACCCGTGACGAACACGTACCTGGCCACGGGTTCTCACCGTAGCAGGCGGCGCTGTCGTACTAGGACCGTGCGCTCCTGAGCGTCTCGACGAACTCGGCGCCGCCGGCCATCCGCTCGATCTCCTCGCGCCGGAGGAGGTCGTCGAGCTCCTCGATCCGCGTATGTGTCGGGTCGCCGGGAACCTTCTCGACCCGGAAGTGCGTCTCGGCCACGCTCGCGATCTGCGGAAGGTGCGTGATCGTGAGCACCTGCGCACGCTCGGCCAGCCTCTGCAGCGTCCCGGCGACCGCATGCGCCGTGACCCCGCCGATGCCGGCGTCGATCTCGTCGAACACGAGCGTCTCGCCTCCGGCGACGGCTGCCAGCGCGAGGGCGATGCGAGAGAGCTCGCCTCCCGACGCCGTCTCCGCGACGGGAGCGAACGACAGCCCGGGGTTCGGGCGCACCAGGAACGTCACCTCGTCCGACCCAGTGGCGCCGGCGTCGCGTTCACGCAGCTCGACGAGGAGCTCGCCCTCCCCCATCCCGAGGGACGCGAGCTCAGCGGAAACCGCCTCGCCGAGAGGAGGGGCGTTCGCCTGACGTGCTGCGCGCAGCGCGCTTCCGACAACTCCGACCCGCTCCTCGGCCTCGGCGAGGGCGGCCGCGGCGGCCTCGACCGGGTCGCCGGTCGCGCCAGCCTCCACGAGCTCCTTCTCGGCCGCAGTAGCGAGCTCCAGGAGCTGCTCGTACGACGACGCCCCGAAGCGGCGCTCGAGGTCGGCGATCGCCTGGAGCCGCTCCTCCACCGCCTCCAGTGCGCCCGGCTCGGCGTCGAGGCTCGCGACGAAGCGATGGAGATCCGAGCCGACCTCCCGGAGGCGCACCGACAGGTCGCGGAGCTCTTCCGCGGTCGCCCCGAGCTCCGGCGCGATCCGCTCGAGCGGTGCGAGCGAGCGCTCGGCGATCGCCGTCAGGGCGGCTGCACCGTCGCCGTCGTCGGGAGCGATCGCCGCCGCCGCCGCGGTGGCCGCTTCGGCGAGCTCCTCGACGTGCCGAAGGCGCTCGCGCCGGGCGAGCAGGTTCGTCTCGTCCTCGGATGCCATTCCTGCGGTTGCCTCCACGAGCGCTTGCAGCTCGGCGAGCCGGAACGCGACCGCGTCCGCATCCCGCGTCAGCTCCTCGTAGCGGCGCCTCGCCGCGCCGAGAGCCGCCCACGCCTCGCGTGCCTCCCGCCGCCGCTCGAGTTGCTCGGCTCCGCAGAACGCGTCGAGCACGTCCAGCTGGAACGACGGACGTGCCAGGCGGCGCTGCTCGAACTGCCCCGACATCGCGATGAGCCGTTCCGTCGCCGCTGCGACGTCCTCGCGTGCGACCGCGCGTCCCCAGGCGTACGCGCGCGTGCGCCCGTCGCCGAACACGCGGCGGGCAACGACGAGCCCGGCTTCGTCCTGCGGACGCAGCTCGGCCAGCCCCGAGACCTCCTCGTCGTCGAAGAAGGCGTCGGGGACGTCGAGCTCCGCCTCGACGTAGGCCTCGGGGCCGTCCGTGCCGACCGACGACGAATCCGCTCGCGCGCCGAGCAGGAGCCCGATCGCTTGGGCGAAGATCGTCTTCCCCGCCCCGGTCTCCCCCGTGACCGCGTTCAGGCCTCGCCCGAACGAGAGGTCCGCCTCACGGATGAGGACGAGGTTCTCGATGCGCAGCCGTCGGAGCACGAGCGTCAGCGGACGAGGAGCTCGCCGAGGATCTCTTCGTAGCGATGGTACGGCTCGAGATGGCCCGCGTCCGTCCACACGCGCAGGTCCACCCCGCGCATCCGCTCGATCAGGCGGCGCACGGGCGCGATCGGCGCGTTCGCGTCGTTGTCTCCGTGCCACCAGGTCACGCTGCAGCGCAGGTCGGTGACGTCGAAGTCCCAGTCGCGGTTCAGTGCCATGCCCTCGTCCACCCACCCTTCCGCCCCGGGTCGGAACGCCTCGGTGATGCTCTCCACGAGCACGCGCTGCCAGTTGGGGTCTTCCATCACCGCCTTGTCGCTCGGCGGTGCGGCCGCCATCAGTCCCGTGAATCCGGCGAGTGGATCCTTCAGCACCTCCTCGCGCAGCGGCGCGAGCAGGTCGTGCAGCGCCTGCCACCCTTCGCGTGCGGCGTACCAGCCGTCCCGATTGACCTGGATCAGCCCCGCGAGGTCCTCTTGTTCGAGCTCGGTGGCTCCGACGACCACGGTCGCGGCTCGGACTCGCTCGGGACGATTCGCGGCGAACGCCAGGACGTGTGGTCCGCCGCCGCTGCCCCCGCTGGCGTGCACGGTCTCCAGACCGAGATGGTCGAGCAGTCGTGACGCGTCGTCGGCAACGAACGCAATCGCGCGTCCCGGCAACCGGTCGGACGCGCCGTAGCCGGGGCGATCGAAGACGAGCAGGCGAACGCCGAGGCGCTCGTACACGCCCTCGTCCGCATGGCGTGAGTAGCGAGACCCGGGAGTGCCCTGGAAGTGAAGGACCGGCCGCCCGTCGGCGGGTCCGTACTCCTTCCACGCAAGCGTGCGCCCGTCTGGCAGCACGAGGCGTTCGTCGGTCACGACGCGAAGCTCTGCCGGTAGCGACGGACGAAGGTGGCCTCGGGCAAGGTTGCGAGCAGCGAGCGCTCCGGGCCGATGCGGACGACGGCGCGCTCCGCCTTCCCCAGCGTCGACACGCGGTGACCGTCGACGAGGACGCCGGCCTCGACGTCGGCGGAACGGTTCCAGACGATGACGTCGGCGCTCGGCGGGATCACGATCGGTCGAGCGTGGAGCGAATGGGCCGCGACGTAGGTGAGCGCAATCGCCTCCAGCCCCCACATGAGCACGGGGCCGCCGTTCGAGAGGTTGTAGGCGGTCGAGCCGGACGGCGTCGCGCAGATGATCCCGTCGCACGGCTGGCGACCGAGCTCCTCGCCGCCGACCGCGAGCTCGAGCTCGATCATGCGACCGAGCGAGGCGCTCGAGACGACGACGTCGTTGACGGCGACGGTACGTCCGTCGGGGTGCTCGAGCTCGAGCGTCGGCAGCTCCACGACGTCGTACTCGCCCGCGAAGACGCGACCGAGCCCGTCCTCCAGGTCGCGCCTCCCCATCGAGCTCAAGAAGCCGACTCGCCCGAAATTCACGCCGATCACGGGAACGCCGGTCCCCAAGAAGCGCGCCAGCGCACGCAGCACCGTCCCGTCCCCTCCGAGGACGACCGCGAGGTCGGCGACGGGCGCCTCGGCGCCGGCATCGATGCCGTGCTTCTCCGCCTCGTCGAGAGAGAGCAGGAGCTCCACCCCGTGCTCGTGCGCGACGGCTTGGAGCCGTGCGAGACCCGAGCCGATCTGGCCCGGCTTGCCGTGGGTGACGACGGCGGCGCGGGTGACGCGACTACCCGACGGCATCGGCGATCCAGCGCTCTGACTCATCGGGGGTCGATTCGCCGTGTCCGTGTCGAAGATGGACGAAGAACTCGCGGTTTCCCTTGGGGCCGGGCAGCCCGGAGTCTACGACGCCAACGGTCTCGGCATCCCACCCCGGCGCGGCTTCGATGATCTTCCTGAGGACGTTTCGTTGCACCTCGGGGTCACGGACGACGCCCTTCGGAACCTCACTGCGTCCTGCCTCGAACTGCGGCTTGACGAGAACGAGCGCCTCCCAGCCCGCTGCGGCCAGTCCGAGAACCGGAGGAAGCACCTTGGTCGCGCTGATGAACGAGACGTCGCAGACGACCAGCTCCGGCGCGAACGGAAGCTCCGTGAGCGAGCGTGCGTTCACGCGCTCGAGCACGACGACGCGCGGGTCGGAGCGCAGCTTCGGATGCAGCTGGCCGTACCCGACGTCGACGGCAGCCACGCGCGCAGCGCCGGCCTGGAGCAGGCAGTCGGTGAACCCGCCGGTCGACGCCCCGACGTCGGCGCAGTCGCGACGCTCGACGGAGACTTCGAAGGCGGCGAGCGCGTTCGCGAGCTTCTCGCCGCCGCGCGAAACGAAGCGTGGCGGCTGCTCCACCTCGAGGTCGACGTCGTCGGAGACCTGCTCGCCCGGCTTCGCGTGGCCCCGAACCCGTCCGGCGAGGACGAGCGCCTGCGCCTGCGAGCGCGTCTCGGCGAACCCGCGTTCGACGAGGAGGACGTCGAGGCGCTTCTTCTTCATGGCGCGGAGTGGAGGACACGCTGCGCCGACCACAGCTTGTACGCGACGAGGCCGACGAGCGTGGCCGACACGAGCGCCGTGAACAGGACAGGCTCGAAGGCTCCACCGACGACAGCGAGCAGGATGAGAATGGCGACGGCAGTCGCCCGCGCAGCCTCGGTCCCTCGCAGGACACCCTGCTCGGTTGCGCGCTGCGCGGTCGTCACGCACGCCAGGTACAGCGCGGCCCCGCCGGCGACAGCCCACCTCGTTCCCGCGTCGAGTCCGGACGAGGACGCCTCCTCGATGGCGATCCCCACTCCAGCGCTGAACGCGGTCAGTGCGGCGAGCAACGGTATGTGGACGTGCGTGAAGACGAGAATCGGAGCGGGCGAAGGCCGCATCGTCACCTCTCCGCCGCCCCCGAAGTAGACCCACCAGATTGCGGCGGCGGAGGCAAAGCCGAGCACGGCGACGACCGCCGCGGAGAAGGCCCATTCGGAGCCGGACGTTCCGAGCGCGACGACGACGATCGCCTCTCCGAGCACGATGATCGTGAAGAGCGCGTACCGCTCCGGCACATGGCTTCCATGCACGGGAATTGCCGTGAAGAGACGCCGTGCGAGCGTCGGGACGCTCAGCTCCCACGCGAGGGCGACTCCCCAGAGCACGTACCGGGCCGGCGCCGGGAAGGCGAGCGACACAAGCCAGATCCCGATGCCGAGCGAGTACTGCCACGCGTAGCGCGCAATCAGCGGCCGCGCGAGCGGGACGTGACGGTAGGACCGGAGGTAGAGCCCGACCATGAGCGAGCGCAGCACGACGTAGGCGAGAACGAAGCCCGTGCTGTCGCCGTGGGCGACGTCGGGGATCTCGATCGCAAGCGTGGCGATGGCGAGCATCGCCGTGAAGATCACGAGCCGAAAGACGACGTCGTCGGTGTCGAAGCGATCGGCGTAGATGCTGAACCCGAGCCAGGCGAGATACACGGGCAGGAAGAGAGCCGCGAACACGCCGAAGCCCCGCAGAGAGTGGTCGAGTGCGAGCTCGTGCGCCAGCTGGGCGATGGCCACGACGAAGACGAGATCGAAGAAGAGCTCGAGATAGCTCGCACGCCTATCGTCCCCGACCTCGAGCGTCCGCAGGCGGGGCGGAAGCACGAGCGGCTTGATGCCTCGGTCGAGCCCGGTCGCCACCGGGACAATGATGACGACGCTCTAGGCGACGACGCGGCGCGCACCGATCAGGCGTGCGCCGTAGCTCGATTCGGAGAGCCTGACGACCTCGACGTTCCGGCCGGTCTCGGGTGCGTGCACCATCCGGCCGCGGCCGAGGTACAGGCCGACATGTCCGAGCCCTTCGAAGAAGAGGATGTCGCCCGGAGCCATCCTCGACTCGGGTACTCGTCGGCCCTGGCCATGGAGCGCATAGGAGTTGTGCGGGAGCGCGACGCCGACTCGCAGGTACGCCCAGCGCACGAGGCCGGAGCAGTCGAACCCGGACTCGGGCGACTCGCCGCCCCATCGGTACGGCACGCCCACCTCTCCGAGCGCGAATCTCGCGGCCCGCTCGGCCTTCGAGGGCGGCTGCTCGAGGATCGAGAGCGGTCCGGGCTTGTTCTCGCTCGGCGCTGCGGTCGCCGGAAGCGTTCCCGCAGCGACAGCTGCCAGGAGACAGAGCAGGGGCAGGCGGCTGCGGAGAGTCGTTGGCATGGTGAGAGGTCGGACGGTCCGCGCATGTGCGCAACGGAAGTGCGCGAGGCAGACCTGGTCTGTTCGGGACTCGCCGGAGGATAGCCGGGAACCCGGCTCCGTCTATCCCTCAACCGGTCCTAAAGGTCAGCGCGCCCACGAGATCGCGCAGCACGCTCGTGTCGGACGCGAGCGCCTCGAGCCGTCCGCCCGCACGTTCGGAGACCTCGTCGGCGAGCTCCCGAGTGCCCTCGGTGCCCAGCCGCTCGACGTACCCGTCGCCGTCGAGGAGGTCGTCGACGACCTGGAAGAGCAGGCCGACGTCCTCGCCGAAGACCATCCACGGAGCCCGATCGCTCTCCGGCACCCGCGCCACGTCGAGCCCCAGGCGAACCGCGGCCACGAACAGACGGCCGGTCTTGAGCCGATGGACGTCCTCGAGATCGGCATCGTCGCCGGTGACGTCACGGTACTGGCCCGCGATCATGCCGATGGTCGCCTCGGCGAGATCGCGTGCGATCGCGGTGCTCTCGTACGCCAGGGCGAGCCGGAATGCCTCCGCGAGCAGCGCGTCGCCCGAGAGCAGCGCGACGCCTTCCCCGAAGGCGACGTGCGCGCTGGGGCGACCCCGCCGCTCGTCGTCGTCGTCGAGTGCGGGAAGGTCGTCGTGGACGAGCGAGAACGTGTGCACGAGCTCGAGCGCCGCAGCGGCGGGGAGGGCGTCTTCGACCGACGCTCCGTTCGCTTCCGCCACCGCGAGACACAGAACGGGGCGAACGCGCTTCCCGCCCGACTCCAGGGAGTAGCGAAGCGCCTCCT
>DASTYQ010000010.1:0-3110 GCA_035764775.1 Gaiellaceae bacterium
CGGTGCGCATGCTCGATGGAGGCGTCCATCTCCTCATGCGTTACGCGCTCTCCGAGAGCGCTGATCGTGGGGATCCGATCGTAGAGGCCGGCGCTCACCCGCCCCATCTCGTCGAGGATGGTCATGCCGACGACGGTGTGCTCCTGGAATCCCCGGACGTCCCCCGCCGCGAGCGCCGCAATGGCAGCCTCGAGCTCCTGCCGTGGATCGTCGAGGCCGGCGAGGATGCGACGGAGCCTCTCGGCCTCGCTCTCGAGGATCTCCTTGGCGTCGCGGTCGATCACGGAAGGACCGCCTTCCGCTCGGCGAAGATGACCGTCATCTCCTTGTGCAGTCCGCGCGCCTTGACGTCAGCGCGCTTGCCGAACTCGAGCCAGGCTGCCTTCACCTCGTCGAGCGCGGCTCGGGTTGCCGCGCCGGCGCACTGCGCCCGGAAGCGCTCGAGCTCGGCGGCAAGGGCGTCTGCCGGCGGAGGTGGGGCGGCGGGCTCGGCGTCGCCGAAATCGTCTTCCTGCGCCGCCGGCGGCTCACCGGAAACAGAGGAACCCGATTCCGCGGGCGCAGCCGCAGCCGCCGACGGGGAAGGGGACGCATCGGCGGCGACCGGAGGGGTTTTCGATACGACCTCGGCCTCCGTGTACTCGACGTCGATGACGTCGGACGCCGGCGGGGTGCTGGGCGACGGCGCAGTCGGCGCGTCCGCCTTCGCGCGCGACTTACGCTCGGACTTGGCGGGCGGCGCCGCGGCGGCCTCGGTCCGACTCGGCGGAGGCGGCGCGACGTGCGGAGCGCTCGGCTCGTCGTCGTAGTCATCCTCGACGACGCGGACGCCGGCTACGAGGTCGGGATACACGATCTTGACGAGTCTCGCTTTCGCGCGCGCGACGCACATCATCCCGGGATCGGCCTTCCAGGTCGCCTTCGTCATCAGACCGGCCTGCTGCGCCATCTGGACCGTGTACTCGTAGCGGACCGGCGGGTCGCCGCGCCGGCGCGTCTCGAAGCACGCCGACGTGGCCGTGAGCGTGATCGCGCGGAAGTAGTCGCACACGTCTTTCCGGGCCATCACGATCGCTACGAGTCCGTCGGCGAAGAGCTTGGGGAGGCCCTTCTCGATGTAGAAGAGGCGGAGCGAGCTCATCGGTGGCAGGCCGAGCTCCTGTCCGGCGAGGACGATGTGCAGGACGTCCGCTTGCTTGGCGCGATACGCCGCGTCGATAAGGGAACTCTTCGAGATCTCGGAGGCCAGCGAGATGGCCTCGTTGATCGAGGTCGGAACGATCGCCCGCGGCGGCTCGGGATCGCGGACCGCGAGCGCCATCGGAGATTCGGTCGTGCTATTGTTGGTTGTCATCGGATTCGACTTGTAGCATGGCAAGCGTCAATGGTACAAGAGGGCTCGTGACAGAGACGCAGCGCCTCTACTACGCCGCGATCGTCGGGCTCTACGCCGACCTCGGCAGACCGCCGACGATCGCCGAGGTCGCCAAGAAACTGGACCGGTCGCGCACCGCGGCGTGGAATGCCTGTCGCCAACTCGAGGCGACGGGCCACCTCGTTCGGGACGATGCCGGTTGCTACCGACCGATCGGAGGGACGACATGAACGAGACTCTGGACGTAGTCGTGACGGCTGGCCTTCTGGCCGTCGATCTCATCGGCGTCGCGATCGACATGATCGCGCTCATCGCCGGCATCACGATCCTCGGGATCCTGCAGGCCGTGGGGGGCGCGTGAGGAAACGAGAGAGGCTTCGCGCCCTCGAGGACGTCGTGGTTGGGCTCGACCACACGGATTCGGCGATCCTTCGCGAGCTCAGGAATGTCGACGAGTCGTTCGACCGCAGGCTCAAGGAGCTCGAGTCGTCTGGGGCTCTGGCAACCGGCGCGGCGCTTTTGGCGCGGGTCAACCGGCTCGAGGGACTGATCTCGCGCGTCGAATCGGGCCTGGACTTGCGGATCGCCGCGCTCGGCAGTCGGCTCGACACGGTCGAGCGAGAGATCACCGAGAACGTCCAGGCTCACCCGTGGACGATCCTGGGGCGCATTGAGGCGACGGTGGCGCGCGTGGCGCGGCTCGAGTCGCGCGTCATCGTGGCCGAGGACGCGGACACAAAGCGATGGGATCACCTCGGCGAGAGTATCGAGGCCATCGAGCGCGAGCTCCAGATGGTCGCGGACGAGCGATCGCCGGACCGCTACGAGCGATTCGCCGCCATCGAGCGGCGGCTCGGAGTCGTCGAGGCTGCCATCGAGGATTCGCCGCTCGAAGATGACGACGCCGGCCTCGCGGATAGCCACGGTCGCTGCGACGCGGAGATCGCTCGGCTCACCGACCGCAACGAGGCGATGAAGGCGGACGTGGGCCGGCTCTCCGCCGAGCTCGAGGCACTCCGCGCGGACGCTCGCCTGCAGATCGCCAACGCGCGGGCGGAGGAGCGCGTGAGGATCGCCCGTTGGATCGAGCACGCTCCCGATTGCGAATTGAGGAATGATCCTGGTGCGAAGCGGCGCATGGCCAACGCGATCAGGGGTCTCGAGCCATGACAGCGCCCGGCTGGACCGGAGGCGCCGAGCTCTCGCACGACCGCCGATACCGCTACGTCCTCACCCGACGACGCGAGCCATCGACGCCGGCGCCGCGCTCGATGACGTGGGTCATGCTCAACCCGTCGACGGCGGACGAAGATCTCGATGACGCGACGATCCGCAAGTGCACCGGTTTCGCCGCGCGCTGGGGCTTCGAGCGATATGCCGTCGTCAACCTCTTCGCGTACCGCGCTACGAAGCCGGCCGATCTCTTGCTGCGCGGTCGCGATGTCGCGATCGGCCCCGAGAACGACGATCGGCTCCTGGAGTGGTGCCGGAACGCCGCCCTCGTCGTGGTCGCGTGGGGCACCTGGGGACGGGCGTACGAGCGCGGCGCCGCAGTGGGGCGCATGCTTCTCGACGCGGGCATCGAGCTCCGCGCGATCGACGTCGTCAAGAGCGGGCAGCCGGCGCACCCGCTGATGCTGCCCTACTCGCTGGAGCCGTCGGTCGCCTGGCGGCCGGAGATGATCCGGTGACGCGGCCCAGGTGGGCGAGCGCCGTCGCCGCGGTCGGCGTTGCG
>DASTYQ010000011.1:0-6238 GCA_035764775.1 Gaiellaceae bacterium
CTTCAGGCGCGAAAAGCTCTTGCGCGCGCGCGGCGCGACAGCAACGCTGCTCAAGTGTGAAAGCCTCCCTTAAAAGCGTGCAGGTGTACGGGCAGGGTTAGACGAACGGCCTCGGCGGAACCACGGAGGATAGCGCACGAGAGGGCCCCTCCGCAACCACTGGACGGGTGCGGGGAGGTTGGTGAAAACAGGGTAGCTGACAGGGCAAGAGCGGCCGCGCCGAAGCCCGGCCGCTCCGCCCGATGCCTACTTGAGCTCGACCGAGGCGCCGGCCTCTTCGAGTTGAGCCTTGATCGACTCGGCCTCCTCCTTCGCCGCGCCCTCTTTCACGTTGCCGGGCGCGCCGTCGACCAGGTCCTTCGCCTCCTTGAGGCCGAGGCCCGTCACCGCGCGGACGACCTTGATCACCTGGATCTTCTTGTCGCCGGCGCCCGTGAGGACGACGTCGAACGAGTCCTTCTCCTCCGCCGCTTCGGCACCGTCGCCGCCAGCGGCAGGCGCCGCAGCGACCGCGACCGGAGCGGCGGCGGTGACGCCCCACTCCTCCTCGATCGCGTTCTTGAGCTCGACGAGTTCGAGCACGGTCATCTTCCCGAGCGAGTCGAGAACGCTCTTCACATCGGTGGCCATGTGTCCTACTCCTCCTCTTCCTGAGTCTCTGGGTCTTCAGCTGTCTCAGCCACGTTTGAGGCGTCGGATCCGGCTGTCGTCGAATCCGACGGTGTGTCGGCCTCCGCGACAGGCTCCTCGGCGGCGAGGCCCTCATCCGTGACAGGCTCCGCCTCGGTACCCGACGGCTCCTCGTCGCCCGCCGGCTCTTCCGTCTCGGCTACCGGTTCTGCGGCGGCTGCCTCGGCCACGGGCTCGACGACCTCGCCTTGCTCCTCGAGCTGCTTGATGCGCGCGTCGATGAGGCCGTGCAGGTCGCGCAGCGGCGCCGACACGAGGCCGAGGAGCTGCGTCAGCGGGGCGACGATCGCCCCGACGAGCTGTCCACGGAGCACGTCGACGGGAGGCAGCGTCGCCAGCTGGTCGACCTCGGCCCCCGTGAGCGTCTTGCCCTCGAGGATCCCGCCCCGCAGCGTGAGCACATTCGTCGTCTTGGCGGTCTGCGCAAGCGCCTTCGCCACGGCCGCGGGGTCGCCGGAGGACTCGATGAACGCGATGGCCGTCGGCCCCTCGAGCATGACCAGCAGCGCGTCGGCGCCTGCCTGCTCGGCGGCGCGGCGCGTGAGCGTGTTCTTCACGATCCGGAAGCGCGCTCCGTGCGGGATGAGCTCGTCGCGCAGCGCTTCGAGCTGCTTGTTCGTCAGGCCGCGGTAGTCCGCGACGATGAGCGTCTCGGCCGCGCCGAGCTCCGCAGCGAGCTCCGCGACGATCTGTTCCTTGTCCGTTCTCAGCACGTCATTCCTCCTGAAACGCAAAACCCGCGCAAGGCGGGCTC
This sequence comes from Gaiellaceae bacterium, assembly GCA_035764775.1. GTDB lineage: Bacteria > Actinomycetota > Thermoleophilia > Gaiellales > Gaiellaceae > GMQP-bins7. The sequence continues at coordinate 1,445 of DASTYQ010000011.1, forward strand.
GGTCGAACGCGGCGGCGCTGAGTCGAACCTGCCTCGGTCGGACCTATGCTCTCTCGAGCAGCCGACGGTCTTTGGCGGGTGGGTGGTTGCTAGGCCGGGACTGTAGCTGCCTCCAGCTCGCCGGCGATGTCGCGAGTGATGGACGAGTCGACGTGGACGCCCGGGCCCATCGTCGTCGTCAGCGTGATCTGCTTGATGTAGCGCCCCTTCGCGGCGGACGGCTTCGCCCGCACGATCTCCTCGACCAGTGCGGCGTAGTTCTCGAGCAACGCGCGCTCGTCGAAGCTCCGCTTCCCGATCGGGACGTGGACGTTCGCCCCGCGATCCGTGCGGTACTCGAGCTTGCCGGCCTTGGCATCGGACACCGCCTTGCCGACGTCCATGGTCACGGTTCCCGTCTTCGGGTTGGGCATCAGCCCGCGAGGGCCGAGCACGCGTCCGAGCTTGCCGACGACGCTCATCTGGTCCGGCGTCGCGATCGCGACGTCGAAGTCGAGGAATCCCTCCTCGATCTTGGTCGCGAGATCGGCGGCACCGACGACGTCGGCGCCGGCATCCTCGGCCTCGCGTGCCTTCTCGCCCTCCGCGAAGACCGCGACGCGGACGTCCTTGCCGATGCCGTGCGGCAGCATGATCGTCCCGCGCAGCTGCTCGTCGGCGTGGCGCACGTTGAGACCCAGGCGGAAGTGCACCTCGACGGTCTCGTCGAACTTCGCCCCCGGCGACTCCTTGAGCAGCCGGAGCGCAGCGAGCGGCGAGTACGCCTCCTCGCGGTCGATCGCCTCGCGCGCTGCGCGATACCGCCTCCCGTGGGTACTCACGTCTCCACTCCCATGCTGCGCGCTGTGCCGGCGATGACCTTCATCGCCTCCTCGACGTCACGCGCGTTCAGATCCGGCATCTTCGCCTCGGCGATGGACCGCAGCTGCGCCTCGCTCAGACGACCGACCTTGTTGCGGTTCGGCTCACCCGATCCCGACTCGAGCCCCAGCGCCTCCTTGATGAGGACGGCAGCCGGCGGCGTCTTCGTGATGAACGTGAACGAGCGATCCTCGAAGACCGTGATCTCCACGGGAATGATGCGCCCGTTCTCGTGCGCGGTCTGCGCGTTGTAGGCCTTGCAGAACTCCATGATGTTCACGCCGTGCTGACCGAGCGCCGGCCCGACGGGCGGCGCCGGGTTGGCCTGGCCACCAGGGATCTGCAGCTTGATGGTCGTCAATACCTTCTTTGCCATGTGCCTTCCTCACGGGCGGAACGGGTCCCGCCCCTACTAGTCGATCTTCTTCACCTGGTCGAAGCTGAGCTCGACCGGAACCTGGCGCTCGAAGATGTCCACGAGCACCTTCAGCTTCTGCTGGTCGGCGTTGACGTCGACGATCTCGCCGTCGAAGTCCGACAGCGGACCGGACGTCACCTTCACCGACTCGCCGAGCGAGAACTCGACCTGCGACTTCGGCGCCGGGCCACCGCCAGCGGCGGGGGCTCCCGCGTGGAGGATGCGGTCGACCTCGGGCTGCGAGAGCGGAACCGGCTTCGTGCCGGCGCCGACGAACCCGGTTACGCCGGGCGTGCCCTTCACGACGGTCCAGGCTTCATCGGACATGTTCATGTTCACGAGCACGTAGCCGGGGAGGACGCGCTTCTCGGTCTGCACCTTCTGCCCGTCCTTCGTCTCGATGACCTGCTCGGTGGGCACCACGACACGCCGGAACGCGGGCTGCTGGTTCATCGACACGATCCGGTGCTCGAGGTTCGCCTTGACCTTGTTCTCGTGCCCGGAGTAGGTGTTGACCACATACCAGAGAAACACTGCATTACCTCCAAGCGATCGGAATCGGCGAGTGCCGATCCCGATCGCGGAACACCCCTGAAGGCGTCCGCTTCGCGGCCGCGATGGACGTGATTGGCGTCATCAGAGCAGAACGCGGTCGACGACGGGACGGATGACCTGGTCGAGGCCCCAGAGGTACGCCCCGACGATGACGCAGGCGATGATCACGACGACGACGCCCTGCACCGTCTGGTTGCGCGTCGGCCAGTCGACCTTGCGCAGCTCGGCGTACGACTCGCGGACGAACTGGCCGCGCTGCTTCTCCGTCTTGCGCCCGGTCTGCTGCTTGACGGGCTGCTGCGACGGCCGGACCTGCTGCGCGCGGGAACGGCGCGAGCTCGGGGCGGCCTCACCTGCGGCTGCGCGTGCGGCGCGCCGCTGCCTGCGGGTCTCGCGTGCCACCTACCTCGTCTCCCGATGCACCGTGTGCGAGCCGCACCAGCGGCAGTACTTCTTGAACTCGACCCGGTCCGGAGAGTTCCGCTTCGACTTCTGCGTCTGGTAGTTGCGCCGCTTGCACTCCGTGCATGCGAGCGTGATCGCGACTCGTACTCCGGTTGCCATCTGTTCTCTTCGTTGGGTGGGACGAAAAAGGGTGGTGTTCGAGTAGCGGCGGCAGGACTCGAACCTGCGACACGCGGATTATGATTCCGCTGCTCTAACCAACTGAGCTACGCCGCCGCGCGGGCGAGAGTGTAGCAGGGCTTCTGCGCGTCCTTCCGCCTTCGGAGTGTCCTCCGATCACCTCATTAGGATCGCCGCCGTGATCCGGATTCCACCTCGGCGAGGCGGATGGCTCGAGGTCATCTGCGGCCCGATGTTCAGCGGCAAGAGCGAGGAGATGATCCGCCGGTTGCGCCGGGCCGAAATCGCGGGTCAGCGCGTCGTGATCTTCAAGCCGCAGATCGACGATCGCTACGACGCGACCGATGTCGTGAGCCACGCGGGGGCGCGGATGCGCGCGGTGCCCGTCGTATCGGTGCCTGAGATCGAGAAGCGTGCCGAGGGGTACGACGTCGTCGGCATCGACGAGGCGCAGTTCCTCGGAGCAGGCGTCGTCAGGGCCGCGCTCGCACTTGCGGATCGCGGCGTGCGCGTCATCGTGGCCGGGCTCGACCAGGATTTCCGCCGGCTCCCGTTCGGCCCGATGCCGGAACTCCTCACGCACGCGGAGTTCGTCGACAAGCTGCAGGCCGTCTGCCACCGCTGCGGCGGCCCGGCGACGACCACCCAACGGCTCGTCGACGGGCGACCCGCGCCGTACTCGGGCGAGACCGTTGTCGTCGGCGCAGCGGAGCAGTACGAGGCGCGCTGCCGCGGCTGTCACGAGGCGGGCGTCGGCGCGGCCCTCGCCGCCGCCTAGCGCCCGCGGGCGAGACCGAGCCCGAGCGCACCGAGGTACGCGCCCGCCGCGACGAGGACGATCGTCCCACCTGGAGGGAGATCGGCGTAGTACGAGATGGTGAGCCCGCACAGCGCCGATGCGAGGCCGATCATCGTCGAGAGCACGAGCGTCGAGCGCATGCTCCACGCGATGCGAGAAGCGGCGCTCACCGGTAGCACCATGAGCGCGGCCACGAGCAAGATCCCGACCACGCGCATCGAGAGCGCGATCGTCACCGCCGCGAGCGCCGCCAGCGCGACGTTCAGCGATCCGATAGGTACGCGCGCGACACGAGCGCCTTCCTCGTCGATGATCACCGCCGCGAACGCTCGATAGAGGACGGCGATCATCGCGAGACCAGCCGCACCGAGCGCGGCGATCAGCGCCAGGTCGCCGCGCGTGATGGTGAGAATCGACCCGAAGAGGTACTGGAAGAGGTCGACGTTCAGCGCTCCGGCCTGGGCGACCAGAACGACGCCGAGCGCGATCCCCGTGTAGAAGACGATGGCGAGCGCCTGATCGCCCGCGGTCCCGCCGCGCGAGCGAAGCAGCTCGATCGCGACGCCTCCGAGCACGGCTGCCACGAGAGCAGTCAGGACCGGTGAGACGTCGAGCAGGATCCCAGCTGCAACGCCGGCGAACGCGACGTGCCCGATTCCGTCGCCGACGAGCGACTGCCGGCGCTGGACCAGGAAGAACCCCACGGCAGGTGCGAGGACGCCGACGATGGCACCCGCCGCGAGGGCGAGCCGCATGAACTCACTCTCGAGCATGGACGTGCGCCGGGTCGTGCCACATGCCGGGAAGGTCGTGCGGCGAGCCGTCGAAGACGATCGTCCGACGGACGAGGACGATGCGCTCCACATGGTCCTCGACGGCGCCGAACTCGTGCGAGACGTACACGATCGTGACGCCGAGCTCGCCGTGGAGGTCCGCGAGGAGCTTCGCGAACGACTCCTGCGACTCGGCATCGACGCCGGTCGTCGGCTCGTCGAGCACGAGGAGCGAAGGTTCTGCCGCGAGCGCCTTGGCGATGAACGCGCGCTGCTGCATCCCGCCCGACAGCGTGCGGAGTGGTGCATCCGAGACCGCGACCAGACCGACGCGCTCGATCGACTCGGCGACGAGCGCGGCGTCCTGCCGGCTCGACCGCCCGACGACGCGCCTACCCGTTACGCGTCCCGCAGCCACCACCTCGCGGACCGTCGTGGGTGCATCGCCGCCGGCCGACGAGCGCTGCGCGAGATATCCGAGCGCCCGACGGCCGGAGTAGCGCTGTGCCGGCTCGCCGAAGAGGAACGCCGTACCCGCCGCCGGGCGCTCGAGGCCGAGCAGGATGCGGACGAGCGTGGTCTTGCCGCCGCCGTTCGGCCCCGCGACCGCGACGAACTCACCCTCTCCGAGGCGCAAGTCGACGTCCTCGAGCACGCGCTGTCCCGGCCGGTAGCCGAACGAGACGCCAGAGAGCTCCGCCGCTAGCGGCATCCGAGCGCCTGGCGCAAGGCGACGAGGTTCGTGTGCATGACCGAGACGTAGTCCTCGCCGGCGTCGAGACGCTCCTGGCTGAGCCCCTCGA
>DASTYQ010000012.1:0-11232 GCA_035764775.1 Gaiellaceae bacterium
GACGCGTGCGCACGTACCAAAGTTCCCTCGAACGAGGCATGAGAACATATGTTCGTGACTGCCAGCCCCACGCTCGCCTCCGCTTGCGCAGAGCTATCGAGCGCCGCACTCTGGCTGGCCGAGGACGCGGCCCGCGAGCTCCCGAATCCATCACTCGCTGACGCCCTCCTGCTGGTTCACCTGTTCGCGGAACGCGGCTCGCCGAAGTTCGAGCCCGCGGCCAGACGGTGGCTCGTCCGATATCCGACGGATGGAACGCCGAGTCTGCATGACGCAGCGAGGCTCACTGCCAGTCTCCCGGCCCGCTCGTTTGACTAGCCGCTATACGTTGTTCTGGCGGCCGGCTGGACCGTGATTCGTTCGCGCCTCGACCGGGTACCGAGCCTGCAGGGTTGAGGGGGAGACGCAGCTTCTCGAGGCGACCCTGTGTGGTGACGAGGACTGACGGCCGTCTCCCTCTTGACCTGCGTTTCCGGCGTTTGTCCTCAGCGCCGGTTGGGAAAAGGTGAGCCAGCGACGAGGCGGAACGCGTGAGTAGCGGAGTGATCGAGCGCAGCGATGCGCTTGGCGAGCACGAGGCGGTGACGCCCGAGCCATCCGTTCGCAACCGGCCCATCCATAGACCCGCTAGCTGATCCTGTGACCATCACCGATGCGGTCCTCCACCTGACGGCAAGGCCGGACCGCCGGAGGTGGGAGGCGTATCCTGACCACGCGGGCCGGGCTGCGGTCGCCGACGGTTGTTCCCCCTACCGCCCGCGACGTTCAGCGTCCGGCCCGCGACGAGCAGTAGGGCGCAGGGAGTGAGACTCGCGCGCCCTAAGCTTGCTCGTACCTCCATGAGCCCGAGGTTCAAAGAACTGTGATGTTCTTGGCCCCGTGGCTCGCCTGCGCCTTGCTCGCTTGGTTCATGTGGTGGTACTGGCAGCGACAGAAACGCAAGTGAGCGCTCGTTCGGTCCGCCTGCACTTCAGCTCGCCTCTCGATCGTGAACTTGCCCGCTCATCGCGAGAGAGGCCCCGAGCGGCCCCTCTCGCACAGGCTTCTGGCGGTACGTGCTCGGAGGTCAAGGCCCCGAAATCCGCCGACCGAGCGCTCTCGTATGCTCCGAGTGTCAGGTGTGAGGGGAGACCGAAGGGGAAGAGGATGATGGTTTGGGTTCTGGTCGCGCTCGTCGGCGTGTGCGTGCTTCTTGCCGGCTGGTTTGCCTGGGTGACGAAGTAATGCGACATGTCGTCTGCCGATGGTGTAAACATCGGCCGTCAAATGGACCGACTTCGCGCGAGTGAGCGGCGACCGTACAACTGGGGCCTGCTCTTGATAATCGTCATGGCCGTGGAGTTCTGGGTCGTCGCCATGACGGTCGTCGCACGGCACATCTAGACCGACGGCAGGGGACTCAGGGCGTACCCTGGAAATGCGGGCCAGGTGCGGTCGCCGACGGTTGTTCCCCCTACCGCGGCGATGTCTAGACGTCCCGGCCCGCGACGCCTAGCCTGCCCGTAGTCCGGCGCAGCGAAGGTGCGTCGAGCGGTTCTGCGTGCCGGACGGATATCAGGCAGGCTGAACTCCGAACCTCGCTGCGCCATGTAGGTCGCGTCGACCGTGCAATCCTTTGTCGCGTGGTCGACGCCTTGCCGGAGACCGAGCGGCTTCTCGCCGTGCCACCCGACGCCTTCGTCGAGGAACGCAAGAGGCTCGCACAGAAGCTTCGTGCCGAGGGCCGGAGAGAGGAAGCCAAGATCATCGCCGGAACCAAGAAGCCGTCTCCCGTCGTGCTCGCGGTGAATCGCGCGGCGAGGGACAGACCTCAGGCTGCGAAGGATGCAGCCGCCGCCGCCGAGCGCCTCGCGCGCGCACAGGTTTCGGGAAAGCCCGATCGCTACCAGGAGCTCGTGACCGCGATGGGGACGGCTTCGGCCCGGCTCGCAGACGTGGCGCTTGCCAATCTCTCGAAGGGAAGGGCCTCGGAGGCGATGCGCCGACGTACGGTGGCCCACATCCGAGGTGCGCTTTCGAGCGCGGCGACGCGCGACCTGCTCGTTCGTGGGGTCCTCGCCGAGGAGGCGGAGTCGCCGGGGTTCGACGCGTTCGGTGGCGTGCCGGTCCCACGGCGCAAGGCGAAGCCGGGGAAGGACTCGGAGCGTGACGCGCGCCGGAAGGCGAGGGCACGAGAGAAGCAGCTCCAGGCGGACATCCGTGGCGTGCGTCGAGACCTCTCGGACGTCGAGCAGAGCCTGAGCGACGCGACCCGCGCACGCGACACTCTGGCCGCACGCCTCGAGGAGCTCGAGACCGAGCTCGCCGAGTTGAGCGGGCCGTGAAGTCCGCCTAGCGCTCGGCGCGGAGTGCGACCAGGCCGGGCCGATCGGGGTCGGTCGTGCCGGGCTCGTCGTGCCAGATCCACCACTCGTAGGGCGGTGTTTGGGGGTAGCCCTCGGGCGAGTCCTCCCACTGCTCCTGTCGTCCCAGCGCCGTCATGTCGAGGTAGCTCCAAGTGCTCCCGAGAGCCTCGTCGCCCCGGGCGTTGATGAAGTAGGTACGGAACACGCGGGTGCCGTCCGTGATGAACGCATTGGTTCCGTGCCACTCGTCGACGCCGAAGTCCGCGTCGAAGTCGTCCGTGATCGTGTACCAGGGCATTTCCCATCCCATCCGAGCTTTCACGCGCGCGATGTCCTCCTGAGCGGCGCGAGACGCGAAGGCGAGCGTCGTGTCGCGAGCGTTCAGATGGGCGACGTGGGCGACCTGGTCGGCGACCATCGAGCAACCGATGCACGCATGCTCGGGCCAGCCGTTCACTCCGGGCTCGAAGAAGGCGCGATAGAGGACGAGTTGACGGCGACCCGCGAAGAGGTCGAGGAGCGTCACGGCACCGTCGGGCCCGTCGAACTCGTATTCCATTTCCACGGCCATCCAGGGCATCCGCCGCCGCTCTGCGGCCATCGCGTCGCGGGCCTTGGTCAGCTCCTTCTCCTTGACGAGCAGTCGCTGCCGAGCGGCTTCCCATTCGTCCGAGGAGACGATCGGAGGCGTGGGCATCACGAGCTCCTTTCCACGTTCCTCGTGAGTGGTTCCCGGGGACGGGCGAATCGAACCGCGCAAGTTCTGCGCAGCATCCGCATCTACTCACCTGGGGGAAGGAAGAGACCGGAGCGGGAGAGCAGACACGCGGCTTGGCGGCAGCAGCCTGTTCCCCGCTTCGGTCTCAGTTGCGGCCGGGCCGAGCTAGAAGACGCCGAGCGGAACGTGCGCGGTGACGAGAACGACGGCCTCGGCCCAGAGTGTGACGGGGCCCGCGTACGCGACGAGCCGTCCTCGGCGGGGCGGGTTCACGTCCGACAGCTCGCAGATGCGCAGCATCGCCTCGCGAGCATCGTCTTGGGCCGGTGGCAAGGACGCGCGCTGCTCGCTCGGGAGGAGCTCCCGATCGACGAGCACGAGCTCGGGACTGATCTCGCGTGACATGCGGTGGGGCGGCGTTGGCGGCAAGGCGGTTCTCCCTCTTTGGGGGCATCGTCGTGCGACGCCGGGGGACATGACCCCCAACAGGTGGATTCGACGCGTGCCGGCCCGGCGGAGGGTTCTCGCCCAGGAGGACGAAGTGACGATCGGCCGGGCCGGCGTTTGGCGTCCTCCATTCCCCCTCCCCTGGGGAGGACGATGGGTGGCCGGCTCGGCCGCTCCTCGCACATGGCCGGATCCGCTGGCGCAGATCCGGCCGCGCGAACCCTTTACGAGACGCTCCCAGCGACGGGGTCACCCGCCGACGGACGGGCCGCTAGACGATGTCGAGATCGACGGCGGAGTCCTCGCGCGCTGCACCCGTGACGCCGGCCTCGAGACGCGCCTGTAGACGCGAGCCGTAGACGACCACGAAGCCGAGCAGGAAGACTGCCAGTGCCGCAACTGGCCAGATCATGCGTGACGTATCGGTGCCGGGATGCCGCGAGTTGATCCCTCGTTCGTACCGCGGCCGCCGCATCGACGAAGATACGCCGGTGCGCCTCCCGTCCGCGACTCTCCTCGTCGTCACCACGTCGATCGCGGCGGTGCTCTTCGCCGATCAGCACGTCGGCCACGCGGGGCAGCTCGTGCTCGGGATGGCGACGGCGGTCGTGCTCGCCGTGCTGCTCGCACTGCAGTCGAAGACCGTGCGACTGCAGACCATCGCCGTCGTCGGCATCGCAACGCTCGGAGAGGTCGTGGGATCGCTGATCTGGGGCCTCTATCAGTACCGGCTGGGCAATCTGCCGTCGTTCGTGCCGCCAGGTCACGGCCTGGTATATCTCGGTGGGCTGTCGCTCGCTGCGCTCCTCGCTGGACGCTCTCGTGCACTCCTCGTCGCGGCCGGCTCTGCCGCCACGATCTGGGGGATCGCCGGCGTCACGGTGCTACCCGCACCGGACGCCTCGGGAACCCTGGGTTGCGCATTTCTCGTCGGCGTGCTCGTGCTGACCCGGCGACCCGTGTACGCAGGCGTATTCATGGTCGTGATGGCCCTGGAGCTCTACGGCACGGCGCTCGGAACGTGGACCTGGGAGTCGACGGTGCCGGGACTCGGGCTGTCTCAGGGCAATCCGCCGAGCGGTGTCGCGAGCGGATACGTCGTCTTCGACGTCCTCGCGCTCACCGTCGTCGCCTGGCTCGGCGCGCGTCAGTCGAGGAAGGGTTCGAGATCCGCAGAGCCGACGACAGCGCCCGCCCGGATCAGCTCTCGTGCGGAGTCGACCTTGCCCCAGACGTCCCAGAGCAGGAACCCACGCGCCTTGCCGTCGCCGTCGACGTAGGCGACGACACCCTTCCGGTTCGGCTCTGGCCAGACTGCCACGGTCGCGAGGCGCGAGTCGACGTCGCCGACCGCCTCGTATCCGAGATCGAACAGGTCGGAGTAGAAGAACGGCAGGTGGTCGTAGGGCTGCTCGGCTCCGGCCATGTTGGCGCCGACGACCCGCCCGTGGGTGTTCGCGTGGTCCTCGTGCTCGACGCGACGAGTGCCGCCGAGCGCAGCGACGGGGAAGCGGGCGACGTCCCCCGCCGCAAAGACGTCCGAGCGGCCGCCCGCCCGACCGTACTCGTCCACCAGGATGCCGTCGTCGACCTCGAGCCCTGCGGCCTCTGCGAGGTCCGTGACCGGAACGATCCCGAGTCCCGCGACCACCGCGTCCGCCTCGATCGTCGTGCCGTCCTCCGTGGTCACCGTCCCCGCCTGGGCCGCGTCGACGCGCTGCTCCGCGAGCACCGTGACGCCCTTCTCGCGGTAGTACTCGTTGACGAACGACGCGAGCTCCGCGGGAAAGAGTCGCGCCCCGATGCCGGCGTCCGGGAAGACGATGGTCACGCTGCAGCCGTTCGAGGCCAGGGCTGCAGCGACCTCGGAGCCGATGAAGCCGCCGCCGATCACTGTGACGCGCACGCCGTCGCCGGCGATCCCGCGAAGTCGCCGGTAGTCGTCGAGCGTGCGGTAGTAGATGACGTCGTCACCGTTGGACGGAAGGCGTCGCGGGGTACCACCCGTCGCGAGGAGCACAGCCTCGTAGGAGTGCGTCGCGCCGGTGTCGTCGGTCGCCGTGTGCCCGTCGAGATCGAGCTCTGTGATCCGCCGTCCGTTGTGCACGTCCACGCCGAGCTCGGCCGTGCCGCGGAATACGCTGTTCTCGTCCTTGCCGGTCCACAGCGCTTTGGAAAGGGGCGGACGCGCGTACGGGTCGTGGGGCTCCGAGCCGAAGAGGCAGATGGAGCCGTCCGCATCGTGATCCCTGATTCCGCGACAGGCTGCGTCACCCGTCATGCCGCCTCCGACGATGAGGTAGCGATACGCGGCCATCGACCTCGATCGTAACGGGCGTCAGTCTTCCGGGCGCTGTATTGTCCCGCGCGGCCCTTGCGCGGAATGCGACTACCGGCGCTCGTTGCTGCGGCGATCGCCGCAGCCTGTGTCGCCGTGCCCGCCTCGGGAGCGGGTGCCGGAAGCAGCGGGCTGGAGCGCGTCGCGATCTTCTACTACCCCTGGTACTCGAATCCGTCGAAGGACGGGCAATGGGCGCACTGGTACGTCGATCACGACGGGACGCCCGTGCTGTCGACGCCGTACTACCCGAGCCGCGGGCTGTACTCGTCGTCGAACGCCAAGATCATGGGAGCGCAGATGCGCGAGATCGCCGAAGCGGGCGTCGGGATCCTCGTCGTCTCCTGGTGGGGCTTCGACTCGCCCGAGAACGATCGCCTGCCCACGGTTGAGCAGGCGGCCGCGAAGCAGGGCCTCGACCTCGCCATCCACGTCGAGCCGTACCGGGGACGAACACCGGCTCGTGCGGCCGAGGACATCGCCCGGTTGCACGAGGAGCACGGCATCACCGACTTCTACGTCTACGACGCGGATCGCGACCCGGCATCGGAGTGGGCGGAGGCGCTCGCTTCACTCGACGACGTGCGCATCTTCGGGCACACGCCGCTCGTCGGCAGGGCAAAGGCATCGGGCTTCGACGGGCTGTACACCTACGACGTCATCACGTGGAACGGCGCGCTCTTCCGGCGGCTGTGCACGCAGGCGCGCGCCGTCGGGCTGCTCTGCGCTCCTTCGGTCGGACCCGGGTACGACGCGCGACTGGCCACGCGTCACGAGTCCGTGCGACCGCGCAACGACGGGGTGACATACGACCGCATGTGGAAGACGGTGTTGAAGGCGAAGCCCGACCTCGTCACGGTGACGAGCTACAACGAGTGGCAGGAAGGGACGCAGATCGAGCCTGCGCGAGTCGCGGCCGGCAAGCCGAGCTACGAAGGAGCGTGGGGGAAGAGCGGCGTCGCCGCACAGCGCGCATACCTTGCCGCCACGGGACGCTGGGCGGCGCGCCTGGAGGCGCTCCCGGGTCAGTAGAGCGCCGTGGCGAGCCGGCGACGGTAGGCGACGGTCACGGGGTCCTCGTGACCAAGGTCGTGAAAGATCGCGAGCGCGAGCTCGCGAAGCCAGTCCCGTCGCTCGGGAGTGGCACCGGGAATCTGCGCGAGGAGCAGATCGAGCGCGCGTTCCGGGTCGTCCGCTTCGAGTGCCGCCACCACCTCCGGCAGCTCGCCGCTCTCGCGGAGCGATTCGAGGACGCCCTCCGTCTGCGGAGGAGCGAGCAGCTCGTCGAGGAACGAGGCGACGGCGGTGGGCGATCGGACTCCGACGAACTCGGAGACCACGCGGCCGTCCTTGAATGCCTTGACGGCGGGAATTCCCTGGACGCGGAACATCGCCGAGAGACCCGGATTCGCGTCGACATCGACCTTGGCGAGCTCGACGGCGCCCTCCCGCTCCGCGATCTGGGCCTCGAGGACTGGGGTGAGCGCTCGGCATGGACCACACCAGGCCGCCCAGAAGTCGACGACCACCGGCCGCTCGTGCGAGCGCGCGACCACGTCGTTCTCGAAGGTGTCTTCCGTGACGTCCACGCGACCTCAAACGCGCCCTGCGGTACCGGTCATTCCCGCGCTCTGACGATATCGGCGCTGCAGCCCGCGAGCAGGGCCGCCGCGAAGTGCTCCTCGGCGACGGCGCGGAGCGACGGATGGCCGGTGTCGACGTCGATCTCGGGCCACGAGTCCAGGCCGAGCGCCCGCGCGCCGACGTCCCCGCCGAACGCGTACAGCTCGTCGGTGGCGAACACACCGCGACGGCCCGTCTGTCGGCGCGCGATCCCCTCCAGCTCGCGCAGCTCCTCGAACGGGTCGATGCGCACGTTCGAATCCGAGCCGATGCAGATCGGGATGCCGCGCCGGCGAACGCGCTCGGCCGGGAGGAAGCCGTCACCGAGGTCGGCCTCGGTCGTCGGGCACGCACAGATGGTCGCGCCCGCCGACGCGAGCAGATCGAGCTCCGCGCCGTCGGCGTGCGTCGCGTGGACGACCGTCGTGCGCTCGGTGAGGCAGCCCGTCCGTGCGAGGAGCTCGATCGGCCGGCAGCCGTGCTCGGCGACACACTCCTCGATCTCTCTCGGCTGCTCGTCGGCATGGACGTGCAGCGGAAGGGCCTCGGCCACCGCATAGCGGCCGATCTCTTCGAGCCACTCCGCCGGGCAGGCCCGGACGGAGTGGGGTGCGACTCCGACTCTGATTCCGGCGGCGCGCAGGGCCTCGACCTGATCGACGAACTCCGCGACCGACTCCTGCCGGGAGCGGGGGAGTCCGCCGCGTGCGTACGCCACGTGCAGCAGCACGAGCTCGATGTCTGCCGCCGCTGCGGCCTCCGCGGCCGCGCGCGCCTCCGCCACGCCGAGGTAATGGAACTCGCCGACGGCCGTGTATCCGGACGCGAGCATCTCGCGGTAGCTCCGCTCGTACTCCACCCGCACGAGCTCGGGCGTCTGCCGCTCGGCCTCGCGCAGCATGTTCTCGCGCCATGCCCAGAAGTCGCCTCCGGCGGCGCTGCCACGCATCGCCCGCTGGAACGTGTGGCTGTGGGCGTTCACGAAGCCGGGGAGTCGCAGCGTGCCCGCCACGCGGGCGACGCTAGCAGGGACTGCGCCAGGATCGACGTAGTGTTGACGCGTGTCCTGGGCGGAGCTTCGCCGCTCGATCCCCAACGCGCTGACGGTCGCGCGCTTCGCCGCGATCCCGGTGTTCGTCTGGCTGTACCTCGCTGCCGGTGACGGCGCAGCCTGGGGAGCGGGGATCTTCTTCGCCGCCGCAGCGTTCACCGACCAGCTCGACGGCTACCTCGCGCGACGCTGGCATGTCGAGTCGGGTTTCGGCAAGATCGCAGACCCGCTCGCCGACCGTCTGATGATCGGGACGGCCGCGATTCTCATGCTCGCGACCGGCCGCATCCCCGTCCTCGCCGCACTGGTCATCCTCGGACGCGACGTGTTCCTCGTCCTCGGTTACCGGATCCTCTCGCCGGGCGGCTTCGAGCTCGAGGTGACGCCTCTCGGGAAGCTCGCGACGTGGGTGCTGTACGCCGCCCTCGGCCTCGTGCTCGTCACGCCCGAGGGAACCGAGTGGCCGATCGTGATCCTGTGGATCGGCGTCGCGCTGTCGCTCGGAGCCGGACTCCAGTACGCGCGGCGCGCCTGGCGTGCGGTGCGGGTGGGAAGGGACTCTCGAGTCGAGCCCGAACCTTAAGGACTGAAGTCTCAACCTGAGGTTGACCCCTCTCCGGGACTACTGCTTTACTCAGTTCACCTTCGAGGAAAGGCCGCCGGTGGAACCACTGCCCGATCTCACGACCCTGACCGACGACGATCTTCGCGTGATGATCCGCGACCTCGAGAAGGAGGAGGACGAGATCTCCTTCCGGCGTCGCGTGCTGCACGGACGGATCGACATCCTGCGCGCGGAACTGGTCGCGCGCCTGCGCGAGCAGGTGAGCGCCGGCGAGGCGCAGCTCGCCGACGTCGGGCGCCTGAGCGAGATCCTCACGGCGAAGGCCGCTCCGACGGAAGACGAGTGAGTCACGTCTACTGTCCCGAGTGCGGCTTCCAGAACCCGGAGGCCTCGAACTACTGCTCGCGTTGCGGCGCTCTGCTCACGACCGAGACCGGAACGGAGACGACGTTGAGCTTCGACATGGGCGAGGACGGCGAGGAGGTCGACCTGCTCGAGTCGCTGGGCATCAACGGGCCTGCGCTCGTCGTGCGCTCGGGAGGTGGTCTCGCGGGACAGTCGTTCCAGCCCGACGAGGGGCGGACGCTGATCGGGCGCTCGCCCGAGTGCGAGGTCTTCCTCGATGACGTCACCGTCTCGCGCCGTCACGCCGAGCTCGTCCGCGAGGGGGAGACATTCACGATTCGCGACCTCGGAAGTCTCAACGGCACGTATGTCAACCGGCGGCGCATCGAGTCGGCGGTCCTCGAGGACGACGACGAGGTACAGATCGGCAAGTACCGCCTGACCTTTCTCCAACGATGAGCACTGTCGCGACACGACGCGGACGTGGGGGAGGGGCGGAGCCCCGGCTCCGCACGATCGGCTCGGTCTGCGAGGAGCTCCGCGAGCACTTTCCGGACATCTCCGTCTCGAAGATCCGCTACCTCGAGGATCAAGGGCTCATCTCGCCGCGGCGCACGCGCGGCGGCTATCGGCTCTTCGCGCCCGACGACATCGAGCGGCTCACGACGATCCTGCGCCTGCAGCGCGACGAGTTCCTTCCGCTTCGCGTGATCCGAGAGGAGCTCGACGGGCCGGGTGCGGTTGGCGATCGTTCACGTCGACGCAGCGTCGGCGTCCTCGGTCACGAGGACGAGATCGACGAGTCCGAGCTCTGCGAGCGCGCGTCCGTGTCGCCCGACTTCGTCCGTCAGCTCGACGAGTTCGGCCTGCTCGTCTCGCGCACCGAAGGAGGGGAGCGCCTCTACGGGGAGACCGACGCGGACATCGCGGCCGCGTGCGCGCGGCTCGCCCGCTTCGGGATCGACGCCCGCCATCTCCGGACGTTCCTGACTGGTGCGGGCCGCCAGGCCGCGCTCATCGAGCAGCTCGTGGCTCCGGGCCTGCGATCGAGGAACACAGAGCGCCGCAAGAACGCGCTCGAGGATCTGGAGGCACTCTCGCGCGTAGCGCAGGAGCTCACCCACTTCCTGCTCGTGCGCGACCTGCGGTCGACGGTGGAGCGCACAGGGTGACCACGCTCGATCTGCGCGACCGGATTCGCGACGTCCCGGACTTCCCGACCGAGGGCATCGTCTTCAAGGACCTCATGCCGCTGATCGCCGATCCCGAGTACTTCGCGGAGACGATCCGGCAGCTCGCCGAGTGGGCACGACCGCGCGAGCCCGCACTCATCCTGGGTGCCGAGGCGCGAGGGTTCATCTTCGGCGCAGCGCTGGCGTACGAGCTCGGCGCCGGCTTCATCGCCGCCCGCAAGCCCGGAAAGCTCCCCCGCGAGACGGTCGAGGCGACGTATGCGCTCGAGTACGGCACCGACAGCCTGCAGCTGCATCGCGACGCAGTCGCCCCTGGTGTGCGCGTCATCGTCCTCGACGACGTGCTCGCTACGGGTGGGACGGCGCACGCGAAGGTCGAGCTCGTCGAGGGCCTCGGCGGCATCGTCGCGGGGATCCTCTTCGTCATCGAACTGGACTTCCTGAAGGGCCGCGATCGCCTCCAGGCCTACGACGTCCACTCGCTGATCCACTACTAGCCCGCGCTCCGTCCGGGCGCGCTCCTACAAGGAGAGCATGGCCCCGGACCGGAAGAGCCGTTCACTCCCGCCAGGGATCGGTGACGCGCGCAGGATCGCCGATGCACGAA
>DASTYQ010000013.1:0-7401 GCA_035764775.1 Gaiellaceae bacterium
GTGGGCCTGTCCCGCGTCGAGCAGGCGGTCGCGCTGCTCGCGCTGCTCGAGCTGCGCAAGGCGGGGGAGATCGAATTGAGCCAGGCGCAATCGTTCGCGCCGATAAGGGTTTCGAGAGCCGACAGCGAAAGGATTTCCGAATGGAAAGCACGCTCCGCCTGATCTCCGCCAACCCCGTCGACCGCCTGGCGAGGACGGTCGAGGCGCTCCTCGTCGTGGCGTCGGCTCCACTCTCGATCGACGAGCTCTGCGAGGCGACGGAGGATGCACCCGAGCGCATCGAGACTGCGATCGGCCTCCTCGGCGAGCGCTACTCGGAGGGTCGGAGCGGCATCGTTCTCGAGCAGGTTGCGGGCGGGTTCGCGTTCCGGGCGAGCCGCGAGGCCGCGGATGCCTGCATGCGTCTCTTCGAGCGGCCTGTCGAGCGCGGGCTGTCGCCGGCTGCGCTCGAGACGCTCGCGATCGTTGCGTACCTCGGTCCCTGCTCGCGGCCCGACGTCGCCCGAATTCGGGGCGTCGCAGCCGACTCGGCCGTCGCGAGCCTGGTGGAGCGCGGGCTCATCGCGGAGGCCGGGCGCGAGACCGGTGGCGCCGTCCGCTACCGGACGACACCGCTGTTCGAGCGCGTCTTCGGGCTCGAGAGCCTGGCGGCACTCCCGCGGCTCGACGATCTCGGCGCCGACGCGGCGGAGCTGCGCGAGCGGCTGCTCGAGGTCGCCGAAGCACGGGCCTCCTAGACGACGAGAGACGTCTCGTTGAGTCGCCGCGACCGGCCGCGAAGCGGCCGCTTTAGGGATCTTCGTGCGATCGGGGAGCCGCATTCGCGGCTTCCCGATCTTGCACAGAACCTGGCCCGGCCCCTACTACACCTGCCAGGCGCCGGCGCGGAGCACGGGCACGTGCTCGCCGTCTCGCGTGACACCGTCGACGTTCAGATCGGGACTGCCGATCATGAAGTCGACGTGCACCTTGCTCACGTTGATGCGCTTCTTGTCCTCGGGGTCGTCCACCGGGTGGTCGTATGCGCCTCCGAGAGCGATGTGGCTCGCTGCGTTCTCGTCGATGAGCGTGTCGTAGAAGACGCGCCGGAGCGGCCCGATGCGGCCCTCGCCGTCCACGAGCGCGATCTCGCCGAGGCGTGACGCGCCCTCGTCGCGATCCGCCACTGCCCGAAGAGCCTCGGCGTTCGCGTTCGCGTCGATCCTGACCGCCCGACCGCCCTCGAACTCGATCCGGATCCCGTCGATGATCGTCCCCGAGAGCTCGAGCGGCATCGTCGCCGAGACATGCCCGTCGACACGGTCGGGATCGGGGGTCCCGAAGACTTCCTCGGTCGGGAGATTGGGGGAGTGCCGGCGGCCGTCGACCGTTTCGAGGTCGCCGGCGGCCCAGTGGCCCGAGGGGAACAGGCCGATCGTGAGGTCGGTTCCCTCCCCGTGCAGGCGCAGGGCGTCGAACCGCCGATCCGTGAGCCGCCGTGCGTGCTCCTTGAGCTCGGACGAGCGCCGGAGCCACGCCTCGGCAGGGTCGTCCGCATCGAGTCGGCACACGTGCGCGACGTCCTCCCAGAGCCGCACGTAGGCGGCGTTGCGGTCGAGCTCGGGATACACGAGCTCGGCCCAGGCCGGCGTCGGCACGGGCACGATCGTCCAGCTCGTCGTCATCCGGTTGACGACCTCGCCCGTCTCCGGGAGATACGGGAGGAGGTCGCGTCCGGCGCGCGCGGGGTCGAGCCCTTCGAGCGCGCGCGGCGCGTGTGGGCCTGACAGCGAGATGCGCGCGGCGTGCTCGTCGGAGAGGTGGAAGAGCCGCTCGCGCATCCACGGCGGCGTGTAGTCGAGCGTGTCCTCGGCCGCGTGGAGGATCCGCTCGCGTTTCACCCACTGGTCGAAGTAGACGACGTCGACGTACTTCGCGCCGCGCTCGTACGCGGCGCGTGCGATACGGCGGGTCACGTCCTCCTTGCCGATGTAGCTCGTCACCGCGACGAGCTGGCCCGGCTGGACGCTCGCGCCGAAGACCGCCAGGTCGGCGAGCTTGTCCTTCCAGGTCTCGATCTGGCTCACGGCCGCAACACCCTAGCCACAATGCCGCGGTGCGCCTGAACGCCTATCTCGCTCGTTCGGGCGTGGCTTCGCGTCGCCGCGCGGACGACCTCATCCGCTCGGGGCGGGTCCGTGTGAACGGCGCGCCGGGAGAGCTGAACACGGTCGTCGGCCGCCACGACGTCGTGGAAGTGGACGGCGAGCGCGTCGCGCGGCAGCCGCTCGCGCACGTGCTCCTGCACAAGCCCGCTGGAGTCGTGACGACGGCGCGCGATCCCCACGGACGCCGAACCGTCGTCGATCTCGTGCCGTCCGAGCCGCGTGTCGTTCCGGTCGGACGTCTCGACGCCGACACGACGGGTGCGCTCGTCCTCACGAACGACGGCGACCTGGCGCATCGGCTCGCGCACCCGCGCTACGGCGTGCCGAAGGTCTACGAGGTCGACGTCGAGGGCTCGCCGTCGCGCGAAGCGCTCGAGCGGCTGCGGAGCGGGGTCGAGCTCGAGGACGGGCCGACGGCACCGGCGGGCGCTCGCCGGCTCGGCAAGGGCCGGATCGAGCTGACGCTGCACGAGGGACGCAAGCACCAGGTCAAGCGGATGTGCGAGGCGGTCGGCCATCCTGTGCGGCGCCTCCATCGCTCCCGGTACGCGGTACTCGACCTCGACGGCCTCGGCGCGGGTGAGTGGCGCGTGCTGACGGCGGACGAGGTCGCCGCGCTGCGCACACTGGTCGGGCTCTAGCCGCGACGCGATTGCGGAGCAGCCGCTCTCTAGCTCAGCCGCACGAAGCCCATCCGCTCGTACGTCGCCTCGAGCGTGGGCTGCGCCGTCTCGCGCGCCTTCTCGGCGCCGAACGCGAGCAGGCGCCGGAGCTCGGCGTCGTCCTCGCGAATCGCGTTGTACCGCGACTGGACCGGCTCGAGCAGGGCCACGACCGCCTCCGCGACGTCGCTCTTGAACGTGCCGTACCCCTCGCCGTCGTAGCGCGCCTCGACCTCGGGGATCGACTCCCCGGTCGCGACGGTCATGATCTCGATGAGATTCGAGACACCGGGCTTGTCCTCCGTGTGGCGGATCTCACGG
Organism: Gaiellaceae bacterium; assembly: GCA_035764775.1. Lineage (GTDB taxonomy): Bacteria > Actinomycetota > Thermoleophilia > Gaiellales > Gaiellaceae > GMQP-bins7. The sequence goes on from DASTYQ010000013.1 coordinate 3,131, forward strand.
CCCGAGTCGGTGACCGCGATCTTGAACTTGCGGTGGATCGCGTCCGCGGGATCGAGGAGGTAGACCGTGCCGTTCTCGGTGCCCCCCGTCGTCGACATCTTCTTCTCGGGCTCCTGCAGGTCCGTGATCTTCGCTCCGACCTCTGGATAGACCCCGCGCGGGAGGGTGAACGTCTCTCCGTAGCGCGAGTTGAAGCGCTCGGCGACGTCCCGAGTGAGCTCGATGTGCTGGCGCTGGTCGGTCCCGACCGGGACGATGTCGGTCTGGTACAGCAGGATGTCGCCCGCCTGGAGCACCGGGTACGTGAAGAGGCCGGCGGACACGAAGTCCTGCGCCTCCGACTTCTCCTTGAACTGCGTCATGCGGCGCAGCTCGCCGAAGCTCGTCACCGACGACAGCAGCCAGTTCGCCTCCGCGTGGGCAGTGACGTGACTCTGCGCGAAGATCGTCGAACGTTCGGGATCGAGCCCGGTCGCGACCAGCATCGCGAAGAGGTCGAGGGTGCGGTTGCGGAGCTCCTCCGGGTCGTACTCGACGCTGACCGAGTGCAGGTCGACGATGCAGAAGAAGGCCTCGCCCTGCTCCTGCGTCACGGCGTACTGGCGGAAGCCGCCGGCGTAGTTGCCGAGGTGCTTCACGCCCGTCGGCTGGATTCCGGAGAAGATGCGCATCGCGGAATTGTCCCTGGACCCGCTGCGCGGCGCCGACGTATGGTGCTCGCCATGCGGATCGAGCCCGTCTCCGTCCTCGACGGTCACGTCGCCGTGCCGGGCGACAAGTCGATCTCGCACCGTGCCGTCCTCATCGGCGCGATCTGCGACGGACCCACGCGCATCAGCGGCTTCGGCCGCTCGGCCGACACCGAGACCACGATCGCCGCCATGCGCGCGCTCGGGGTCGAGGTCGACGAGCACGACGTCGACACGCTGACGGTCCACGGTGTGGGCCTGCGCGGTCTGCGGGCTCCCGAGGGAGCGATCGACTGCGGGAATGCCGGGACGCTCGTCCGGCTGCTGGCTGGGATTCTCGCCGGCCAGGAGGGGCGGGAGTTCGAGCTGACGGGAGACGAGTCGCTGAGCTCTCGGCCGATGGAGCGCATCGCGACGCCGCTGACGCGAATGGGCGCTGGCGTGGAGACGGCGAACGGCCGACTCCCGCTGCGTATCCATGGCCGCTCGCTGCAGGGGATCACCTACGAGCTCCCGGTCGCGAGCGCGCAGGTCAAGTCGTGCGTTCTGCTCGCAGGCTTGTTCGCCGAGGCGGAGACGACCGTGGTCGAGCCGATCGCGACGCGCGATCACACGGAGCGCATGCTCGAGCACGCGGGTGCGCGCGTCACGCGCCGTCCGACGAGCGTGACCGTCCGGCGCGCCGAGCGCCTGCAGCTGAGCGAGATCGAGGTCCCTGGAGACATCTCGTCGGCAGCACCGTTCCTCGTCGCGGCGGCGATCGTTCCAGGATCGTCCATGACGGTGCACGGCGTCGGACTCAATCCTCGCCGTGCCGGACTGCTCGACGTGCTCGAGCGGATGGGCGCACACCTTGCGATCTACAACCGCCGCTCCATCGGCGGTGAGCCGGCCGGCGACGTCGAGGTGCGTTCGTCCGATCTCGTCGGCGCGACGGTCTCGGCGGAGGAGGTTCCGTCGCTGATCGACGAGCTGCCGATCCTCGCCGTCGCCGCCTGTCACGCACGCGGGGAGACCGTGGTGCGTGGAGCCGAGGAGCTGCGCGCGAAGGAGACCAACCGGATCGAGGCCGTCGTCGAGGAGCTCCGACGGGTCGGTGCGCACATCCGCGCGACTCGCGACGGGTTCCGCATCAAGGGCGTGCCGGCGCGACTCCGTGGGGGCGCCGTCGACTCACGCGGCGACCATCGTCTCGCGATGCTCGGTGCCGTCGTCGGGCTCGCCTCGCGCGAAGGTGTCGAGCTCGGCGGCGCGGCTGCCGCCGCGGTCAGCTTTCCCGGCTTCTTCGACGTGCTGGAGCAGATCGCACCGGGCGCCGTTCACTACCCTCCCGCGACATGATCGTGGCGATCGACGGTCCGGCCGGCTCGGGGAAGAGCACCGTCGCCTCGACGCTCGCCCGCCGGCTCGGGTTCCGCTACCTCGACACGGGTGCCATGTACCGGGCGCTGGCCTGGGTCGCACGGCGTGACGGCACCGATGTCTCGGAGGGTCCGTCACTGGCGGCGCTCGCCCTCGAGCATCCGGTCTCGTTCGGCGAAGACGGGAGCGTCGAGGTGGACGGGGAGGACGTCACTGCCGCGATCCGCGGGGCCGAGATCGACCGGCTCGTTCCGACGGTCGCGCGCCACCCCGAGGTTCGCGAGGTCATGCGCGAACGTCAGCGCGCCCTGGCGGTCGGCGGTGACTCGGTCATCGAGGGGCGCGACATCGGGAGCGTGGTCGTGCCCGACGCCGAGGTGAAGATCTTTCTCCTGGCCGACCCGGAGGAGCGTGCACGCAGGCGCAGCGCTGAGCGGCCCGGCGCCGAGGTCGACGCGCTCGCCGCGGACCTTCGTGCGCGCGACGAGCACGACGCGGTGAACACGCGCCCCGCCGACGACGCCGTCCTCCTCGACACGACGGAGCTGACGATCGACGACGTCGTCGATCGGATCGCCGAGCTCGTGGCCGCGCGGCGATGAATCGCACGGACGCCATCTGGGCCGTCGGTCGCCTGACGATCGGGACGGCTGTGAAGGTGGTTGCACCCCTTCGCGTCTACGGCGCAGACCGCGTTCCGAGGGACACCGGCGTCGTCGTCGCGGCGAACCACTTCAGCTGGATCGACCCACCGGCGCTCGGCGCCGCCTGCCCGAGGACGCTGTACATGATGGCCAAGATCGAGGCGCATCGCGTGCCCGGTCTCGGCCAGCTCATGCGCTCGTTCGGCGCGTTCGCCGTGCGACGGGGCGAGTCGGACCGCGACGCGGTGCGCACGATGCGCGAGCTCGTCCGCTCGGGACATGCGCTCGGGCTCTTCGTCGAGGGCACGCGTCAGCGCTCGGGCGTGCCGGGCACCGTGCAGCCGGGCGCGGCGATGGTGGCGATCAACGAGAACGTCCCCGTGAGCTGCGCCGCCATCTACGGCTCCTACGAGTGGCGCCTCGGGAACTTCAAGCCGGTCTCGGTCGCGTGGTCGACGCCGATGACGTTCGACGGGCTCCCCCGCGGAGGGAAGGGCTACAAGGAAGCGTCGGTCGAGATCGAGCGTGAGATCAGGCGCCTCTGGGAGTGGCTCGGGCAGCTGCACGAGCTCGGGCGGCCTCGCGACGCGACCCCGCCGTCGTGAGTGAAGCGACCGAGCCGCCGGTCGAGATCGCGGGCACGGTCGCGATCGTCGGCTTCCCCAACGTCGGCAAGTCGACGCTGATCAACCGGCTGACGGCCACCCGCACGGCAGTCGTGCACGAGACGCCGGGTGTCACGCGCGACCGCAAGGAGCTTCTCTGCGAGTGGTCGGGCACGACTTTTCGGCTGATCGACACGGGCGGCGTCGACCGCGAGGACCGTGGGCCGTTCGGACCGCAGATCGCCGCGCAGGCTCGCGAGGCGGTCGAGGAAGCCGACCTCGTCCTGTTCGTCGTCGACGCACCGGCCGGTGTCACCCCCGGTGACGAGGAGCTCGCGGAGATCCTGCGGTCGTCGCGGCGCCCGGTGCTCGTCCTCGCCAACAAGCTCGACGATCCGCGCCGCGACCTCGAGGCGCTCGAGTTCCACCGCCTCGGCCTCGGCGACCCGATCCCCATCTCGGCGCTGCACGGGCACGGCTCGGGAGACCTTCTCGACGAGATCGTCGCCCGCCTGCCCGGCCGCGGCGAGCGGCCGGCCGACGAGGAAGCGATCAAGGTGGCGATCCTCGGGCGGCCGAACGTCGGCAAGTCGTCACTCCTGAACGCGCTCGTCGGGCGCGAGCGAGTCATCGTCTCGGAGGTGCCGGGCACCACGCGCGACTCGATCGACATGGTGCTCCAGCGTGACGACACGACGTTCGTCCTCGTCGACACGGCGGGCCTGCGCCGCAAGCGGAAGCAGCGCCAGGGGATCGAGTACTTCTCCGAGCTCCGCGCGCTCGAGGCTGCGGAGCGAGCGGACGTCGCGCTCGTCCTCATCGACGCGAGTGAGGGCGTCGTCGAGCAGGATCTCGCCGTGGCTGACGCCGCGCGAAGGGCGCAGTGCGCGACCGTCGTCGTCCTCTCGAAGTGGGACGCAACCGAGATCCGGCTCGAGGAGGTGCGGCCGCAGATCCTCGCCAAGCTGCGC
>DASTYQ010000014.1:0-10325 GCA_035764775.1 Gaiellaceae bacterium
CTCGGCCGGAGGCCGAAGCTACCTTTTCCGACCGGCTCGAGAGCCGGAAGGGCCATCCGGTATTAATCCGAGTTTCCCCGGGCTATCCCGGTGCCGAGGGCAGGTTATCCACGTGTTACTCACCCGTTCGCCGCTGTCCCCAGAGCCGAAGCCCTGGTTCTCGCTCGACTTGCATGTGTTAAGCGCGCCGCCAGCGTTCGTCCTGAGCCAGGATCAAACTCTCCGTGAAGAGACTTGACGCTCTCATTGAGAGAGCAAGTCTGATCCGTCGAGCTCTACACGAGCTCGATACGTCTTCCAAAGGAACAAGAAGACGGGTTCATTTCCGCCCACGGGCTGACGCCCGCGAGCGGTCTCGACGTTTCACGCTGTTGAGTTTTCAAAGACCACGCCGCTTCTGCGGCAACAAAAAACCTCTGACTCGCACCAGAGGCCCTCGGGACGGAACAACGGAGGTCGTATCCGCTCGCTCGAAGGCTTCTCCTTAGTCGAGTTACAGGCTTTCTGCACCCTCCTCGCGGAAGGCTTGGGGATACTAGCACACGAGATTTTCCTGTCAACCAAGCCGTTCTCGCGGCTGCGGCTCAGCCGCTGAGCCGCGCGAAGCGCCGCTTTCCTGCCTGCAGGACGGCGCCGGCGAGGTCGGAGCGAGGGAGATCGAGCTCCGACACGGCCTTTCCGTCGAGCCTGACACCCCCCTGCGCGATGAGGCGCCGCGCATCGCTGGTCGACAGACCGAACGCGTCCGCCAGCAGGGCAGGAAGGTGTACCGGGTCGCCGTCCGGAAGTGCGTGCTGAGGCACGTCGTCCGGTTCTCGTCCCTCCCGGACGACTCGCGTGAAGTGCTCCTCGGCCGCCGCGGCAGCGTCCTCCCCATGCGAGCGGGTGACGATCCAGCGCGCCAACGCGAGCTTCGCCTCGAGCGGATCGGCCGGTGGTACGGGCTCCTGCACCACGAGCCGGTACCACTCCTCGAGGAGGTCGTCCGAGATTCGCATCGTGCGACCGAACTGCTCCTCGGGCGGGGCCGTCAACGGGATGTTGTTGCCCACGGACGAGCTCATCTTCTCGCCATCCCAGGAGACGAGAAGCGGTGTCGTCAGGACGAGCTGAGGTTCGAGTCCGTAGGCCTGCATCACCTCGCGCCCGGCGAGGAGGTTGTAGAGCTGGTCGGTGCCGCCGAGCTCCACGTCGGCCTCGACCGCGACCGAGTCGTACGCCTGCATGAGCGGGTAGAGGAGCTCGGAGACGGAGATCGGCTGTCCGCTCGCGTAGCGACCGGCGAAGTCGTCCCGCTCGAGCATCTGCGCGACGGTCATGATCCTCGTCAGCCGGATGACGTCGGCGAAGCTCAGCTTCGCGAGCCACTCGCTGTTGCGGCGCACCTCGGTCTGCTCCGGAACCAGGATCTGGAGGGCCTGCTCCACGTACGTGTCCGCGTTGCGGTCGATCTCCTCTTCGTCGAGGATCGGACGTTCCGCGGAACGGCCCGACGGGTCGCCGATCCGCGTCGTGTAGTCGCCGACGATGAGGACGCCGACGTGGCCCTCGTCCTGAAAGGCGCGCATTCGCTGCAGCGGGATGCCCCGTCCGACGTGGATGTCGGGCGATGTGACGTCGATTCCGAGCTTCACACGCAGCGGGCGTCCGAGCGCGAGCTTGGCTTCCAGCGCCCCTTCGGGCAGCACGTGCACGGCGTTGCGGGTGAGCTCGGAGACGCCCATTGCCTAGGCCGGCTTGATGTGCGCTGCCGTCACCTCCGCCGGTGACCGGCAGCCGAGCAGTGCGAGAGCGTTCTCCGTTTCCTCGCGCAGGATCTCGAGCACCTGCTCGACCCCCTTCGAGCCGCCGAAGGCGAGGCCGTACATGGCGGGCCGCCCGACGAGCACCGCGCGGGCGCCGAGCGCGAGCGCCATGACAACGTCGGTGCCACGTCGCACGCCACCGTCGAGGTAGACCTCGGCACGGTCGCCGACCGCGTCGACGACCTCGGGCAGTGCCTCGAGCGACGCGATCGCCCCGTCGAGCTGGCGCCCACCGTGGTTCGAGACGACGACGCCCGACGCGCCGTGATCGCACGCGAGGATCGCGTCCTCTGCTGTGACGAGGCCCTTCACGATCACCGGGACCTTCCACCGCTCGCGGAGGTCCGTCACGTAGTCCCACTCGAGACCCGATTCGAGCAGGCCGAGGGAGTGGTGGTCGCGGTTGTCGCCTCCGCGCTCGCGCGCCGCGACGATTGCGGGAACGTCGTCCTCGGGCGACTCGAAGCCCGTTCGTGTCTCGCGATGCCTGATCCCGTACACGGGGAGGTCGGCGGTCAGCACGAGCGCGGAGAACCCCTCGTCGAGCGCTTGCGCGATCACGTCGTCGCTCACGGCGCGGTCCTGAAACACGTAGATCTGAAGCCAGCGCGGCGCGCCGGGGGACGCGGCCGCGACATCGGCAGGTGTCGCCGTGGCGACCGTTGACAGGCACATGAGCGTGCCGGCGGCAGCGGCACCGCGCGACATCGCGACCTCGCCTTCCTCGTGTGCGATCTGCTGGAACGCCATAGGCGCCACGAGAACGGGCATGGAGACCGTCGTGCCGAGCACAGTCGTCTCGGTCGTGACACTGGAGACATCGACGAGAACCCTCGGCCGAAGGCGGAACCGCGAGAACGCCTCCCGGTTCCAGCGCAGCGTCCGCTCGTCCCCCGCGCCACCCACGATGTAGCTCCACGCCTCCGGGGAAATGACCTGCTCGGCGAGACGCTCGGCGTCATCGAGGGTGAGAAGTTGCTCCATGTCCACGGACGCGCAGCCTACCGCCGCACAGGGGATTTCACGACTGCGTAAGGGGATCCGACCTACCCTTTGCGCGTGCTCGTTCTGCTTGGGATCGCGTTCCTCGCAGGCGTGATCACGGCGCTGTCTCCGTGCGTCCTCCCGGTCGTGCCGTTGCTCTTGGCCGGGAGCGCAGCGAGCGAGAGTCGCTGGCGTCCGTACGCCATCGTGACCGGGCTCGTCGTCTCCTTCACCGCGTTCACACTCGGGGGTGCCGCGCTACTCAGCGCCCTCGGCCTTCCGGAGGATCTCCTCCGAACGTTCGCAATCATCATGCTCTTCGTTCTCGCGACGAGCCTGCTCTCGCAGCGAGCCGCGCATGCGTTCGAACGACCGCTGCTCTTCCTCACTCGCAGGCCGGTCGCACGCGAGTCGAACGGCTTCGTCCTCGGTGTCAGCGCGGGTCTCGTCATGGTCCCGTGCGCAGGACCGGTGCTTGCGGCCGTCGCAGCCCTCGCGGCCACCGGGGAGGTCACATGGCGTGTCGTGCTCGTGACGCTCGCCTACTCGCTCGGCCACGCCCTACCACTCCTGGCGATCGCCGTCGGGAGCCAGAGACTGACCTCCGGCGTGCGAGTGATCCGTTCGCACGCGCAGTTGCTCCGGCAGGTGGCGGGCGTCGTGGTGGCAGCGACCGCTGTCGCAATCGTGCTGAACGCACCCGAGCGTCTCGCAACGAGAGTGCCCGGATACACGCAGTCCCTGCAGGATCGCATCGAGCGGAGCGGCTCTGCCCAGCGCAGGCTCGCCGCCCTCGACGGCGCGAGACGATCGTCCGAACCGGATCGAAAGAGCGGCGCCCCGGAGGTACAGGGCATCCGGGCGTGGATCAACACGCCCGACGGCAAGCCGCTCACGCTGGCGGGCCTCCGCGGGAGGGTCGTCCTCGTCGACTTCTGGACCTACTCGTGCATCAACTGCCTGCGCACGATTCCGCACATCACAGCCTGGGACCGTGCGTACCGGCGTGCGGGATTGACCGTCATCGGTGTTCACAGCCCGGAGTTCGCATTCGAGCGTGTCGAGGACAACGTCCGCGCCGCCGTCGACCGCCTCGGGATCCGGTATCCGGTCGCACTCGACAACGACTTCGCCACCTGGCGCGCCTACGCGAACCAGTACTGGCCTGCGAAGTACCTGATCGACCGCGAGGGCCGCCTGCGCTACCACCACTTCGGTGAGGGCGCCTACGAGGAGGCTGAAAGACGGATTCGCAGGTTGCTCGGCGAGTCGGCCGTAGGCCATCTGACCTCGACCGACGAAGACCTTGCATACGCGGTCAGGACACCAGAGTCCTACCTCGGCTACGAGAGGCTCGCGCGGTTTGCAAACGGCAGCGTCGTCCCCGACGTCGAGTGGGAATACGCGCTCCCCTCCGGCACACTGCCCCCTGACGCCCTCGCATACGGCGGGCGCTGGACGGTCGAGGGCGAGCGGATCGTTGCCGGCCGCGCGGCCAGACTCCGTCTGCACTTCCAGGCGAAGGACGTCTTCCTCGTGCTGGCGGGCACAGGCAGACTGGACGTCCTGATCGACGGACGAAAGCTCCGCACGGTAACGGTCTCGGGCCTCCCGCGCTTGTACCCGATCGCACGGTTTTCCGTTGCTCGCGACGGGCTGCTCGAGCTCCGCTTCACACGCGGCCTCACGGGCTACGCGTTCACGTTCGGTTAGAACGGATACGGCGCGAGCGCCCACGCAGCCGCGGCGTACCAGAGTCCAAAGGCGAGACTCAGAGCGCCGAGCGCTGGGACGAGCGTCGCCGACGCGGCTGCGACCCGTTCTGCGGAGAGCGTCAGACCGAAGCCGGCCGTCACGACGGTCATCGACACAGCCGTGAACAGGGCGAGGAGAACGAGCGAGACGACGGCGACGGTCTGTGACGGAATCGCGGCGAGCAGCAGCACGCCGACTCCGGCACTGCCACCCATGCCGTGCACGAGCCCGACGACGAGCGCACCGGCCGGTGTGCGTACCGCGTGCCGGTGTTCGCGGTCGTGGTGCGGATGCGCGTGCAGGTCGAAGTAGCCATGGCGCCAGCGGACTAGAAGGCGCAGGGCGAGGAAGACGATCAGCACGGCCACGGCCGTCTCCGCGCCACGCTGGAGATTCTCCGATAAGTAGCGCTCCGCAAGCAGGATCGGGATCCCGAAGAGCACGAGCGTGGTCGCGTGGCCAACGCCCCACCACGCCCCGAGCTGGGCCGCCGAGCGCGCGATGCGGTCGCGGCGCGACGCAACGAGCGTCGTCATCGCCGCGATGTGGTCGGGATCGGTGGCGTGGCGCAGGCCGAGGAGGACGGCGACGAGGAGCACGACGCCGAGCGACGCTCCATCGGAGAGGGAGGCGATCCAGTCGTCGAGCCCGAGCATGCAGCTGGTTCGCCCGCGGCACTCGATCGGTTCGTCACACGATGCCCGGAAGCGCGCGGGCGGTGATCACGAGGCCGACCGCAAGGATCAGCCCCGCGCTGACCGCCGGAAGAGCTCGCACGAGAGGACCGTCGAGTGACAGCCGTCCGAACGTCCTTCGCGCGAGGACGGCCACGAGTCCGATCGCCGTGATCGTCGCGGCCAGTCCGACGCTGAACGCGACGATGAGTGCGAGGCCGAGGCCGACCCGGTGGAGGGCTATCGCGGAGAGCAGGACCACGAGCGCCGACGGGCACGGCAGGAGCCCGGCGGCGATCCCGACTCCGAGGATTCCCTTCGACGTCAGCGCGTCGTGGTGCGCGTGCTGATGCTCGTGCTGCGGGTGATCGTGGCCGTGGTCGTGGTGGTGGTCGTGGCCGTGGTGGTGTCCTCGGGAGCGAAGACGCTGCCGCAGGACCGATGCGCCGACCGCGACGACGAGCCCGCCGGAGACGAGCGTCAGCCATGGGTACAGCTGCTCGGGGACGATGAAGGCCGAGAGCCCGAGCGTCACCCATCCGAGAGCGAAGACACCAGCCGTGTGCGCGATCGTCACCGTGCCGCCGAGGAAGAAGGCATCGCGCGGCCGTCCTCTGGTTCCCACCAGGTAGGCGGCGACGATCGCCTTGCCGTGACCCGGCGTGAGCGCGTGCGCCGCACCCCAGAACGCGGCGACCAGAAGCGCGAGGAGCAGCGCACCCAGCGAGAGCTCCCCGCGCTCGATGAGCGACTCGAACTCGCCGCCGACGTGTACGGGCGCAGCGCCCTCGCCGATCGCGGGGGCAGATCCCGGTGTCGACCCGAGACGGACGCTCGCGCGCGCGGATGAGACGTCGAGCGGCGAGCGCAGCAGATCGGCCGGGTACGCCCGCAGCTCGTCGCTCGAGCTCCTCGCCGGGACGTCGGCGTCGACGACGCGCCCGCCGTCGCGTGCGCTGAGCGTGACTTCGCGCCAGCCGATCCGCTCCGGAAACGAGCGGTCGTCGAACGTGAGCGCCTGTCCGGCACCGTCGACGCGATACACGACGTCGAGCCGCAGCGTCACGAGGCCGCCCGCGCCCGGCCGCGTCGTCACACGCTGCGCGACCATCCGGAGCGGCACGCGACGCCCGTCGAGTCCGAGCTCGAGACTCAATGCGAGCCTGGCCGGGTAGCCGGGCTTCCGGATGTCGGCGCCGAGCTGGTAGGTCGGAATCTCGGCGACGTCGAGGGCATACCGCAGGTAGATCTCGCTTCCGGCTACCTCGATCCCCGCGTAGCGGTTGATCGTGAAGTTGCCGAGCGGGTGCGCACTCGCCGGCGACGTCGTCACGAGCGAAGCTGCCAAGGCGCCGGACAGCGTGACCAGAGCGATTGCGATGCGGCGCCTCACGTGCCTTGTTCGCACGGGTCGGATCACCGGTTCGCTCATGGGGCCGGCAACGAGGCCCGGCCCCATGAGCGGTGAGGTGCTACTCGTGCTACTTGCCCTTGCTGTTGCCGAACCCGACCTGCGGATCCGCGACGTACGGGAAGGTGGGCAGCAGCTTGCGGTCGTCGGCGGTGACGCCGTCGCCCAGCGGGAGCTTCGTGCCCTTCAGGAAGCCACCGACCGCCTGCTCGGCGATGTCGATGACGTCGTCGCCCAGGCGCCGCCCGTTGGGCCAGCCCTGGTTGTCGCCTGCCAACACGCCGAGCCGGTTCGGATTCTCCGTCACCGGGATGGTGAGGTTCAGGCGCAGGAGCTCCGCGAGCCGCGGGCTCGTGAAGTTGAGCTTCGGCACACCCGTGAGGAGCACGGCGACGAGGTCGTCACGATCCTTCTCCGGAGCCCCGAGCTTGTACAGCTTGTTGATCACCGCGGCGAGGATCGGCGAGTCGTAGTACTGTCGGAACCGCCCTTCCTTCCACGGCACGAGCCCGTTCCACTGGTCCTTGAGGCCCGTCGGGATGACGACCTCGTTGACGAGCGGGTTGGCGAGCCGGTTGACCTGGATCCAGGTGCCCTTCGAGCTGGCGCCGGAGGTCGTCCTCGTGGTTACCTTGCGCCGGTCGACGGACGACCAGACGCCGATGATGCCGTTCTTCGCGTTCAGACTCGCGATCGGAACCTGGACGCCGAACGTATGGACGCCATAGCCGGCGAAGAAGTCCTTGCCGCCGCCCATGTTGCCCGTGCCCTTGCGAATGGCGACGAGATCGAAGATCGCGCCGATGTCGCCGAAGAACGGATCGTCACGCTGCCCCGCGAACGCCTGGCCGCCACCCGCGAGCGGGACGACCCCCCTCGCGGCGAGCGAGCGGTAGTTCGGGGTCGAGCGTGGGCCGATGTTGTTGGGCGGAGTCGTTCCGCGCGCGACGACCGTGGACCTCCCGCCGGCGACGCGCGTCACCGTGTACGGCTGCGCGGTGTCGCCGAGGAAGAACGGCCCCGTCCTGGTGCGGAACTGGAAGCGGTACGTGACGTTCGGGCGCGCGTCACCGTTCGTGTCGATCGTCAGGTTGTAGCGCGCGTTGGGCGAGAACGTGTACCAGTTGGGCCCGGCCGCCGGATCTTCGCCGGGAATGACGTTGGCGAGAATCGTGACGGTGTTCGGCTTGTCCGGGCTGCGGAACGCGTACAGGTCCGTGAGGTCGGCCGACGGATCCTCCGCGATCAACGGTGCCTCGCGGTGTGATGACGCCGTGCCGTTCCCGGGCCCGAGCGTGGTGGCGCCGACCGCGGCCGCTGCGACGAGCAGCCCGGCCGCGGCAAGCGCCGTGATCCCTCTGTGCATCTCGACTCCTCTCTCGATTTCCGGTCGGGGAACGGCCCTTGTTCGCGGCGACCCGCAAGGCGGTTCGGCGCTGAACCGGAACGCCATCTCGGACGAAGCAGCGCCATGGAGGCTCTCGCGTCCACCCTGTTAGCGTTGCCCGAGTCGCAGGATCGCTTCGCTATGCGCAGGCACCACGCTCACCTCTCGGATGAGGCACTCGTCGCCCTCGTCGCGCGCGGTGACGAGGATGCGCTGGGTGAGCTCTACGATCGCGTCGGTCGCATCGCGTACGGGCTCGCACTGCGCGTTCTGCGCGACGAGCGGCATGCGGAGGACGCGGTGCAGGAAGCGTTCCTGCAGGTCTGGCGCAGCGCGGCGACGTTCCGGGCCGAGCGCGCGAAGGCGAGTACGTGGATCCTCACGCTCGTCCACCGCCGCGCCGTCGACCTCGTCCGGCGCGAGGAGCGACGGCAAGCCGATCCGCTCACGGACGATTCCGCCGCCGGCGTCGCCCCCGAGCAGACGGACGAGGCGGCCTGGCTCCGCTTCGAGCGAGAGCGCGTGCAGACCGCCCTGAAGCAGCTTCCCGATGTGCAGCGCGAGGCGCTCGAGCTCGCGTACTACGGAGGGTTCTCGCAGTCCGAGCTCGCGGAACGGCTCGGCGTGCCGCTCGGCACGATCAAGAGCAGGATGTTCGCGGGGCTCTCGCGCTTGCGAGAGCTCCTCGACGATTCGACACAGGAAGGGTCATGGAAGCCGGAATTCACGAGCTGACCGCGGGCTACGCGCTCGACGCGCTCGATCCCGAGGAACGCAGCGCCTACGAGGCGCACCTCGCGGGCTGCGAGCGCTGCCGGGAGGAGCTCGCGTCGTTCTGGGAGACGACCGAGGCCCTCGCCGTTGCAGCCTCCGGCCCGGCGCCGAGCCCGGCCCTGCGCGACCGGATCCTCGCGGACGTGCGTGCCGAGCCTCCGCAGAACGTCGTGCCGCTCGAGCCACGCCGCCGGCGCGTGGCGCCCGTGCTCGGGGCGGTTGCGGCCGTCGCGGCGGTCGCGGCGCTGGCGCTCGGCATCTGGGGCTCTCGGCTCTCGAGTGATCTCGGCGAGACACGTTCGGCGCTCGCACGCGCTCGCGCTGCCTCTGCGATCGTCGCCGACCCCAGCGCTCGCACGGTCGACCTCGCCGAGGGGGTCGGAAGCCTCGTCGTCGATCAGGACGGCCGCGCGGCACTCGTCCTCATGAACCTCGGGCCGGCACCGGCAGGCAAGACGTATCAGGCATGGATCATCGAGGACGACAACCCGATTCCAGCCGGGATCTTTCCCGGCGAGGACGGCGTCGATGTCGTGCTCGTCGACGGTGACGTCGCCGACGGGGAGGTCGTCGCGGTGACGGTGGAGCAGGCGGGAGGGGCTGAGACTCCCAACCTTCCACCGGTCGTGGCTTCCGACCCCGTCTGACTCTCTGAACCGTCCCTTTGCGGGCGGTTCGACCGCTCGGAGCTAGAATCGAGCCTCTTGCGAGTTCGGAGTGAGAAGGGCACGTCGCGTCCGCGACGCCGGGTTCGCAAGCGCCGTCTTGCGGCGCTGCTGCTCGTCCTCTTCGTCGCTGCGTTCCTGTCCTTCACCTTCGGCCTCGTTCGAGCTGTCGCGAGCGAGATCCCCGCACTCGATCCGGCCGCCCAGCACTCGGACGTCGACACCGTCGTCTATGCGTCGAACGGGCGGACCGTGCTCGCCGTGCTCCGCGGCGACGAGAGCCGCGTGCTCGTCGGCACCGAGGACATCGCGCCGATCATGCGTCAGGCCATCGTCGCCGTCGAGGACAAGCGCTTCTTCGAGCACGACGGCATCGACGTGCGCGGCGTTGCTCGCGCGCTCTGGCAGGACGTCCGCAATCAGGGAATCGTCGAGGGCGGCTCGACGATCACGCAGCAGTTCGTGAAGAACGCCTACATCCGCAACGAGCGGACGCTCGCGCGGAAGGTTCGCGAGGCGGCTCTCGCATGGCAGCTCGAGCAGCGCTGGAGCAAGGATCGAATCCTCACCGCCTACCTGAACACCATCTACTTCGGCCACGGCGCATACGGGATCCAGCAGGCCGCTCGCGCGTACTTCAAGAAGAGCGCGAAGGAGCTGACTCTGTCCGAGTCGGCCTTGCTGGCGGGCATCCCGTCCGATCCCTCGCTGTACGACCCCGCAGCGAACCCGCGCAACGCGATCCTTCGGCGCCGGCACGTCCTCTCGATGATGCTCGGGCAGGGGAAGATCACGTGGCGCCAGTACACGCGCGCCGACAGAGCCGAGCTCCCCGTCCCCGAGGACATCCGGCTCCCGGGCACGCACGGC
>DASTYQ010000015.1:0-7682 GCA_035764775.1 Gaiellaceae bacterium
CTGCGTCACGAACGCGGCTGCGAGGAAGCAGAACGGCACGAGAACGAGCCAGGGCAGCGTGAGGGCGAGCGACTCGTCGCCCCAGACGCCGGTCGCCGTGAGGAGCGCTGCGATCCAGGCGCCGATCCCGAAGGAGACGTAGAAGAGCGTGTTGAAGCCGAGGACGCGGACGAGCGCGTCGTCCGCCGCGAAGCGGGCTCGGCGGAAGCACCAGTAGGTGGCGGCGATCGCGCCGACGCCGCCCGCGGCGAACACGCGGGTCGCCCCAACGCTCGCGAGCATCACCTCGGCGCTCAGCCGGAAGCCGGGATCCGGTCCGCCTCGCCAGCGAAACGCGCCGCGGAAGACGTCCGCGTACGCTCCCAGCGCGAGCACCTGTGCCGCAAGGCACACCGCGAACCACGCGGAGTCCGCCTTCTCGATCGCATCGCGGACCTCTGAGAACCCGGCGGCACGCGCGATGAGAAGGCCGACGCCGACGACGAGCAGCACCGCCGCGACGACGCCGGCGGCGATCTGCCAGGCACGAGGGAGAGGACGTCCTTCGGGAAGCCCGTTCGTCATGCGAGCGCGCGAGCGAAGCGCCCGAGCGCCGCACCGGCGATCGCGTCGAGCACGTAGTGGTTGCCCGTGCCCGCCACGACGGTCGCGACCAGCGGCGCGTACGAGCGCGCGGCGGTCTTCACCAGGAGCGAGTCGCTGCGCTCCGCGATCTCGGCACCCGTGACGACGGCGAACGCGACGTGGAGACTGGGCATCGCCGCGACCGGGTTGTAGAAGCGGAGGAGGAACGGATGCTCGATGTCGAGCCCGCTGACCTCGGAGAGGGTGTCGACGAAGCCGTCGAGGACGCGGGGCGGGGCCGTCGGCAGGAGCAGGAAGACGGGCTGCGCTCCCACATGCGCGAGGAGGCTCGCGCGCCGGAAACGGTGATAGCCCTCGTCGCGGCGCCGGAAGAGGAGCACGAGCCAGCCCACGGTGAGCGTGACGTTGAAGAGGCCGTAGCCGACGTTCAGCCCGTGGACGAGCCGGGGATAGCGGAGGAGGGAACGCTGCACGGCGGGCTCGAGATCGAGCCCGCACCGCTCCTCGCACGCGACGATCCGCTCGGCGTTCAGGCGTGCGCGCTCGCGCCCGTTTCGCCCGAGGACGGCGCGCCGGACGAGCAGGTAGAGCCCGTACACCGCGAGCCCGAGCGTGATCTCGCGCCGAACGGAGAACCCGCTCATCCGGTCGGCCTCCACGTCATCGGATATACGGCCGCCCAATGCTCTGCGTGGGTGCACAGCGTCTCGGACCAGCGATCGGCCAGGGCCTGCAGGAGCGCACGCTCACCGGCCGCGCCCGTCGCTCGTTCGGGGGGAAGGAGCGGCGCCTCGACCTCGATCCGCCAGCGCCGCGGCCCGACCGGGAGCACGCTGAAGGGGACGAGCGGCGTCCCGCACAGCCGCGCAAGCGTCACCGGCCCCGCAGGCAGCTCAGCCACGGCGTCGAGAAATCGCACCGGGTAGGTCCGCATCCCCTCCTTCGCGTAGTCGCCGAGCACGAGGAGCGCCTCGCCCGAGCGCAGCAGGTCGACCGCCTTCGACACGGGCTCGGAGTCGTACATGACGCCGAGACCCGCACGTACGCGAACCCCCTCGGCCGCCCACGCGATCCAGTCGTCCGTGACCAGTGCGGTGGTCGGGACGGGGACGTACTCCCTCGCGAGCGCGGCCGCGACCTCCCAGCCCCCGACATGGGTGGAGACGAGCAGTAGCCCGCGCCCGCGCGCGAGCGCCTCGGCGATGTGCGCCTCACCGTCGATCGTCGTGGTCGCGCGAAGCTCGTCGGGTTTCGCGAGCGCCCACAGGAGATCGACCGATCTTCGCCCCTCGTTTCGCACCTCCAGGCGGACCAGCTCGCGGACGGCAGGGTCGTCGGGCGGGAGGCCGAGCGTGTGGGAGAGGTTCTCTGCCAGCCGCCGCCTCTTCGCCGGCCGCACCGCCCACTCCACCGTCGAGCCTGCCGTCGCGAGCCCGTGCGCGACGCCCGTCGGCAGCCGGCCCACTGTCGCGCTGGCGCCGACGAGTGCACCGCGCAGCACTCGCGCGGCGAGCGGCCCCTGACCGAACCGAGCTTCCGGCCGCGGCCGTCCGTCAGGCGCGAGCCGAAGGACGTCGAGCCGCGCGCGCACGCTCACCGCCGCGGCCGGAGCGACCGGAGCACGAGCACGACGTCCTCCTCGTAGTGGACGTCGCCGACCGGCGAGTCGTTCGTCGTCCGGCTCCTCATCGCGACCCAGACCGGCACGCCGAGTCGCTCGTGGAACCAGAAGTCGTAGCGGGCGGAACCACGAATCTCTCCCGAGAACGTCGTCGCCTTGCGCACGCGCAGTACCGGGAGCAACGCATCCCCGATACGGGCGGTGGCGCCGGGCACGATCCTGGCGACGCCGGTCTCGCGAGCGTCGCCGGTCGAGCAGGTCACCGACCAGGACGTGACGCTCCTGTCGAGGGGGCGGATCGGCGTGTTCTCGCAGACGTACGTCGTGCGCTGGGTTGTGCCGAAGAACGTGTGGCGCTCGTCCTGCGAGCGCAGGCTCCACCCCTCGGCCGTCACGCAGACCGTCCACTCGGTCGAGCGGCCCTTCAGCACGCGCCAGGTCAGGCGCATCCCGCAGTCAGCCGCGACGACGGTGATCGTCGAGCGGGACGGGTAGCTATGCATGACGCCCGTCAGGGCGTCAGTCTTCTCATACCCCGTCGTGGCGTACACGTACACCCCCGGTGATATCTGCGACGGCGCACCGTTCGGCTCGGTCTCGGTCCGAAAGCTCGTCACCGCCTCTTCGACCGAGACGGGCTCGGTCGTGTCGCGAAAGAGCGCGAGCCACGCGCCGAGACCGGCGAGCACAACCACGCCGGCGACTCCGGCCACGATGAGCCCAGCCCGCCTCACGCGGGCGAGCGTATCGCGGCGCTCTTCGCCCGAGAAACGCCGCTAGCCTGCGCGCCGGAGCGGCATGGGCCCGGTGGCCCAGCGGGTCTTCAAAACTCGTGCGGTCGTGTAGCCCACGGCTCGGTCGGTTCGACTCCGGCGCCGCTCCGTCAGCCCGTTCCGAACAGCTTCCTCAGTCCACCACCCACTCCGCTCAGTCCCCCCGCTCGAGCCGCTCTTTCAGCCGCTGCATGTTGCGCGGCATCTCCGCTTCCGCCTTCCTCCGGGCGAGATGATGATCTCGCATTGGTCATGGCGCGAGCAGGGTCCTGCGAAGACCCCGCCGAGTGGCTACGCGAAGCTCTCGTCGAGCACGACCTCGTAGATCTCGGCAGGACCCGATCGACGCCCTGCTCCGTCCGGCGGCGACATGGCATCGAGCACCTGATCGGCGCGCCGGATCTTCTCCTCCGAGTCGGAGAACGCGATACCGACCGCCCTCCCTGAGCTCCGGTCCACGAGCTGGACCCAGCGCGTGACCGTCTGCATGAGCTCCCTTGCCTCTTCGGGGGCATCAGGAGGAAGCAGGCCGGAGCGCCCGGCGTCCATCTGACTCTTCATGTCGGCGATGTCTTCGTCGATCCTGCTGACGTCGAGTCCCTCGAATCTGGCTACGCGTGCGTACATCTTCGACCTCCTGGGAGCCGCGGAAGACTGACGAGGCGCAATCGCGCCTACCTGGCTGAAGTGTCTACCCGGCTCGATGCGAGGACAACCCAGACGAGCACGCGCTCCGCTCGACTACCTGCAGATCTTCGTGCCCGGGTTGTCCGAGAAGGTGCCCCCGCCACCGACGGTGATCGGCTCCTTCCACGGAAGACAGCCCTCGTTCTGGGCCGTTCCTGCAACGAGCAGGATGCCGAAGAAGACCGCGGTGATCGCGAGCGCGATCAGGAAGTTCTTCAAGCTCATGCGCCTGAATGTATTCGCCAGGGCGGCCGAATCCCTCCCCCGACGGGGAGGCGGAACTAGGCTCACGGCGTGCTCACGTCGATCGCGATCTCCACCGCAGAGCACGAGGCCCGCTGCGACGCCCTGCTCGCCGAGGCCCAGGCCGCGGGGCTCGCGGGCGTCGTGCTCTTCGATCCGTATTACGTCCTCTACTACGCCGGATTCGCATTCGTGCCGACCGAGCGCCCGATCGCCTTCGTCCTGGGCTCCGACGGAACGCGCACGCTCGTCGTGCCGCGGCTCGAGGTCGAGCACGCGGAGTCGAAGTCCACGCTCGACCGCGTCGAGCACTACCTCGAGTACCCGGGCGACCCACGCGCGGAGGACGCGCTGGCGAACGTGCTCGCCGCCGGCGGGCTCACCGGCCGGATCGGCGCCGACCAGGACGGCTATCCGTGGATTCTCGGCTACCGCGGCCCGACGCTCTCCGAGCTCTCCGGCGCCACCGTCGTGCGGATCGTCGAGCAGATCGAGCGCCAGCTGGCGATCAAGTCCGCGGCAGAGGTCGCGCTCATCCGTGAGAGCGTGCGCTGGGGGAACCTCGCGCACCGGCTCCTTCAGCGCTACACGCGCGCCGGCGTCACCGAGACCGAGGTGTCGCAGCGCGCGAGCGACGAGGCGACGTTCGCGATGCTCGACGCGATCGGCGAGATCTACCGCGCGCAGAGCTTCGTCCACACCGGAGCCCACGCCGGGTCCCGCGGGCAGATCGGGCGCAATGCGGCGATTCCGCACGCGCTCGCGGGGAACCTCGTCTTCCAGCCCGGCGACGTGCTCGTGACGGGCGCGAGCGCGCCCGTCTGGGGCTATCTCTCCGAGCTCGAGCGGACGATGTTCGTCGGCGAGCCGTCGCCCGAGCACGAGCGGATGTTCGCGCGCATGCTCGAGCTCCAGGACACCGCACTCGCCGCGATCCGTCCGGGCGCACGCTGCTCGGACGTCGACCGAGCCGTCCGCGCCGTCTTCGACGAGCACGACCTGTGGCCGTACTGGCGCCACCACACCGGGCACGCGATCGGGCTGCGCTACCACGAAGGACCGTTCCTCGACTCGGGCGACGACACCGAGATCCGACCCGGGATGGTCTTCACGGTCGAGCCGGGCCTGTACTCGCCCGAGCTCGGCGGCTTCCGGCACTCGGACACCGTGCTCGTCACCGACGACGGAATCGAGATCCTGACGTACTACCCGCGCGACCTGGCGAGCCTGATCATCCCGGTGTAACCGCGGTACGCTTGGGCGACACGAGTGCGCGGGAGGCAGAGATGAACGCAGCGGTGACGGCAGAGCTACGGACGATCGGGCACTGGATCGGCGGCGCGGGTGTCGCCGGCGAGTCGGGCCGCTCGGGATCCGTCTACAACCCGGCGACGGGCGAGCAGACCGCGGAGGTCGCATTCGCCTCGATCGAGGAGATCGACCGTGCGGTCGCGACGGCAACCGAGGCGTACGCGACCTGGCGGCACTGGTCGCTCTCGAAGCGCGCGGAGCTCTTCTTCCGCATCTACCAGCTCGTGGACGCGCACCGCGACGACCTCGCGCGGCTCCTCACCGCCGAGCACGGCAAGGTCCTCTCCGACGCTCACGGCGAGGTCCAGCGCGGGATCGAGGTCATCGAGTACGTCTGCGGAATCCCGGAGCTCTTGAAGGGCGGGTACTCCGAGCAGGTTTCGACGGGAATCGACGTCTACGCGATCCGTCAGCCCCTCGGGGTCGTCGCCGGAATCACGCCGTTCAACTTCCCCGCGATGGTGCCCATGTGGATGTGGGCGCCCGCGATCGCCTGCGGGAACGCATTCATCCTCAAGCCGTCGGAGAAGGACCCGTCCGCGTCGGTCCTCACGGCCGAGCTGCTCAAGGAGGCCGGCCTCCCGGACGGCGTGTTCAACGTCGTGCACGGCGACAAGGTCGCGGTCGACGCGATCCTCCGGCACCCCGGCATCGCCGCCGTGTCGTTCGTCGGCTCGACGCCGATCGCGCGCTACGTGTACGAGACCGGGACGAAGCACGGCAAGCGCGTGCAGGCGCTCGGCGGAGCCAAGAACCACATGATCGTCCTCCCCGACGCCGACATCGACATGGCCGCGGACGCGGCCGTGAGCGCCGGCTACGGCTCGGCGGGCGAGCGCTGCATGGCGATCTCGGTCGTCGTCGCCGTCGGTGACGCGGGCGACCAGCTCGTGGGCGCGATCAAGGAGCGTCTGCCGAAGGTCAAGGTCGGAGACGGCCTCGACCCGGCCTCGGAGATGGGGCCGCTCGTCACGCGCGAGCATCGTGACAAGGTCGCGTCGTACCTCGAGTCCGGCCCCGCCCAGGGAGCGACCCTCGTCGCCGACGGCCGCGAGACCGCGCCCGACAACGGCGGCTTCTTCCTCGGCGTCTCGCTGCTCGACGACGTCACGCCGGAGATGGACGCGTACCGCGACGAGATCTTCGGGCCCGTGCTGTCGGTCGTCCGGGTCAAGACCTACGACGAGGCGCTGAAGCTCGTGAACGACAACCCCTACGGCAACGGGGTCGCGATCTTCACGCGCGACGGCGGCGTCGCGCGGCAGTTCCAGTTCGACGTGAACGTCGGCATGGTCGGCGTCAACGTGCCGATCCCCGTGCCGGTGGCGTACTACTCGTTCGGCGGCTGGAAGAACTCGCTCTTCGGCGACCGGCACATCTACGGCCCCGAGGGGATCGACTTCTACACCCGCACGAAGGCGATCACGAGCCGCTGGCCTGACCCCGCGACGAGCAAGGTCGACCTCGGCTTCCCGCAAACTCGCTGACCGCGTGCCGCACATACGGCTGATCGACGAGGACGAGGCAGAGGGCCTCCTGAAGGAGGAGTACGACGCAGCGATCGCGCGGGCCGGCAAGGTCTTCAACATCCTCAAGTCGATGAGCTTGAACCCGCCGGTGCTGCGAGCGTCGATGGAGCTCTACAAGGCGATCATGTTCGGCGAGTCCGGGCTCTCCCGGAAGGAGCGGGAGCTCCTCGCGACGGTCACCTCCGCGCAGCAGTTCTGTCGCTACTGAACGGCGGCGCATGCCGACGACCTCCGTGCCGAGGGCGCAGACGACGAGACCGCTCACCACGCGATGCACGACTACCGGAAGGCGAACCTCTCGCCGCGCGAGCGTGCCCTCTGCGACTTCGCAGTCAAGCTGACGACGCTCGCATCCGAGGTCGACGAGTCGGACGTCGAGGCGCTGCGCGCCGAGGGCCTGAGCGACACGGACGTCTCGGACGCGATCCAGGTGATCGCGTACTTCAACTACGTGACTCGCGTCGCGGACGGGGTCGGGATCGAGGACGAGCCCGAGTGGTAACTAGGCATGCGGCACTGCAGGCGAGCTACAGCCCCGGAGTCGAGGGAATCACGGTCGTCTCGACGAGCTCTGTGGGCTACTGCGTCGCGGCGTCGGCGGAGGCTCGACGTGGTTCAAGGATGGCCCCGACGGGCCGATCACGCAGACGGCCTGCTCGTAGCGCCGCTGGCAGCGCGACGCAGAACACGTCGTTCGTCCACCCGCCGAGTCACGCCGCCCGCGTCGAGGCGCTCGAGCAGCAGCGGAGCATCGCGACGGCCGGTGCCGACCAGGTCTCGGAAGCGCGCGAGCGTGATCCCGCCCTCGGCGGCGCACTCGGCGAGCACGACGTCCTTCGCGATCTCGAACGCCTCGACACTGACCGCGTACCCATCGCCGAGCCGCACGAGCCGGCCACGCGCCTCGAGGTAGCGAGCGAGCTCGTCGTCGTC
>DASTYQ010000016.1:0-4140 GCA_035764775.1 Gaiellaceae bacterium
CCCGAGCTCCCGCTCGCCGCGTACAACGTCAGCGGTGAGTACGCGATGGTGAAGGCTGCGGCTGCGAACGGCTGGCTCGACGAGCGGGCGGTGGTGCTCGAGGCGCTTACGGGGATCCGTCGCGCGGGCGCGGATCTCGTCGTGACGTACCACGCGAAGGACGCGGCGACGTGGCTTCAGAGCGGACGGTGAGGCCGCGGGTCGACGACCGGCCCGAGGACGAGGTCGCCGGCGTCGACGTCGCCGAGCACGGCCGCTCCGCCGACGGCGAGACGACGTCTCTCGACCGGCGCCTGTACATGCAGCTTCACGCCTACGGCGGCGCCCCGGACACCGGCGCGCTGGTCGCCGCGCTGGAGGGTGCGGGCATCACGGGGACGCTGTACGAGGACGTCAACGACCCGACCGGTGTCGCGCTGCTGACGCTGAGCGAGGCGCCCGAGACGTTCGTCTCGGAGATCCGGTCGTTCCTCCAGTCGCGTCCGTTCTCGGAGCTCGAGCCGAAGCCGGAGCTGACCATGCTCGGACGCACGTACGCGATCGGGTACGAGCAGGATCTTGACGAGACGCTCGTCGAGCGGCCGCGCCGGCGCGTGCTCGACCCGGCGCTCCCGTGGGCGATCTGGTACCCGCTCAGGCGCTCGGGCTCGTTCGAGCAGCTGTCGCGCCGCGAGCAGGACACGATCCTCATGGAGCACGGCGGCATCGGGATGGCCTTCGGCCGGGCGGGCCTGGGCTACGACATCCGCCTCGCCTGTCACGGGCTCGACCGCGACGACAACGACTTCGTCGTCGGACTCCTCGGCCCCGAGCTGCACCCGCTCTCGATCATCGTGCAGCGGATGCGCAAGACGAAGCAGACCTCGCTCCACCTCGAGCGACTCGGGCCGTTCTTCGTGGGGCGGGTGGCGTGGCAGTCCAGGACGTGAGCGAGGCACGCGCGGTCGAGATCGAGCCGACCGCCCCCTTCTTGCGCGCGTGCCGGCGGCTTCCGGTGGAGCGGACGCCCGTGTGGCTCCTGCGCCAGGCGGGCCGCTACCAGCCCGAGTACCGGGCGTTTCGCGAGAAGCACTCGATGCTCGAGCTGATTCGCAGTCCCGAACTCGCCGCCCAGGTGACGCTGCTGCCGATCCACTCGTTCGATCTTGACGCCGCCATCGTCTTCTCGGACATCCTCCCGCCGCTCGTCGGGATGGGCCTCGACCTCGACTTCGTGAAGGGCGACGGCCCCCGAATCGGCAACCCGATCTCGAGCCCACGTGACGTCGATCTCCTGGGAGCGCCTCCGGCCGAGGAGACGATGCCGGGGACGCTGGAAGCGATCCGCATCGTCCGGAGCGAGCTGGAGTCACGGGACGTTCCGGTGATCGGCTTCGCCGGCGGGCCCTTCACCCTGGCGAGCTACGCGATCGAGGGCGGCACGTCCAAGGACTTCGCGAAGACCAAGGCCTTCATGCTCTCGGAGCCCGCGGCGTGGAAGCGGCTACTCGGGAAGCTCGTCACCGTGCAGGCCGACTACCTGCTGGCGCAGGCGGCCGAGGGGGCGCAGGCGCTGCAGGTGTTCGACTCGTGGGCCGGACGCGCCCTCGGGCGCGAGGACTACGTGCGCTATGTCGCTCCGCACAATCGCGAGCTCTTCGCGAAGGTCGCGGCCGCGGGGGTGCCGGTGATCAACTTCTCGCTCGGTGTGGGCGCGTACCTCGAGGAGGCCGCCGGGTGCGGCGGCGACGTCGTCGGGCTCGACTGGATGCTCCCCCTCGACGAGGCCTGGGAGCGGGTCGGGTTCGACCGTCCCGTTCAGGGGAACCTCGACCCGATGTCGCTCCTCGCCCCCTGGCGCGAGCTTCGCTTCCGGATCGACGATGTGCTCGAGCGCGCGGGCGGCCGCCCCGGGCACGTCTTCAACGTGGGGCACGGTCTCACGCCGCAGACCCCGCCCGACAATGTGCGCCGTCTCGTCGAGCATGTCCGCGAGCGGACTGCGTCGTGATGCACAGCGCACCGATCGGCGTCCTCGTGATGGCGTACGGAGGGCCCGACTCGCTCGAGGAGATTCCCGGCTACCTCGCGGATATCCGCCACGGCCGCGTGACGCCGCAGGCCGTGGTCGACGAGATCACGGAGAACTACCGCGCGATCGGCGGCCGCTCGCCGCTTCTCGAGGTGACCCGCCGGCAGGTCGGTGCGCTGCAGGAGCAGCTCGGCGACGGCTTTCGCTGCTACGTCGGGATGCGGCACTGGTCGCCGTGGATCGAGGAGGTGGTAGGCGAGATGGTGGACGACGGCGTCGAGCGAGCCGTCGGCGTCGTCCTGGCACCGCAGTTCAGCGGCATGTCCGTTGCGCGCTACCAGCAGAAGGTCGAGGACGGTCTCGACCTGTGCCGCGGTCGCATGCAGTTCCGGCACGTCACGAGCTACCACGACCGGGAGTGGCTCGTCGCGGCCTTCGCGTCACGTGTCCGTGACGGGCTTGAACGCTGGCCGGAGGGGCAGCGTGACGAGGTGCACGTCGTGTTCAGCGCGCACAGCCTCCCGCAGCGCGTGATCTCGTCGGGGGATCCGTATGCGGATCAGTGCCTCGAGTCCGCGACGCTCGTCGCGCAGGCCGCCGGGCTGCCGGACGAACGCTGGTCCTGGAGCTGGCAGTCGGCGGGGCGAACGCCCGAGCCCTGGGCGGGCCCCGACCTCGTCGAGCACCTCGAAGAGCTCGCCACGCGCGGTGTCGAGCACGTGCTCTGCGTCCCCGTCGGCTTCGTCTCCGACCACGTGGAGCTGCTCTTCGACGTCGACCGGCGAGCACGCGGTGCAGCCGAGGAGCTCGGCATGAGGCTCGAGCGTCCCCCCGCGCTGAACGACGATCCCGTCTTCATCCGAGGGCTGGCCGACACGATCCGTGACGTCGCGGAGCGCTGAGCCGTGAGGGTCGTCGTCGTCGGCGGGGGGATCGCCGGGCTCGCGGCGGCTCGCCGGCTCGAGTCGCTCGTGACGGACGCCGAGATCGTCCTCGTCGAACGCGATGGTGTGCTCGGAGGGAAGATCCGCACCGAGCACGTCGACGGCTTCGTCGTGGAGGCGGCGCCCGACAGCTTCCTCACGCGCAAGGAGCGCGGCGTGGCGCTGTGTGAGGAGCTCGGTCTCTCAGGCGAGCTGATCGCCCGTCGCCCGGAGCACCGCGGGAGCTTCGTGCGACACGGCGACCACTTGCATCCGCTGCCCGAGGGCCTGACCGGGATGATCCCGACGAGTCTCGACGCGCTCGAAGCGAGCGAGCTCCTGTCCGCCGAGGGCAAGGCACGGTTTGCGGCTGAGCCGGGCGTGCCTCCGGGATCGGGGGACGCGGACGAGTCGGTGGGCGCGTTCGTATCGCGCCGGTTCGGACGCGAGGCGTACGAGGCGCTGGTCGAACCGCTCCTGACGGGCATCTACGGCGGCGACGGCGACCAGCTGTCGCTGCAGGCGACGTTTCCCCAGCTCCGCACGATCGAGCTCGAGCACGGCAGCCTGTTGCGCGGGCTCTCGGCGCCGGTGACCGATCGGCCACCGTTCGTCTCCCTGCGCGGCGGGATGGGCGTGCTGGTCGACGCGATCGCCGCCGACCTCGCGCGCACGGAGGTGCGCAGCGGCTGCACGGCGACGAGCTTGCAGCGCCGCGAGGCGGGGTTCGGCGTGGCGCTCGCCGACGGAGTGACGCTCGAGGCCGACGGCGTCGTTCTCGCGACACCGGCGTTCGTCACGGCGCAGCTCGTCGCCGATCTCGATGGTGAGCTCGCTCGAGCGCACGCGGACATCCCGTACGCGTCCTCCGCCGTCGTCACGCTCGCCTTCTCGCGGGCCGAGGTCGTTCCGCTGGACGGATACGGCTACGTCGTTCCGCGCGCCGCGGGCTCGGACGGTCTCGCCTGCACGTGGTCGTCGCAGAAGTGGGAGCACCGGGCTTCGGAGGAGAGCGTTCTGTTGCGGGTCTACGCCGGGCTCTTCGGAGGACGTGACGTCACGGCCGACACCGATGACGAGCTCGTCGCTCTCGCCCGCGATGAGCTCACGTTTCTCGGCGTGTCCGCCAAGCCCCTTCTGTCGCGCGTCCATCGCTGGCCGCTCGGCATGCCGCAGTACGTCCTCGGCCATCTCGTCCGCGTCGGG
>DASTYQ010000017.1:0-4987 GCA_035764775.1 Gaiellaceae bacterium
GCTCCTCGCGGGCATCCCTTCGGACCCCTCGCTGTACGACCCTTCGGCCAACCCGCACGCCGCGATCCTCCGTCGCCGCCACGTGCTCGACCTCATGCTTAAGCAGGGGAAGATCACGCAGCGCCAGTACGCGCGCGCGGACAAGGCCGAGCTGCCCGACCCGAACGACATTCGGCTGCCCGGAACGCAGGGACCGGCGCCCTACTTCGTCAACTACGTGAAGGACGACCTCGTCGCTCGCTACGGAGCGGGACGCGTGTTCGGCGGCGGCCTCAAGGTGACGACAACCATCGACATGAAGCTCCAGCTCAAGGCGCGCGCGGCGATCGAGAGCGTCCTTCGCAACCCGGACGGCCCCGCCGCGGCGCTCGTCGCCATCGATCCACGGGATGGGGCAGTGAAAGCGATGTTCGGCGGGCGCAATTTCCGGCGCAGCCAGTTCAACCTCGCTGCGCAGGCGCGCCGGCAGCCCGGGTCGGCGTTCAAGCCGATCGTTCTCGCGACCGCGATGAACGAGGGCATCTCGCCGGTGACCGAGCTCGAGTCGAAGCCAGTCTCGATCGATGCGGGCGACCGTATCTGGAAGGTGACCAACTACGACCACACCTACCTCGGGCGCGTCAGCCTGTCTCGCGCGATCGTCTCCTCCGACAACTCCGTCTATGCGCAGCTGACCGACATCGTCGGGCCCAAGGCGATCGTCAAGACCGCTCACAGCCTCGGAATTCGGAGCCACCTCTCGCCGTACTTCTCGATCGGTCTGGGATCAGGCGCCGTGAGCACCCTGGACATGGCGCGTGCGTACGCAACGATCGCAAACGACGGGCGCCGCGTCGACGGAGCCGTCTTCGAGAACCGCGCGCGGGTCGTCGAGAAGGTCGAGCGCTTCCGCTCGAGCAAGGTCGATGTGAACTCGCCGCTTCCGAGGCAGGTCCTCGACGAGGGCCATGCGGAGCTGCTGACCGACATCCTCGAGGACGTCGTCCGCGTCGGTACCGGCAAGCGTGCGGCGATCTCGGGCCGCCAGATCGCCGGGAAAACCGGGACGACGGACAACTACGGCGACGCCTGGTTCGTCGGCTATACCCCCGAGCTCGTCGTTGCCGTGTGGGTGGGCTATCCCGACGCGCTCAAGCCGATGCTGACGGAGTTCAACGGAGAGCCGGTCGCGGGCGGCACGCTCCCGGCGATGATCTGGAAGGCCTTCATGGAGAGGACCGACGAGGACCCCTCGCGGTCGTTCGACTC
Source organism: Gaiellaceae bacterium (assembly GCA_035764775.1). Taxonomy (GTDB): domain Bacteria; phylum Actinomycetota; class Thermoleophilia; order Gaiellales; family Gaiellaceae; genus GMQP-bins7. The sequence continues at coordinate 1,249 of DASTYQ010000017.1, forward strand.
GCCTCCGTACCAGGGCGGCGCGTCGACGTGGGTCGTCCGCCGCGAGGGCACGTGGCAGCTCGACAACGGGTACTGCCGCGGGTCGCGGCTGGTCGCCTACTTCTCCGGCGAAGGGCCCGAGGACGAGGCAGACTGCAAGCCGAACGAGGTCTCCGTCCCGCTCGTGGTGGGGATGACGAGAGCCGGCGCCGAGGCCACCTTGGAGGCACAACCGCTCGAGGCGAACGTCGCCTACGCGCCCGCGAAGGCCGGCAGGATCCCCGGCCTCGTCGTCGGCCAGGATCCCCGCTCGGGCGGGCTCTCCGCAGGAGATCCGGTCACGATCTGGGTCTCGAAAGCAGAGCACGGCATGCTCCCCAACTTCGTGGGCTCCGGCATCGCCGACGTCCAGCGCGAGGCCACGCGGCTGAAGGTGAGGCTCGTGGCGAGGACCGGGCCCGGCCGCAAGGGAGCCGTTCTCCGTCAGGACCCCAAGCCCGGCGTCGCCGTCGGGCGTGGCATGCGCGTCACGCTCCTGGTCGGGGACGGCTCACGAACGTAGACCCGGCCAGCGAGTAGCGCCAGGGTCGCTCCGGCGCGCGGGTGATGCCGATACGGGTCGAGGTCGTCACGGCGACGCCGGTGGCCGGCGGCACGAACGCGAACGGAGGCTTCGTGAGATCGGCGCCGTCATGCTCCTTCGCGAGCCCGAGCGCCTGCGTCAGCCGGCCGGGGCCGGAGGCGAGGAGCGTCAGGTCGTCCGCTCCGCGGCGTGCGCGCATCGCATCGATCCCGGACGTGGGCTCGAGCGCGCGGAGGAGCACGGCTGCGCCGACGCCGTCCTCGGCGCACACCACGTTGGCGCACCAGTGGACGCCGTACGAGCGGTAGACGTACAGGTGGCCCGGTGGTCCGAACATCGCGGCGTTGCGCGGTGTGCGTCCGTTGTAGGAGTGGCTCGCGGGATCGTCGGGCGCGTATGCCTCGACCTCGACGATCACGCCGCCCACGCCGTCGACGAGCAGCGTCCAGCCGACGAGGTCGTACGCCACGTCGCGGACGTCGCGCGCGAAGAACGCGCGCTCGATCAGAAGAGGGGCTCGGTCTCGGCCGGCCGAGCGGTCGAGGCGAGCAGCTTGCGTGCGCGGCGACCGAGGTCACCGAGGTCGACGCGACCTTCCTCGGCAGCAGCTGCGAGACGCTCTGCGAGATCGAGCGCGCCGTCGAGGAGGACGGTGTCGCCGGCCTCTTGGCCCATGTCGTGCAGGATCGTCCGCTCCGTTCGCGAGGCGACGAGCGGATCCGCCACCCCCTCGACCCAGACGCGCGTGCGCCGCCCTCCTCCCCGGTCGTCACCGGTGATCGGCTCGAGCGCGTAGATCTTGTCCGCCCGCGCGTACTTCCCGAATCCGAGGAAAACCATCCGGGTGGGCGTCATGGCGAGGAGTATGACGTGCGGGTGTCCTCGCGGCGAAGCGCGAGAGCGGCCACGGTCGCAAGAGCGATCACGATGAGCCAGATCGGCGTCAGCGAGGGCAGGATCGCCGACGGGATGCTCGTTTCCGTCCAGCCGCGCTTGAAAAGCTGCTCGTTCCAGGCGTCCTGGACGAGGTTGACGGCGCCGTACGCGAGCATGAGCCCGAGGGTGCACTGGACGACCGCGCGCAGACGCCGCTCGGAGACGACGACGCGGGAGAGCAGGAGCGCAGTGAGCACCAGGAGCGAGCCGTCCTGGCCGTGATGGTGGCCGAGATGGACTGCCGCGATCGTGGTTCCGTCCTTCTCCGTACCGAGCTCCTCGCCCATGAACACGTCGCCGGGGAAGTGGAAGCCCAGCTCTGCCGTGAGCCACGGAAGCGAGACGAGCAGGACGACAACTGCGGCGACCACGCGCGCGGCGTCCCAGGGCTGTCGTGGCGCGAACGCCGTTCCTGCTCGCCTCGTCGCGGCAACGGTCAGGCAGGCGGCGATCGCGACCCCGAGCGCCGGGATCGCGTTACCCCAGTGCGCGTCGAGGTTGGCCTGCTCGTTGAAGAACGGGATCGTCACGCAGAGCGCGATCCCCGGCACGGCAACCGACCACACCCGCCGAGGTAACGCTGCCATGGCGACGAGGATCAGCGCGATCGCCACGAGCCCGATCGGGAAGTTGACGACCGTCAGGGCGCGGCTGAGGCCGCCGGCGACACCGTCACGAGAGACGTTGTACGTCTCCGCGGGGTCGACCCGGCTGTACGTCGCGAGCACGAGCAGCGTGACGAGCGCCCACAGAGCCCAGGTCGCGAGCGCCTCGCCTTGCGACGACCGCTCGGGCGTCACTACGCGAGTGCGTGGCGAAGGGCGTCCGCGACGTACGCCTGATCCTCCTCGGCCAGCCGCGCGTGGAACGGAAGCGCGAGTGTGCGTGAGGCGAGCTCCTCGGCGACGGGGCACAGGCCGACGCGGTATCCGAAGCGCTCCTGCATGTACGGCTGGAGATGGATGCACGGCAGGTACCGCGCGGTCTGGATGCCGCGGTCGGTGAGCGACGAGATGACCACCTCGCGATCGACGTCCGCCGGCAGTGTCACGACGTAGACGAACCACGAGCGCTCGTGATCGGCGTCGTCGGCGCATGGAATCTCGAGCCCCGGTATGTCGGCGAGCACGTCCGCGTACCGCGCCGCGACCTCCGAGCGCGCGCGAAGGATGTCGTCGAGCTTCTCGAGCTGTCCGAGGCCGATCGCCGCGCGAATGTCGTCCATCCGGTAGTTGAAGCCGAGCCGCGCGTGCTCGAGCCAGCCGCCGGAGTCGGCACGGCCCTGGTTGCGCAGGCTGCGAAGCAGGCGCCACTCGGACTCGGAGTGGGTCGTGACCATGCCACCCTCGCCGGTGGTGATCTGCTTGTTGGGATAGAACGCGAAGACGGCAGGCGGCCCCTGTGACCCGACCGGCGCACCCTTGTAGCGCGCGCCGAGCGCCTCGCACGCGTCCTGGATCAGTGCGACGCCGCGGGTGTCGCAAATGGCTCGTAGCTCGTCGAGCTCGCACGGATAGCCGTAGATGTCGACGGCGACGACGGCTCGCGTGCGAGCGGTGATCGCAGCCTCGACGGCGGCCGGTGAGAGGTTGAGGGTGCGCGGGTCGACGTCGGCGAAGACCGGCGTCGCGCCCTCGTAGATGCCGCAGTTCGCCGAGGCGACGAACGAGTACGGAGAGGTGATGACCTCGTCGCCCGGGCTGACGCCGGCCGTGACACACAGGAGATGGAGACCGCTCGTGCCGCTGGAGACGGCGGCGGCGTACGGCGCGCCGACGACCTCTGCGAATGCCTCCTCGAAGCTGTCGATCGTCGGGCCGAGCGAGAGTCGTCCCGACCGGAGGACGTCCGCGACGAGCTCCTCCTCCCGCTCGTCGAGCCAGGGGAAGGAGAGCGGGATCGTCCGGACGGACGCCACGGGCTCAGGCCACGGACGGAGTCAGCTCGACGACGTCGAGGTAGTGACTCCAGCGCTCGTCGATGCCGTTCACCGCGGCCAGGTACGCCTTCTGCAGCTCGCGTGTGACGGGGCCGACGCCGATCTCCTGATCGTCGACAGCGCGCAACGGCGCGACCTCGGTCGCCGTCCCGACCATGAACACCTCGTCTGCGAGGTAGAGGTCGGTGCGGATGAGGCTGGTCTCCTCGACGCGGTAGCCGAGGTCCTGGGCGATCTGGATCACCGTGTCGCGGGTGACCCCCGGGAGGATCGACGCGGACAGGTCGGGCGTGTACAGGACG
>DASTYQ010000018.1:0-9499 GCA_035764775.1 Gaiellaceae bacterium
CTCCGGAAGCGACTGAAGCGCTCCTCCTTCTCGAGCGCCTGGTGGTGCCCGAGTGCGCCTCCGCGCATCCGGATGGAGAGCCGCGTTGACTCCGCGCCCTTCAAGTAGACGTGGCCGGCGGCGGCGTGGCCCGCCTCATGAATGGCTACGGCGCGGCTCTCCTCCGGTATGTACTCGACGCCGACTGCGGTGCCGGCTTCGAGAGTTGTCATGGCTTCGACGAGGTCGTCCCAGGTCAACGCCTCGCGGTTCGAGTGGTGCGCGATCGTGAGCGCCATCGACGTGACCTGCTCGAGCATCGCGGGCGCGTAGCCGTTCGTGACGCGCGCGATCTCCTCACGCTTGGCAGCCTGGTCGAGCTCGGGCTCGTGGGCGACCTTGCCGAGGTAGAGGTCGAGCACGTCGAGGCGATCCTGCTTCGTCGGCGTGCGGAACCAGACGTGGCGGCCCATGCGTCCTGGGCGCGTGAGCGCCGGGTCGAGCCGGTCGACCGGCACGTTCGTCGCGCCGATGAAGTAGATCTGCTCACTCCGCGGCTTCGCTGCCGGGATGCGCAGCGAGCGCTTGCCGATGCGGCGCGGGACGATGTAGATGCCGTCGAGCAGCGTGTTGGTCTTGCTCGTGAAGAACTTCTTGAAGAAGGGCGGGTTGTCGATGCCGTCCATCACGACGAGCAGCTGGTTGAGGGCGAGCCCGCCGCCGCCCATCCCTCCGGGGAACATGAAGTTGGCGATGTCGCTCATCCGGCTCGCAAACGCGGATGGGCCCGGCGACTGCGGTGCGCGCTCGGCGAAGAGCCGCTCGCGCCACTGCCGGTTCTCGAGGATGAGGTCGCCCGAGGGATTGAGTGCCCCGAATGGCCCGTAGAAGAGGTAGTCGTGCACGTCGGGCGGTCGTGATCCGCCGGCGAGTCCGCCGAATCCGGGGTTGAGTGCCTGCCGGCGCATTCCGACGGCGTCGATCTCGTCGATGAAGACGATGCATTGTCCTCCCCACTTGCGCGCCAGGCGCTTCGCGCGGCGGGCGAGGACGCGGACGACGATCGCGTCGATCCCGATGAACGTGGCCGCGAAGCCGGAGCCGGGGATCGAGACGAACGGCGAGTTGAAGCCCGTGGCGAGCGCCTTCGCGAGCATCGTCTTCCCTGTGCCGGGCGCACCGAGGAAGAGAAGGCCGCGCTCGCGCTTGCCCCCGGCCCGCTCGAACGCCTCGCCCGACTGCCAGATCGAGACGACCCGTCGCACCTCTTCCTTGGCCTCCGCCTGTCCGCGAACGTCCGCGAGCTTGACGCCCCACTCGGCGTCACCGGGCTCGAACGCCTGGATCTGCGAGAGGTTCATGATGAGCAGCGGGCCGAAGAGGATCGCGAAGTTCATGATCATGTAGAAGGGGAAGATGAGGAGGAGCGGCAGGATCCCGACGAGGTAGCCGGCGCCTCCGATCAAGTAGAAGAAGACGCCGACGACGATCGCGGAGATCGAGACCTTGAGCCAGAAGCGCCAGAACCAGACGCGGCGGCGTGCAACGACGTCCTCCTCGCGCAGCTGCTGGCTCTCGAGCCCGAAGAGGCTCGGCCGCGGGATGAAGCGGTGGAAGACGAGGTCGAAGGCGCCGCGGAAGCAGACGACGACGAGGAGCGCGGCGAGGATCGACCAGTACCAGGCCCAGCCCTGCGTCTGGTTGAACCAGACGACGAGCGCCGGGGCGGTGATGAGGGCGACGGCAGTCGCGGCGCGCGTCAGGCGGCGCCACTGGCTGGCGAGCTCGGTCGCAAGCTCGGTCTCCTGCAAACCCCCCAACGGCTGGGCCTCGGTCGCCACGTTCAGAGTGTAGGGACGCCTGTCATGTCTGAAGGTTGGCGCGGATGGGTAGTGTCGGGGGCATGTCCAGTGCGGTCATGACCACGAGCGCGGGGACGATCGAGCTCGAGCTCTTCGACGACGACGCCCCGAAGACGGTCGACAACTTCACCAAGCTCGCCGGCGAGGGGTACTACGACGGGCTCAGCTTCCACCGCGTCATCCCCGACTTCATGATCCAGGGCGGCTGCCCGCGCGGGGACGGCACGGGTGGGCCGGGCTACTCGTTCGAGGACGAGTTCAACGATCACCCAGTTGCACGGGGCTATCTGGCGATGGCGAACGCGGGGCCGAACACGAACGGCTCGCAGTTCTTCATCGTGACGACCGAGGCCGCGCCGTGGCTCGACGGCAAGCACACCGTCTTCGGCCGCATCACCTCGGGGCAGGACGTCGCCGACAAGATCTCCTCCGTCGAGCGCGACGGCCGCGACCGGCCGCTCGAGCCCGTCGTCATCGAGTCGCTGACGATCATCTGACCACTAGGCTCCAGCGGATGGAGCTCGAGGGCAAGACAGCGATCGTCACGGGCGCGTCGAGCGGCATCGGCGCCTCGACCGTGCGCAAGCTCCGCGAGGCCGGCGTGCGCGTCGTCGGCGGCGCCAGGCGAGTCGAACGGATCGACGCGGACGTCGCGCTGCACGTCGACGTCACCGACGAGGAGAGCTCGGAGACGTTCGTCACGCAGGCGGTCGAGAAGCTCGGGGGCGGCGTCGACATCCTCTTCAACAACGCCGGGCTTGCGCTCGGCCGCTACCCGTTCACGGAGTCGAACCTCGAGGACGAGGCGACCGTTCTCCACACGAACGTCGACGGCGTGCTCCGCATCACGCGCCTCACGCTCCCGCACATCCACGACGGCGGCCACATTCTCTTCATGGGCTCGGTCGCAGGGCGGCAGGCGTACCAGAACGCGGCGTCGTACGTGGCCGCGAAGTTCGGGCTGCGGGGCTTCGTGTACGCGCTCCGCGAGGATCTCCTCGGACGGCCGATCCGGATCACGACGGTGGACGCCGGGCTCGTCGCGGAGACGGAGTTCTCGCTCGTCCGCTTCAAGGGCGACGCTGAGAAGGCCGCGACCGTGTACGAGGGTGTCGACCCCATCTCGCCCGACGAGGTGGCCGACTGCATCCTCTTCGCGCTCACGCGACCGCTGCACGTGAACGTCGACGAGATCGTGATCAAGGCGCTGCAGCAGTCGAGCGGCGCCCGAATCGTTCGCCGCGGAGAGTAAGTCGTGCTGACGATCCTCGATGGATCGACGTTCTGCATCTCGGACGACCGCGGCGACATCGCCGGGGAGACGAGCGGGTTCTTCGCGCACGACACGCGCTTCCTCTCGCGGCTCGTAATGCGGGTTTCAGGGGCGTCGCCGCTCCTCCTCTCGTCCGGGCGCGTGGAGCACTTCCAGGCCGCCTTCTACCTCCGCAACGGCACCGCGAACGGCCTCCCCCGTGACGCCGTCTCGATCGCGCGCGAGCGGTTCGTGAGCACCGGGATGCAGGAGAAGGTCACGTTGCGCAACGAATCCATCGACCGGCTCGACCTCGAGCTCGTCCTCGAGGCGGAGGCGGATTTCGCGGACATCATCTCCGTGAAGCTGCACGACTTCTCGCTCGGAGACCCGGAGCTCGCACAGCCGCTGCCTGCGCCGGCGCCGACCTCTCTCGATGAGTCGGGTCGCCGGCTCTCGATCGAAGATCCGCGCGGAGACCTCGGCACGCAGCTCGTCTTCTCGAAGCCGGGCCGGCTCGACGCGAGCGCGATGACGTTCGCCATCTCGCTCGGGCCGCACGAGCGGTGGCATCTCGACGTCGACGTCCTTCCGTGGATCGAGGACGATCTCGCCACCGTCGAGCAGCTCGACGACGAGCGCGAGACGGTCGGCGACGTCGTCGCGGCCTGGACGCTCCGCGTGCCGCGTGTGCGCGGTGGCTGGGAGAGCCTGCGCCGTGCTTTCGACCGCTCGATCGCCGACCTCGCCGCCCTGCGGATGCGGACGGGCGAGTACCGTCGCCCGCTCTTCGCCGCCGGCATGCCGTGGTTCATGACGGTGTTCGGGCGCGACACGGCGATCACGTCGTTGCAGACGCTGGTCCTCGGGCCGGAGATCGCGATGGGCGCCCTCGACGCGCTCACGGAGCTCCAGGCCAAGACGGTGGACCCGACGATCGACGCGGAGCCGGGGAAGATCGTCCACGAGGTGCGGGAGGGGCGCTGTGCCGAGACGTGGTTCCCTCGCTACTACGGCTCGATCGACTCGACGCCGCTCTACCTCGGGCTGCTCGCCGAGACGTGGCGCTGGACGGACGACGCGTCGCTCGCCCGCCGGCTGCGCGAACCTGCGCTGCTCGCGCTCGAGTGGATCGACCGCTACGGCGACCGCGACGGCGACGGGTTCGTCGAGTACAGCCGGAAGGTCGACTCGGGGCTCGCGAACCAGTCGTGGAAGGACTCGGGAGACTCGCAGCGCTTCCAGGACGGCCGCTTCGCCGAGGCGCCGATCGCCGCGGTCGAGGTGCAGGGCTACGTCTACGACGCGAAGCGTGGTCTCGCCGAGCTCGCACGCGAGGTCTGGCGAGACAAGCCGCTCGCAGAGCGGCTCGAGCGCGAGGCCGACGAGCTGCGCACGCGCTTCGACGAGGCGTTCTGGATCGACGAGCGCGGCGGCTTCTACGCGCTCGCGCTGGACGGGAAGAAGCGGAAGGTCGATGCGCGCGGCTCCAACATGGGCCATCTGCTGTGGAGCGGGATCGTCCCACAGGAGCGGGTCTCGAAGGTCGTCGACCAGCTGCTCTCAGAGGAGCTGTGGACCGGCTGGGGGATCCGCACGATGGCGAGCGACGCGGCCGCGTTCAATCCGATCAGCTACCACAACGGCACGGTGTGGCCGCATGACACGGCGCTCGCCGCTTGGGGTCTCGCGCGGCACGGGTACACGGCCGAGGCTCGCCGCATTGGGCGGGCTCTCATCGAGGCCGCGGCACACTTCGACTGGTCGTTACCGGAGGTCTTCGCCGGCTACGCACGCGACGAGACCCCGTTCCCGATCGCGTATCCCACCGCGGCGCGCCCGCAGGCGTGGGCGGCCGGCACGCCGATCCTCCTCGTCCGCGTCCTCCTCGGCATCGAGCCGGACCGCGAGCGACAGCGACTCGTCTCGACGGTGACGGACGAGCTCCCGAGCTGGCTCGATGGTTTGCGGGTCGAGGGGATCAGGGCATTCGGACGGACGTGGACGGTCGGGGTCGAGCGCGGCCATGTAACGATTGCCGAAGGTGTTTAGATGCGCGTAGGTCTGGTGTGTCCGGTGTGGTTCCCTGTGCCGCCCGAGGCGTATGGCGGGACCGAGCGGGTCGTGGCGCTCCTCGCCGACGGCCTCGTCGACGCAGGGCACGACGTCACGCTCTTCGCGTCGGGTGACTCGCAGACGCGCGCGCGGCTCGAGTCCGTGTTTCACACGGCGCCGAGCGAGTGGATCGGGCATACGTACTGGGAAATGCAGCACGCGCTCCACGCGTTTCGCAGGACGGACGAGTTCGACGTCATCCACGACCACACGGGGATGCTCGGGCTCGCCTTCGGCGGCCTCATCGAGACGCCCTTCTGCCACACGGTGCACGGCCCCCTCGACGGACAGCCCGGTCGGCTCTACGAGCAGATCCTCGAGCTCGCACCGAAGGCGAAGATGATCTCGATCTCGATGAACCAGCGAAAGCCGAGGCCGAGCTTTCCCTGGATCGGGAACTGTCCGAACGCGCTCGACCTCTCGATGTACCCGTTCCGACGCAAGCCGGGTGGCGACTACCTCGTCTTCCTCGGGCGCATGAGTCCGGACAAGGGCGCACATCGCGCGCTCGCGGTCGCGCTCGAGACGGGACTGCCGCTGAAGATCGCTGCGAAGTGCCGCGAGCCGCTCGAGATGCGCTACTTCGACGAGTTCATCCGGCCGCACCTCGGCGGCTCGATCGAGTACGTCGGCGAGGTCGGGCATGCCGACAAGGTCGAGCTCCTCATGGGCGCGCGAGCGCTCATCTCGCCGATCGACTGGGAGGAGCCGTTCGGCCTGATGATGATCGAGGCGATGGCGTGCGGGACGCCGGTCATCACGACCCGTCGAGGTGCGGTGCCCGAGATCGTCGACCACGGGAAGACGGGCGTCATCGTCGACAACTACCGCGACATGGAGGAGCCCGAGGTGCTCGAGCTCGCCGACTCGCTCGACCCGATGGTCATCCGCAAGGAGGTCGAGACTCGCTTCTCGCCCGAGATGATGGTCTCGAACTACGTCGCGGCCTACGAGGCGACGATCGAAGCCGCGCGCGCCGCGTGAGGCTGCGCTCTCCGTACGACCGGGAGATCGTCTCGCTCGCACTCCCGGCGCTTGGTGCGCTCGCGGCCGAGCCGCTCTATCTCCTCGTCGACACGGCCATCGTCGGCCACCTCGGTCGGCCGCAACTCGCGGCTCTGGGGATCGCGTTCGCGATCCTCGGTGGCACGTTCGCGATCTTCAACTTCCTCCAGTACGGGACGACCGCGCAGGTGGCGCGAGCGGGGGGTGCGGGTCAGTCGGAGACCGCGAGGCGGCTCGGTGCCCAGGCCGTGTGGCTGTCGCTCGCGTTCGGCATCGTCGTCTCCGCGCTGATCGCGGTGCTCGCGCCGCAGCTCGTCTCGCTGATGGGCGGCGAGGGCGCCGCGGCCGACTACGCCGTCGACTACCTGCGCATCGCCGCGGTCGGATTCCCCGCCGCGTTCCTCGCGCTCGGCGCTCAGGGCTACCTGCGCGGAGTCGCCGACCTGCGTACGCCTCTCGTCATCCTCATCGCGGGGAACGTCGCAAACGTCGTCCTCGAGGTGCTGTTCGTCTACGGCTTCGACTGGGGGATCGCGGGATCTGCGTGGGGGACGGCGCTCGCACAGCTCGGCATGGGTGTCGCATTCGTCGTCGTGGTGCTGAGACAGCTCGAGCCCGGCGAGGCGTCGGTGCGGATCGCGCTCGCACGCCGAGTCCTCTCCCTGGGCAAGTGGATCTTCATCCGCACGACCGCGCTCATGCTCGCGTTCGTCCTCGCAGGGGCGGTGGCCACTCGTTTCGGCGATGCGTCCATCGCGGCGCACCAGGTGGCGTTCCAGCTCTGGATCTTCCTCGCGCTCGTCCTCGACTCGGTGGCGATCGCAGGTCAGATCATCGTCGGGCGGGAGCTCGGCGCCGGGCGCCGCGAGGAGGCCTACGGCGCGAGCGAGCGGATGATCTGGCTCTCCGTCGCGCTCGGCGCCGCGTTCGCCGCGCTCATGATCGTGCTCGCAGGCGTGCTCCCACGGGCGTTCACGGGCGACTCCTCGGTGCTCGACGAGACCGCGCTCCTGTGGCCGCTCTTCGCGCTCATGCAGCCGTTGAACGGGGCGGTGTTCGCCCTCGACGGGATCCTCATCGGCGCGAGCGACGGGCCGTTCCTCGCGCTGTCGATGGTGGCTGCCTTCGTTGCCTGCGCGGCCGTCCTCGCTGCGGCACTCGAGGCGGATTGGGGGATTCGGGGCGTGTGGGCCGCGCTCGTCGTCCTCATCGTCGTTCGCTTGACCTTGATGACCACACGGTTTCGCCGCGGGCGCTGGCTCGTGACCGGCTGGGCGGCGTGAACGTTCACGGCGGCGAGCTCGAGCCCTGCTCGGCTGATCCGGTGACGGGGTACTTCCGCGACGGGTACTGCCACACCGCGGGTGCCGATCTCGGGTTCCACGTCGTCTGCGCGGTGATGACCGAGGAGTTCCTCGAGTTCTCGGTGTCGGCCGGGAACGACCTCGTCACGCCGCAGCCGCAGTGGATGTTTCCGGGGCTACGGCCGGGCGACCGCTGGTGCGTCGTCGCGGCTCGCTGGCAGGAGGCGCTCGAGGCGGGCGTCGCGCCGCCGGTCGTGCTCGAGGCGACGCACGCCTCGGCGCTCGAATTCGTCTCGCTCGCCGACCTCGAGGCGCACGCGTTCGCGGGCTAGGCCGCTTCTCGCTTCTTGCGCCAGTAGCGCTCGAACCCGCGGAAGTGGTGCCAGTACGGGCCGGCGCGCTGGTAGTCGTCGACGAGGTCGGGGTCGACACTGGCAACCTCCTGCGCCGCCGCGGCGACGAACGTCTGCTCGTCCATGCCGTCCTCGACCCACTCGCCCCAGCGTCCGAGCGTGGTCCGCAGCCTCGAGAGGTGTGACTCCACGTCGTCGAATACGCCGAAGTGGACGAGCGCGAGCTGCGCGGGCGTCCGGCGCTCCATCTCCGTGATCGTCCGCTCCCACGCCTCGAGGTCGAGCTCGGGTGGAGGGCACGGCGGCATGACGAAGGTGCCTCCCTCGAGCCGAACGCCAGCTGCGTCGCCCGCGTACAGCGTTCCGTCCGCCGAGAGGTACGACACGTGGTGCCAGGCGTGGCCGGGAGTGGGGAAGCAGTCGAGCCCGACGACGCGGTCGCCCACGACGTGCACGTTCCCCTCGGGGATGGGCGCAAGCTCACCCCACAGCTCGTCGAAGACGTCGCCGTAGAGCCGGCGCGCGCTCGCCTCGAGCTTCGAGGGATCGACGAGGTGCGGGGCGCCGATCTCGGAGACATGCACCTGCAGCCCCGGATGCTCGCGGACGAGCACTCCCGCCGCGCCGGCGTGGTCCAGGTGGATGTGTGAGAGGAGCAGATGGCGGAGGTCGCCGAGAGCGAGACCGCGGTCGGCCAGGCCCTGCTTCAGAGTCGGAATGCAGGTCGTCGGCCCGCAGTCGAAAAGGGCGGGACCGTCGTCGGTCTCCAGCAGGTAGCAGGCGACGATGCCCGGCGCCTGGTGGTGGAGGTCGATCGGCTCGGGCATGCGCCGATCTTATGGTCGACCTGCGGCGTCAGTCCGCTTCGACCGTCGCTTTCAGGCTGGACAGCATCTTCTCCCAGTTGGCCTGCGAGTGCTCGGCAGCCTCGGGCGTGTCGTTCCCGTCCTGAGTCAGCGAGACCCGCGTCGAGCCGTTTCGCGCCTCGAGCTCGTAGGTGAGCGTGTGGTAGTTCTCGGGAACGTCCTCGTCGCCGCTCATCGGGCTGAAGTGCGTCATCCTGAGACGTCGCTCGGGCTCGAACTCGAGGATCTCGCCTTTGTCCTCGTAGGGCTTGCCCTCGTATTCACCCTTCCACACGATCGAGCTGCCCGGCTTCCAGTCGGTGGTGACGCGGGAGCCGAACATGAATTGCTCGATCTGCTCTGGATCGGTGAGCGCCTCCCACACGCGGCTCGCCGGCGCTTCGATCTCCGTCTCTGCTCGTGCGACGTGTTCGCCCATGTCCGGGACGTACCCGGCAGGTGGTGACAGAAAACGTCAGCCGGCGAGGGCCGACTCGAGGTCGTCCACGAGGTCGTCCGCCGACTCGATGCCGACCGAAAGCCGGATCAGCGTGGGCGGGACGGCGAAGGGCGCATCGGCCGTGGATGCGTGCGTCATGCGCGCCGGGTGCTCGATGAGGCTCTCGACGCCGCCGAGGCTCTCGGCGAGCTTCCAGATCTTGGTGCGCGCCACCAGGTCGACGGCCTCCTGCTCGTCCTCGAGGAGGAAGGAGACCATCCCGCCGAAGTTCCGCATCTGGCGGGCGGCGAGCTCGTGTCCGGGGTGTGAGGGCAGCCCGGGATA
>DASTYQ010000019.1:0-7688 GCA_035764775.1 Gaiellaceae bacterium
ACGAGGTCCGTGAAGAGAACGGTGGCCAGAACTCGACTGCCGCTGCCGATCAGGAAGCTGTCGAAGAAGGGACGGTTCCCGGCGAACATGATCTGCACGCACGGCTCGTCTCCGACGACGTAGCCGTCGTGGCCGGGCGGGATCTCGAAGACGTCGTCGGGCCCGTACACGATCTCGGTTCCATCGGGGAACAGCGTCCCGAGCCGTCCCGAGAGCACGAATCCCATGTGCCGCACCTGACACCAGTCCCCACCGACACTCGGGCGTATGTGCTCGGACCAGCGCCATCCGGGCTCCGAGACGAGCTTGCTGACGGTCACGTCACCCAGCTCGACGAGCTGGACCGACATCTTCGGAAGCCGGAGCAGGTCGTCCGGCGTCGCAAAGTTTTTGCGGCGCTCCGCCACCGCTACCGTGCGCTGACCGTGTCCCCGACGTCGGCGATCGCGCGCATCGCCTGCGACAACGCGATCGGAATCGTTGCGATGAAGATCGCCACCGGCAGGCCGATGCACAGGACGCCGAGCGTCTGCCAGAAGCCGTCCACCTCGAACGCCCACACGATCGAGCCGATGAACGCGGCGATCATCCCGAACACTCCCACGAGCATCGCGATGAAGGCCCATGCGCGCAGTGTGCCGTAGTGCGTCATGTCCCACCTCCCAGCGGGTCGATTGCGTCGAGCGCGAGCCTACTGCGCATGTGCGTGAATCGCGCGCACTGTGTCGATCGTGTCGGCCTCGGCAGGTGACTTGTCCGGTCGGTAGCCCTTGACACGCGCGAACCGCAACGCGACCCCTCCGGGGTAGCGCGTGCTCGCCTGGACTCCGTCGAATGCGATCTCGACGACGAGCTCGGGCCGAACATGCACGACGTGCCCGTCCGTATGCGTCTGGAGCCCGAGCAGGTGCTCGGTCTGCCACGCGAGCATCCCGTCCGTCATCCCCTTGAACGTCTTCCCCAGCATCACGAACGCGCCACCTTCGGGGTCGCGGGCGCCGAGGTGGAGATTCGAGAGCTTTCCCTGCCTGCGGCCGTGCCCCCACTCGGCCGCGAGGACGACGAGATCGAGGGTGTGCGCCTTCTTCACCTTCAGCCAGCCGGCGCCACGCCGACCCGCCTCGTACGGCGCATCGAGCGACTTCACCATCACTCCTTCGTGCCCGCGGGCGAGGGTCTCGTCGAGGAACTCCTCCGCGACGGCGGGATCGTCCGTCTCGACCCGGGGCACGAGGAGCTCGTCGGGCAAAGCCGCAGCGAGTGCCGCGAGACGCTCCGCAGCGGGCGCGTCGACGAGGTCGTCTCCGTCGAGATGAAGGCAGTCGAAGAGAAAGACGCTCAGCGGCGTTCCGTTCGTCGACGTGCGGGTGCCGAAGCGGCTCATCGTCACCTGGAAAGGCTCGGGACGGCCGTCTGCGCGAAGCGCGATCGCCTCGCCGTCGAGCACGACCGCATCGACGTCGAGCGAGCGGATCGCGGCTTCGATCTCCGGCACCCGGCTCGTGATGTCCGCGAGATTGCGCGTGAAGATCCGCACCTCCTCGCCACTGCGGTGAGCCTGGATCCGGGCGCCGTCGAGCTTCCACTCGATGCTCGCACGGCCCAGCCGCCCGAGCGCGCTCGCCACGTCGTCGGCCGTCTGGGCGAGCATCGGCGTGATCGGCCGCAGTGGCGTGAGCCTGAACTGCTCGAGCCCGCGCGCGCCGCCCCGCATGGCCGCCGCCGCAACCGTGCGTAGATCGCCCGCGAGCATCGCCGCGCGGCGGACGTCCGCAAGCGGCACGTCCGCGGCCTTCGCGACGGCATCGGTCATGACGCCCTCGAGGGCACCCTGGCGCAGCTCGCCGAGGAAGAGGCCGACGAGAAGTCGTTGCTCGGGCTCCGTCGCACGCGAGAGCAGTCCCGCCAGCGCGTCGCGGCGAGCGGCCTGTGAGCCCTTGCCCGAGATCGCCTGCAGCTCGCTCACGGCGGCATCGACCTCCAGCAGCTCGAGGGTCGGCGACTCGGCCGCGGCGGGGCGATCCCTGAGCGCGGCCCAGCCGATCCCGACCGTCCCTTGCGGCAGCTCACCCGAGAGATAGGAGACGGCGATCCCGACTTCATCGGGGGTCGCGTCGGCGAGACAGTCCGCGAGCACGCCGACCTTCTTCAGCCGCGACGACGTGGCCGTGACGTCAGCGGACGCCTGCGCGATCCGTGCCAGGAGCATCAGCACCATTCAACCTTGCCGGCACCGCTATCCACACGTCGGCACCTGCACCGGCGAGGTTCACGGCATGCGCGCTCCCTCCGTGGGCGCGGGCGATCGCATCGACGATCGCGAGGCCGAGTCCCGTCCCGCCGCGCTCGCGCGCCTGGTCGGCTCGCGCGAACCGCTCGAAGGCCACGGGCAGGAAGTCCGGGTCGAAGCCGGAGCCTTCGTCCGTCACGTGCAGCTCGACGTGTCCGTCGGCGCCCTCCGCGCGGAGCCGCACCGACCCCGCACCGTGGCGAAGCGCGTTCTCGACAAGATTCGCGAGCGCGCGGTCGGCGCGGGCGCGATCCACCTCGACGACGAGACCGGACTCAGAGTTGGCCTCGATCGTGCGTCCCGCGGAGGCTGCCCTCGTCGCGAAGCGGGCAGCCGCGGCTCGAAGCAGGTCGTCCGTCGAGACGAAGACGGGTCGGAGCTCGAATGCGCTCCAATCCGACCGCGCCACGAGGAGGAGGTCCTCGGCGATCCGGACAAGGCGATCCGTCTCCTCGGCCGCGGAGCGGATGGCGGACTCGAGCTCGACCTCGGACCGCGGCTGCCGGAGCGCGACTTCGAGCTCGGTCTTGAGGATCGCGAGCGGCGTCCGCAGCTCGTGGCTCGCATCCGCGACGAACCGACGCTCGTGCTCGAGCCCCTGGTCGAGCCGGCCGAGCATCTCGTTCAGCGTCTCGCCGAGGCGATACACCTCGTCGTGGGCGGCGGGGAGCGGCAGCCGTGTCTCCGGGGTGTCGGCCGTGATCGACGCTGCCTGCCTGCGCATGGACTCGACAGGGCGCAGGGCCGCCCCGGCGACGAGGTAGCCGATGCCCGACGACACGAGAAGCACGAGCGGGAGCGCGACGAGCAGCTGCGCCAGAAGCGCGTCGAGCGCCTCGTCCCGATCGTCCAGCGACTCGCCGACGAAGACGACGTACTTTCCGACCGGTTCGGCGCGAATCCGGAAGCCTCCTCGGTCGATCGTCACGACGCCCTGTCGCGCTCGCGCGAGCTCGGCAGTCGTGCGCGTCGGATCGCCCGCCAGAAGCAGTCCGGCGCCGTCAGGCCCGACGACCTGGACGACTCCTTCCTCGCTCCTCAGCAGCGCCGGGTCGAGGCTCGCAGCGTCGCCCGCGCGGACCGCACCTGCGAGCGCCGCGCCGCGGTTCTCCAGCTCGTCCCCGATGCGCTCGTCCAGGCTCGAGGCGAGTCGGCCGTAGAGGAAGCCTCCGAGCGCCGCCAGCACGACCACCATGACGACTGCGAAGGCGAGCGTCAGCCGCAGCCTGATCGGTATCCGGCTCATGGGCTCTCTCGCCGCAGGCGATACCCTGCCCCCCGGACCGTCTCGAGCGAGTCACGTCCGAACGGGCGATCGACTTTCTTGCGCAGGTAGCGCACGTAGACGTCGACGACGTTCGATCGGTTCTCGTACGCGTAGTCCCAGGCGTGCTCGAGGAGATAGAGGCGCGAGAGGACGTCGCCCGGTCGCCGCATGAACGTCTCGAGCAGGGCGAACTCCTTGTTCGAGAGGGCGATCTCCGTGCCTCCGCGCCAGACCTGGCGAGTTGCGGGGTCGAGTTGGAGATCGTCCACCTCGAGGACGAGCGGCCGCTCGGGGGAGCCGCGTCGCGCGAGTGCACGCAGGCGCGCGAGGAGCTCGGCGAACGAGAACGGCTTGGTCAGGTAGTCGTCTGCCCCCGCGTCCAGACCTGCGACCCGGTCGTCGACCGCGTCGCGCGCGGTCAGCACGAGCACGGGCGCCCACACACCGTCGTCGCGCCAGCGGCGGCAGACATTCAGCCCGTCGACGCCCGGGAGCATGAGGTCGAGAACGATCGCGTCGTACTCGACCGCCTGTGCCATCCACACGCCGTCGTCGCCCGTGCGCGCGACGTCGACTGCGTGGCCCTCCTCCGAGAGACCCCGGTGGAGCAGCGCCGCCATCTTGAGCTCGTCCTCGACGACGAGGATGCGCATTGTCCACATTGTCCGCCCGAAGATGGGTGTGAGATGAAAGAGGTGTCAGCGCCGTGTCTGACACCCTCTCTCGCGCCGGTCAGTCGTCCGCGCCCTCGGACTCCTTGCCCGAGTCGTCGTCGGCAGCCGTGCCGACGGGCTCGAACTGCCCGTTCAGGTGAACCTCGATCTGCGTGCCGTCGGGGCGCCGCACCTCCACCTCGTACACTCCCGCGCCGTCATCGTCCTGATACTCGACCTCGATCGCCTGCCCGCCGCCCGCAGCCTGGACCGCCGCGGCGGCTGCCCCCGCTGCCGCCGGCCCTGTCACGTGTTCGTCCGAGCCGCCCACGGTACGGGCGATGGCGGCGCCGGCTCCGATTGCGAGCACGACGGCCAGCGCTCCGGCCACGACGAGCATTCGCTTTCGCCTCATCCTGACCTCCTCATCTCCTGGAGTAGCGGACGAGCTCCTCGCGGTCCGCTGTCCCGGACACGCCGATGGCGAGCACCGGCCCGATGCCTCGCGCGTAGAACTTGTACTCGAGCACCTTCGGCTCGAGAGGATTGACGTCGCGGGTCATCAGCACCTCGCCCCGCCCGAAGTGCCCGAACGGCACCTCGACCTGCTCGCGCAGGCTGACGACCTCGGCGCGGTCCTCGGCCTCTCCCTCGTAGTACTCCTGGCGGTACCGCAGGCCGGGCCTCGGGTGCGCGGGCACGACCACACCCGCCTGCGCACCGTCGACACCGGCTTCGAACGAGCCCTGGGTCGAGACCGGCTTTTCGTTCTCGTACTCGGTCGTCGCCTCTCCGAGATACCAGACGTTGCCGCACCGGTCCTGCGCGTACCAGTCGTCGGTCACCTCGACCGGCGCCCCGTCTTCGGTGACCACGTCGTGAACCACTCGCGCCGTCACGCCGTTCGCGATCCGCTTCGTCTTCGCGAGCACGGTCACGACGACGCGCAGCACCGTTCCGTCCGGCGTGGTCTCGCGATAGATCCATCTCGAGCCGACCCGCAGCGGCCACCAGGGGTTCGTGATCCGCGTCGTGAAGTCGTCCGGATCGAGACGCACGCGCTCGCTCCCTCGAGGGAGATCGCACCGCTCCGCACCTTGGGCCTGACTCCCCGTCGCCACGGCTCCTGCGGCGACCGCCGCGAGTGCCCCACACAATCCGATCCTTCTGTTCACGCCCTCGGTTGTACGAGGCGTGGATGAAACCGTGATGAGAGCCGGATCGCTAGAGGCTGGCGAGCGCGTCGAGTTCGTCTCGGTCGAGGCGCCAGGCGCCGGCCGCCGCGGCGTTCGCCCGTACTTGCTCGGGCTTCGTCGCCCCGGCGATGATCGAGCCGACTCCGGGTGTCGACGCGAGCGCGCAGATCGCAAGCTCGTGAACCGAGTGACCGCGCTCCTCGGCGAATGCCGTGCACGCCTCGACCCGCTCGAAACGCTCGTCCTCGATCTCGCGACCCGCGAGCCGTGTCCCCTCCGGCGCCGGCTCGCCGCGGTGGTACTTTCCCGTCAGGAGGCCGCTCGCGAGCGGGAAGTACGGGATGTAGGAGACGCCGAGCTCGCGGCAGAGCGGGAGCACGTCCTCGTCGTCGTCTCGGCGGATGACGCTGTAGTGGTTCTGGAGGACCGTGAACGGCGTGAGGCCGGCGTCACGTGCGACGGCGTCGGCCTCCGAGAGCTGCTCCGCCGAGAAATTCGAGCATCCGATCGCCCGCACGGTCCCCCCACGGACCAGCTCGTCGAGCGCACCGAGCGTCTCCGCGATGGGCGTCGTGGGATCGGGCTTGTGCAGGTAGTAGAGGTCGACGTAGTCGGTGCGCAGCCGTTCGAGCGACTCGTCGACCGATCGCCTCACCGTCTCCGGCGACCCGTCCCCACGGTCCTGGCCCCAGCCGAACTTCGTCGCGAGCACCACCGGGTCGCGACGCCCCTCGAGGATCGCACCGAGGAAGCGCTCGCTGTCGCCTCCGTTCCCGTAGACCGCGGCGGTGTCGAAGAACGTGACGCCGACCTCGAGCGCCGCGTCGACGACCGCGCGCGTCGCAGCGGCGTCGATCCGACCGCCGAAGTTGTTGCAGCCGAGCCCGACGCGCGAGACGCGAAGACCACTCTGCCCGAGATCGACGAGCTCCACGCTCAGCCCTCGTCGAAGTCGAGGCGCTGTGGAAGTACGCCCTCGAGCTCGAGCAGTCGGCGCTTGAGATCGAGCCCGCCGCCGTAACCGCCTAGGCCGTCGGATGCGACAACGCGATGACACGGTACGACCAACGGCAGCGGGTTCGTCGCCATCATCACGCCGACGTCCCTCGGGTCGTCGACCCCGGCCCGTGCTCCGAGCTCGCCGTACGTGACGGTCGTGCCGTACGGGGCGATCTCGCAGAGCGTCTCGAGAACACGCCGATGCGCGGGCTCGACGTCGGACCAGTCGAAAACCAGGTCGAACTGCTCTCGCTCCCCGCGCACGTACTCCTCGAGCTGAGTCGCCGCCGAGGTGACGGTTTCGGCCGCCCGGCCGCCGCCCGCGCGCTCGAGCTCGCCCTCTCCCGGAAGACGCACACGCCGTACGCCGTCATCGGTCGCCTCGACGCCGAGAACACCTATTCGCGTGTCGACGCTCGTGCTGGCCGCCATGCCGTCCAGCCTACTCACCGCCAATCGCCGTCGACCACTCGCTCGGTTGCTCGCTAGCCCGCGAGGTCGCCGCGCTCGGCCTCGTGACGCGACGGCAAGGCGGCAACGGCGACGAGCAGGAGCGCCGAGAACCCGACCAGGAGCCAGAGCGATGCCGTGAAGCTCCCCGTCACATCCCGCACGGCGCCGAGGACGACGGGGCTGATCGCGCCGATCGTGTAACCGAGCCCGAGCATCATCCCGACGAGCGCGCCGACGCGGCTCGGCTCGTCTTCGAGATCGAGGGGAACCGTGAGGACGAGCGCGAACATCCCGCCGCTCGCGATGCCGAGCGCGACGACCCACGCGAATGCGGCCGCGGGAACGAGCACGACGCCGGCAACGCCGACGATGAAGGTGGCCGCCATGCCGACGAGCCATGCACGCCGGCTGCCGACGCGATCCGAGAGCCACGGGACCACGAACGAGGCCGGAATCGCCACGAGGTTGAGCACGGCGAGCAGACTCCCGGCCGTGGCAGTGCTCCAGCCACGCTCCGCGTACGAGTCGGGCAGCCACGCGTTGATGCCGTAGTAGGTCGAAGCCATCAGCCCGAACAGCACGACGAGGAGCCAGGCGACTCGGCTCCTCCACGGAAGGCGCGGCGGCCGGTCCGCCGAGCGCTCGTGCGCCGCTTCCCGTCGCGTGAGGAAGAGCCAGACGCACATCAGCAAGAGCGTCGCGATGGAGAAGACAGCGAGCGAGGCCCGCCATCCTCCGTACCACCCTGCGAGCGGAACGGCAACGGCGGCCGAGACGGCCGAGCCGACCTGGATGCCGGTCGTGTAGAGACCGGTCGGTCCGGCGGGACG
>DASTYQ010000020.1:0-3247 GCA_035764775.1 Gaiellaceae bacterium
GATGCTCGTGAAGTTCACGCCGCCTGCCCGGCAGGCCGTCGTCCTCGCGCAGGACGAAGCGCGTGCCCTCGGGCACGACTGGGTCGGCACCGAGCACCTCTTGATCGGGCTCATCAGAGAGGACGCGGGCATCGCGGCGCGCGCACTGCGGGGCCTCGGGCTCGCGCTCGAGGACGTCCGTGCCCGCGCGGTGGAGCTCGTCGGCCGAAACGAGCCGGTTTCCGACCGGGCGGATCGCGTTCACGCCGCGCTCGAAGAAGGTGCTCGAGCATGCGCTCTCGGAGGCTCGCGCGATGAACCACGACTTCATCGGCACCGAGCACGTGCTGCTCGGCCTCACGCGGGAGCACGTACGGCCTGGCGTGTCGGATCGCGGCGGCGCTCGGCGCCGACGGTGAGCGGATTCGCGCCGAGGTGCTCGCATGGCTTTCGGGCGGCCGAGGCCCAGAGCCCGCGTAGACTCGACCGCCATGACAGCACCGAAGCGCTTCCCCGACCGGGACGAGATCGCCGCGGTCCGGGCGGAGGCCGAGCCGCTCGAGAACGGCGCGTCGGCCGAGTCCAGGCGGCGCGTCGCGGGGCGCGCGATGGCGCGGCGCGAGATGGGCAAGCTCGTGTTCCTCGACGTCGTCGACCGCTCCGGGAGGATCCAGGCGATCTGCGACACCGCCGTCACGGGCGAGGTCGAGGTGCACCTCGGCGACGTGGTCGGAATCGTCGGCCGGCCCGGGAAGTCCCGCCGCGGCGAGCCGTCGGTGCTCGCCGAGCGGGTCGAGGTGCTCTCCCGCAACACGCAGCCGCTCCCGGACACGTTCCACGGGCTGACCGACGTCGAGCTCCGCTACCGCAAGCGGTACCTCGACCTCCTGATGAACGAGGAGACGCGCGAGGTGTTCCTCACGCGCACGCGTATCGTGAGCGCGATCCGGAGGACGCTCGACGAGTGGGGCTTCGTCGAGGTCGAGACCCCTGTCCTGCAGCCGCGTTACGGCGGGGCGTTCGCACGGCCGTTCGTCACGCACCACAACGAGCTGGACGCCGACCTCTACCTGAGAATCGCGACCGAGCTCTACCTCAAGCGGCTGATCGTGGGCGGGCTCGAGCGCGTCTACGAGATCGGCAAGGACTTCCGGAACGAGGGCGTGTCGTTCAAGCACAACCCCGAGTTCACGATGCTCGAGTGGTACGAGGCGTACGCCGACTACGGCGACACGATGGAGCGGATCGAGCAGCTGCTCGAGCGCGTCGTGCGCGAGGTTCGCGGGGCGACCACGGTGACGTTCCGCGGCCACGAGCTCGACCTCGCCGGGCCGTGGCGGCGCGTGACATTCGTCGCCTCGCTCGACGAGCACGAGCTCTGGACGCGGGACGCCGCGGAGCTGCGGGCCCGCCTGACCGAGCGCGGGGTCGACACCGAGGCCGACAAGGACTGGACGCAGCTCGTCGACCACGCGTTCTCGCACTACGTGGAGCCTGGACTGATCCAGCCGACGATCGTGTACGACTACCCGGTCGAGCTGTCGCCGTTCGCGCGGCCGACCGAGGGCGACCCGACGCTCACGGAGCGATTCGAGTACTTCGCGGGCGGAATGGAGCTCGGGAACGCGTTCACCGAGATCAACGAGGCGGCGATGCAGCAGGCGCGCTTCGAGCAGCAGTCCGAGCAGGTCGAGGGCGAGCGCAGCGACCCCGACTACGTCGAGGCGCTGTCGTACGGGATGCCGCCGACGGGCGGGATCGGGCTCGGCATCGACCGGCTCGTGATGCTGCTCACGGGGACCGAGTCGATCCGCGACGTCGTGCTCTTCCCGGCGCTCCGCTCGCTCTGACCGTTCGGGTCATGGACAAGTCCCGGTCCGTGCGTACGATGACTCACGTGCGTCGCCTCCGCGTCATCCTCGCCGTCGTCGTGGTAGGGCTCTTCGGGGCGACCGCGGCCGAGGCGGCGAACCCGGTCGTCGCGGCTGCTGAGCGCACGGCCGACGCCCGCAGCTCCGTGTTCGACATGCAGATGAGCGTCGCGGCGGGCGGTACGACGGTCGGGATCACGGCAAGCGGATCGATGCGCGGAACGGACACCGCGAAGATGACGATGCGCATGAAGGCCGCCGGCGTGAACTCCGCGATCGACATGCTCATGCTCCGCGAGGCGGGTCGTCTCGTGATGTACATGCGCTCGCCGACCTTTCGCACGACCCTGCCCAATGGGAAGACGTGGATGCGTCTCGACCTCGACCTCGCGGCGCAGAAGCTCGGCCTCGACTACTCCGAGCTGATCGAGACGTCGCGGACGCTCGGCCCGCTCGAGCACGGCCTCGTGTCGACGACCCGGGTCGGGACGGCGGTGGTCGCCGGCAAGCCGACCACGCGGTACAAGGCCGTGATCGACACGAAGCGGGCGGCGAGGGCGGTGCCGGCCTTCGCGAAGCAGCTCCGCGCGATCGAGCGTCAGGGCGTCCGCGTGCCCCGGTTGACCGAGGACGTCTGGGTCGGGACGGACGGCCGCATTCGGCGCGTCGGGCTCTCGTTCCCGTTCGTCCAGCAGGGCGTGCGAGCGACGAGCTCCCTGACGATGACCTTCCGCGCCTACGACGTGCCGGTGTCGATCTCCGCGCCGCCGCGCGGGCAGGTCTTCGACTTCAGCTGAGCCGGCCGCCGACCGCGAGCGCCTGGCGCTCGTGCGCCACGACGTCCTGGAGGATGTCGTCCAGCGACCGCTCGGGCGCCCAGCCGGTCCGCGCCCCGATCTTCTCGATCGAGGGGATGCGGTGCAGCATGTCCTCGATCCCCTGGCCGTACACCTCCTCGTACGGGACGTAGCGGATCTCCGAGCTCGAGCCCGTCACCTCGATCACGCGGCGCGCGAGCTCGAGGATCCCGATCCGGTTCGCCGAGCCGACGTTGTAGATCTCCCCCGAGGCGCCGCGCTCCATCAGGCCTCCGAGCGCGCGGATCGTGTCCTCGACGTGGCAGAAGCACCGCGTCTGCTCGCCGTTGCCGTGGATCTCGAGCGGCTCGTCCCTGAGTGCGGCGCGGACGAAGCGCGGCACGACCATCCCGTACTCGCCGCTCTGCCGCGGGCCGACCGTGTTGAACAGCCGGGCCACCACGACGTCGAGGCCGGACTCGCTGTGGTGCGCGAGCGCGAGGAACTCGTCCATTGCCTTCGAGTCGGCGTAGGCCCAGCGCCGCTGCGTCGTCGGCCCGTAGATGCGCCGGTCGTCCTCGACGAGCGGCCGCTCCTCGC
>DASTYQ010000021.1:0-6696 GCA_035764775.1 Gaiellaceae bacterium
CTCGAGCCACCCGCCCGCGACACCTCGCGATGCTGCTCCATTTCGACGTGGTAGCCGTCGACGTCCACCGCTTGGCCGCGCTCCTCCGCCAGCTCGACGGTGAGCTCGAGCGGAAACCCGTAGGTCGCCGCCAGGGTGAAGGCCTGCTCGCCGGAAATGCCCTCCTGCGCCCCGAGCTCCTCGAACATCCGAAGCCCGCGCTCGAGCGTCTCGAGGAAGCGGTCCTCCTCGAGCCGGAGGACACGCTCGATCTCCTCGGCCCGCTCTCCGAGCTCGGGATAGGCACCGCTCATCTGCTCGGCCACGACTCCGGACAGCCGGTGCACGTCGTGGAGCCCGATCCGCTGCGCCTGCTGGACGGCACGCCTGACGACGCGGCGCAGCACGTAGCCGCGACCTTCGTTCGAGGGTGTCACGCCGTCTCCGACGAGGAAGGTCATCCCGCGGCCGTGGTCGGCGAGGATGCGATGCGCCTTCGTCGCAGCCGGCGAGTCCCCGTACGCGACGCCGGACTCGGAGGCGATCCAATCCATGATCCGCTGGTACCCGTCCGTCTCGTAGACGGACCGGACGTCCTGCAGGATGGCGGCACCACGCTCGAGGCCGAGGCCCGTGTCGATGTTCTGCTTCGGCAGCGGCGTCAGCGTCCCGTCGGCGTGCTGCTCGTACTCCATGAAGACGAGGTTCCAGAACTCGAGGAAGCGGTCGCAGCGCGTGCACGCGGGCGCGCAGTCGGGCTCGCCGCAGCCGTGCTCCTCGCCCCAGTCCCAGTAGATCTCCGAGTCGGGGGCGCACGGCCCAGGACCGCCGACGGACCAGAAGTTCTCTGACGTCGGTAGCGGGACGATCCGTTCGACCGGCATGCCGACTTTCTGCCAGAGCTCGATCGCCACCTCGTCCGGGCCGAGCTTCATCACCGGATCGCCCGCATGGACGGTCACCCAGAGGCGGTCCCAGTCGAGCTTCATGTAGTCGAGCACGAACTCGCGCGCGAACTCGATCGCGCCCTCCTTGAAGTACTGGCCGAACGAGAAGTTTCCGAGCATCTCGAAGAACGTGCAGTGGTGGCCGTCGAGCCCTACCTCGTCGATGTCGACGGTGCGAAAGACCTTCTGCGACGTCGTCGTGAGGGGCGCGGGCGGCGGCTCGAGCCCGAGGAAGAACGGCATCTGCGGGTGCATCCCCGCCGTCGTCAGGAGGGTCGAGTCGTCGCCGGCGCGCGGCACCAGCGAATACGAGGGACAGCGCAGGTGCCCCCGCTCCTCGAAGAACGAGAGGAAGCCTTCACGCAGCTCGGCGCTGGTGCGCATCCCGCAAGTCTACGAACGGGTCGAGAGCGAACCGGGTGCGCTACGCGGCGCCCGGCGGCTCGGTCGAGTCGGACTGCGCCGCGTTGCGGAGCTCCTCGTCGACCTCGCTCTCCCGGCGAGCTGCCGCGTCCTTCGCGACTCGAACGGCTTCGCCGGCGTCGTGTCTTGCACGAAACGCGGAGAAACCGTGCGACACGCCCGCCGCAAAGCCGCTGACTTTCTTCACCGGCGTCGTGATCGCCGTCGACACCGCGCGGACCGCAGTATCGGCGCTGTCGGCCATCGACACGGCGCTGTCCGTGACCGTGTCGAGCTTGTCGAGCTGGTCGTTCACCCGGTCGACGGTGCCTCCGGCCTTCACGATCACGGGGAGCAGGTCGCGCTCGGAGCCCTTGATGAACGACGACAGCCGCGCAAATGTCCCGCCCATGCGGATGAAGAGGTAGAGCAGCCCGGCCCCGCTCGCGATGAAGAACGCGGCGAGCGCGTAGTCGAGGATCTCTCCGGCATCTGCGGCGAGGAGGGTCACGGGCGGCAATGCTAGTTGCTCGGTCTAGGCCACGTCCGCGATTGCGCCCGCCCCGACGACGGCGTCGTCCAGATACAGGACGGCGAACTGGCCTCGGGCAACGCCGAACGCCGGCTCGTCGAGCTCGAGTCGGAACCCGTCCGCGGTCCCGGTGACGCTGGCCGGAATCGGCTCCGAGCGGTAGCGCACCTTGACCTCGGCGCGCTCGACTGGGAGGTGCAGCCTCCCCTCCGCGTACACGATCGACGTGGCAAGCGCCTCACGCGGGCCGACGCTAACGGTGTTCGCGGCGGCGTCGGTGCCGAGCACGTAGAGCGCCCTGCCGCCGTTCAGCCGAAGGCCGCGGCGCTGCCCTGGCGTGAACCTCCAGTGGCCCGAGTGGGTGCCCACCTCGACCCCGTCCGCGTCAAGGATCGCGCCTGTTTCGCTGCGCACGCCCTGGCGCTCGAGGAACGCGCGATAGTCGTCTCCGCCGAGGAAGCACGCCTCCTGGCTTTCAGGTCGGCGTGCGGCAGCGAGCCCGACCGCCGCCGCCTCGGCGCGCGTGTCCTCCTTCATCTGCTCGCCGAGCGGGAAGCGCACGCGCTGCAGCAGCGCCGGGTCGACGGCCGCGAGCATGTACGACTGGTCCTTCCGCGGATCGACGCCGCGACCGACGAGTCGCAGTCCCTCACGCTCGACGACGCGTGCGTAGTGGCCGGTCCACAGCTCGTCCGCGCCCGCACGGCGGGCGAACGCGACGAGCTCGTGCAGTCGGAACGCGCCATTGCAGCGCATGCACGGATTCGGGGTCAGCCCTGCCTCGTAGGCATGCGTGAACGGATCGACGATCGCCGCCTTGAACTGCTCGCGGCGGTCGAGCGTCACGTGCGGGACACCGAGCGCGTGGCACGTCGTCCGGGCAGAGGCGACCGCAGCCGGAGAGCAGCATGCACGCTCGGCGTCCGGCGCGCCCGGGTCCTGCCAGAGGCGAAGCGTCACGCCGATCGCGTGCTCTCCCGCGCGCGCGAGCGCGACGGCGCTGTCGACGCCCCCGCTCATCGCCACCGCCACGCGGCCCGGTTGCGGCTTCGCCGCGAACATCTGGCCGAGGGCGGCCGCGAGCGCCTCGACGGCGAGCGGCTCACCGCTCGCGCGGGCCGCTTCGAGGAGTGTGAGCCCCGCCAGAGGCTGGGCGATTCCGGGCGCGTCCGCAGAGACGATCGTGTCGTCGTCGACGGTAAGCCGAACAGCCGCCCACGCGTCGCCGCGCGTCGCGTCGCCAAGAACCTCCGTGGTCACCGAACCAGGCTAGCGCGGGTCAGTCGATGCGACCCGGTCGTGAAGCGACCGGCTTCAGGGATCTTCGCGCGACCGTAAATCCGGCGCTAGCCGGTTTCCGGTCTGCGCAGTAAACAATGCGCTCCACCCTGCCGATGTCCACGGCCGTTGCGAACCTGGCTTGCCAGGTGGGTGCCGTGCGGAGCTTCGGCAACGCCTATCTCCGACGCCGGCTCCCTTTACGTGTCTGTTGGTTCACGTAGAGACCGTGGCCACGCACAGGGTCGAGCAACGACGACTCTAGCCGCTCGTCGTCGCGAAGCGCCACTGCAGCTCGACGGTGCCGTCGATGCCGAGCTTGTTCGCAAGCGCCTCCGTCACCTCCAGCTGGCGGCCCGGCTCGACGAGCGCGTTGTCGATCACCTCGGTGAGCAGCTGCTTGTCGCCGGAGCGGAGGATGATCTTCGCGCCGCACGGGAGCACCGGGTGCGTGACGCCGAGCGACTGTGGCGTGAGCACCTGGCCGCAGGTCGTGCGCTGTGCGTCGCCGGTTGCTCCGCGAGACCCTGCGAAGGCGATGTTCCAGCCGGCCGGAGCCGGCGCGCTCGTGAGCGCGGCGGCACCCTCGTCGGTTCCGCGCTGCGCGACGATCGCCATGGCAGCGACAGCCGCAACGAGCCCGACCGCGGCGAGCAGGGCGAGGCGCTGGGCGAGGGCAGGCGGCACGCGGCCTAGTGTGGCTGACGCCGCGGCTACGCGCCTGTCGGCGGCTCCACGAGCCGGATCCCGAGCTCGTCGAGCTGTTTCGCAGTCACCTCGGACGGCGCCCCACTCATCGGATCGAGTCCAGCCTGGTTCTTGGGAAAGGCGATGACGTCGCGGAGGTTCGGCTCGCCGGCGAGCACCATGACCGTGCGGTCGATGCCGAGTGCTATGCCTCCGTGGGGCGGCGCCCCCATGGCGAGCGCGTCGAGCAGGAAGCCGAACTTCGAGCGCTGCTCCTCCGCGCTCAGCGAGAGCGTGTCGAACACGCGCGCCTGCAGATCTGGCTCGTGGATCCGGAACGACCCGCCGCCGAGCTCGTTGCCGTTGACGATGAGGTCGTAGGCTTCCGCCAGCGCGGCAGCGGGCTCCTCGTCGAAGCGCTCCTGCCATTCCGCGGTCGGCCGCGTGAACGGGTGGTGGACCGCGTTCCAGCGCTGCTCGTCCTCGTCCCACTCGAACAGCGGGAACGCGTCGACCCAGAGGAAGGTGAAGACCTCGTCGTCGACGAGCCCGAGCTCACGCGCGATGTGGAGCCGAAGGTGTCCCAAGACCGTCGACGTCGTCGCCCACGCGTCCGCGCAGAAGAGCAACGACTCGGCCGGCGCGATCTGGAGCGCGTCGAGCTCGTCCTCGGAGAGGAACTTGGCGATCGGCGAGCGGATCTCTCCCTGCTCGTCTTGGACCAGGTATGCGAGCCCCTTCGCACCGCGCTCCTTCGCGACCTCCTCGAGCGCAGCGAGCTCCGGGCGGGAATACGCGCGCGGCACGCGGAGGAAGCGCACTGCCTCGGCGTTCGCGAACACGCCGAGATCGGAGCCGCGCGTGAGCTCCGTCGCGTCCTCGAGCTCGAGCCCGAAGCGCGTGTCCGGCTTGTCCGAGCCAAACCTCCGATCCGCCTCCTCGTACGACATGCGTGGGAACGGCGTCTCGATCTCGACCCCGAGACACTCGCGCCAGATCGCCGCGAACGTGCGCTCGATCAGCTCGAAGAGGATCTCGCGATCGGGGAACGACATCTCCAGGTCGAGCTGGGTGATCTCCTGCACCCGGTCGGCGCGGAGATCCTCGTCCCGGAAGCAGACTGCGATCTGGTAGTAGCGGTCGAAGCCGGCGACCATCGTGAGCTGCTTGAGGATCTGCGGGCTCTGCGGCAGCGCGAAGAAGCGGCCGTTGTGGAGCCGGCTCGGCACGACGAAGTCGCGGGCTCCCTCCGGCGTCGGCTTGAAGAGGATCGGCGTCTGGATGTCGAGGAAGCCGGCCTCCTGCATCTCGCGGCGGATGATTCCGACCATCTGCGCGCGCAGGCGAAGGTTTCGCTGCAGTTTCGGACGCCGTAGGTCGAGCCAGCGGTAGCGCAGTCGGAGCGTCTCGTCGACGCCTTCCTCGTCGAGCTGGAACGGGAGCGGCGTCGAGCGCGACACGATCTCGACCTCGTCGACCTGCAGCTCGACCTCTCCGGTAGGCATCGCCTCGTTCACCGTCTCCGGGTCCCGCGCCACGATCGCGCCCCGCGCACGGAGCACGAATTCGTTGCGGATCTCCTTCGCGCGCTCGGCGGCTTCGGGAGCGCGCTCGGGGTTGATCACGAGCTGCGTCGTTCCGGTGTGGTCGCGGAGGTCCACGAACACCAGGCCGCCGTGATCGCGCCGCCGAGCGGTCCAGCCCGAGAGTGTCAGCTCCTGGCCGACATGCGACGGCCGCGGCTCGCCACACATGAGGTCGCGCCAGCTCATCGCGACAGTCTCCCGGGAAGCTCATCGTGGGTGACGTCCTCGTCGGAGCTGCCGGGGCGCCGGATCGTCGCGCGCCGGTGGTCGACGAGAATCGTCATCGCTGCTCCGAGTCGCGCCGCCTGCGTGAGCTGGCCTTTGAGCGACCGCTGCGCATAGTCCGTGTCGGCCGAGACCCCCGACCCGCGGAGCTCGGCGAGCCAGCTCGCAACGAGCTCGCGCGGCGCGCCCTCCTCGAGCGCGAAGAAGACGTCGGTCGCCGGCGCGAAATCCGCCTCGATGCCCTCGGCCTCCAACGCGAGCAACAGCCGCTCGATCCCGGCGCCGAAGCCGACGCCCGGGGTCGGTGGCCCACCGATCTCCTCGACGAGGTAGTCGTAGCGCCCGCCTCCCGAGAGCGTCGCGTTCTCGTTCTCGAGCGGGCCGACGAACTCCCACGTGGTACGCGAGTAGTAGTCGAGCCCGCGGACGAGCGTCGGCTCGAGGCGGTACTCGACGCCCGTGGCGTCCAGGTCGCGCCGCACGGTGGCGAAGCGCTCGCTGCACGCGGCGCACAGCGACTCGCCGATCTTCGGGGCTTCGTCGAGCGCGGCCCGGACGGTCGCCGGCTTCGCCTGGTAGTTGTCGAACACGCGGAGGGGGCTCGTGGCGGCTTTCTCGCGGGTCGCGTGGTCGAGCCGGTCGAGATTCGCCTCCAGCCACGACGCCAGCGCTTGCAGGTAGGCGGGCCGGCACTCACGGCAGCCGATCGAGTTGAGCTCGAGCCGGTACTGCGTCACTCCCAGCCTGCGCAGCAAGGTGTCGTAGAGCTGGATGAGCTCGGCGTCGACCGACGCGTCGTCGGAGCCGATCGCCTCCACGGAGGCCTGCCAGTGCTCACGGTAGCGCCCCTTCCCGGGCGCGCCGTAGCGGTACATCGGCGCGATCGTGAACAGCTTGGCCGGTTGCGGCTCGCGCTGGAAGCCGTGCTCGACATAGGCCCGGCAGATCGGCGCCGTGCCCTCGGGTCGCAACGTGAGCGAGCGGTCGGAGCGGTCGGCGAAGGTGTACATCTCCTTCTGCACGACGTCCGAGCCGACCCCCGACGTCCGCTCGAACAGCG
>DASTYQ010000022.1:0-15300 GCA_035764775.1 Gaiellaceae bacterium
AGCTCCACGTGTCTCGAGAAGGCCCTCGACTCGGTCGGAGCGGAAGCGGGCTTCGTCGTCCTCACCGGGCCGACCGGGACAGGCGCGGTCGAGATCGTCACGAGCGGGGGCTACGACGACGACGAGCTGGACGCGTGGCGCGCGCTCGATCTCGAGTCCGACGTGCCGTTCGCGCGCGCGATCGCGACCGAGCAGCCCGTCTGGGCGTTGTCGGAGGACGCGATGTCCAGCTTCGAGGGAATCCGGGAGCCCCGTACCACGGGATGGGTGAGCATCCCGCTCGTGACCCGAGCGGGCGCTCGCGGCGCGCTCCACCTGTCGCTCCGCTCGCCGCGATCGTTCGGCCCTGACGAGCGCGCGTGGCTCCAGTCCATGGTCGGGCAGTGCGGACTCGCGCTCGAGCGCGCCAGGCAGTACGAAGTCGAACAGACCATCGCGGAGACCCTCCAGAGGAGCGTCCTGCCGAGCTCCCTTCCGCGCGTCGACGGAGTCGAGCTCGCGGCGCGCTACCTTCCGGGCACCGCTCAGCTCGACGTCGGCGGTGACTGGTTCGATGCGCTGCAGCTCCCGGACGGCAAGCTCGGGCTGGTCGTGGGCGACGTCGTGGGAAAGGGTGTCCAGGCTGCGGCGAGCATGGCGCAGCTCCGCAACGCAATTCGCGCGTTTTCGGTCGAACGCCTGAAGCCGGCATCCGTGCTGGTACGGCTCAACCGGCTGGCGGACGAAGTCCTCGACACGTCCTTCGCGACGCTCGCCTATCTCGCCCTGGAGCCGGATACCGGCCGCTGCCGGCTGGCATTGGCCGGCCATCCCCCTCCCGCCATCGCGTATCCCGACGGAAGGGTCGAGCTGATCGCGGGCGCGCATGGCCTGCCGCTCGGGACCGGGATCCGGACCACGTACCGGCAACAGCTGGTCGAGCTCCCGCCGGGAAGCGTGGTCGTCCTGTACACGGACGGGCTGATCGAGCGTCGGGGCCGGTCCATCGACGAGGGGCTGGCCGCGCTCGAGGAGGCGCTCGCATCGGCCCCGAGCGATCCCGACCGACTTCTCGACCACGTCCTCGAGCACGTGGTCGGAGACGACGAGCGTGAGGACGACATCGCTCTGCTCGCCGCTCGCGTTCTTCCGGTCGCTCCTCGGCCGCTCGAGCTTAGACTCCCGGCCGACCTCGGCTCGATGGACATCGTGCGCGCCGCGATGCGCACGTGGCTCGGCGGAGTCCCGCTCGAGCGAGCGGACGCCGAGGACGTCGTGCTCGCCACGTGGGAGGCGTGCGCAAACGCGATCGAGCATGCCGTCGAGCCGATCGAGAGCAGCCTCGTCGTCCACGCCGATGTCGAAGACTCGCGGATCCGGGTCACCGTTCGTGACACGGGCCATTGGGCCGCGCCGTCGGGGCGGGAAGATCGCGGGCTCGGACTGCAGCTGATGCACGCGCTCGTCACGTCGGTGGTCGTGACCGAGAGCGCCACGGGGACGACCGTGACCCTCGAGAAGACGCTCGCCGCAGGCGAGCAGCCGTCATCCGCCGCGGATTAGAGCAGCCAGATGAGCAGCGCCACGATCACGATCAGTGCGAGAACTCCACCACTGATGTACACCGGCTCTCCTTTCTCTCGGGGTGATCGATTCCCGTTCGGGCGGCTGACCGAAACCTCGGCGAACGTTTTGCGCGCGGATCGGCGGGTATTCGCCCGGGGACGGACGAACGCGACCGAGGAGGACGGACATGCCGCCACGTGGAGTCGAGAAGGGCACGAAGCGGGCCCGTCAATACGAACACATCAAGGACTCGGCCCTCGAGCGCGGAGAGACCGAAGACAGGGCCGAGGAGATCGCGGCCCGAACGGTCAACAAGGAGCGTGCTCGCGCGGGCGAGGCGAGAGAGTCGTCGAAGCTCTCCCGTGAGGACATCTCGTCCGGCAGGCGCGGCGGGATCCGCAGCCACCGCACGGGCCCGAGAGGGCGTACGCGGGACCAGCTCTACGAGGAAGCCAAGGATCGCAACATCCGCGGCCGCTCGCGGATGACGAAGGCCGAGCTGCAGCGCGCCCTGGGCGGGCATCGCTGACGTCGGGCACTGAGCCTCCCCACAGGTTTTCCCCGTTCGAGAAGCGGGTACGACGTTGCGGTGATCGAGGTGAGCCACCGGGCGGCGCGGACATCGGCCGTGATCGTCGTGGACATGACCCACTCCTCGACGGCCGAACTCGCTCGTCTGCTCGACTGCGCGATGGGCGCAGGAGAGGTCGACGTGGTCGTCGATCTCGGAGCGCGTCTAGACGCGAGCTCCGAGTTGCTCACCGTCCTCCACCGCTGCGCTCACCGCATCCGCGGGCTCGGCGGCACCCTCTCGATCGTGTGCTCCCGGCCCGAGCTGCGCCGGCTGTTCGACGTCACCTTGCTGAGTCAAGGGCTCGACGTCTGCGCCTCGAGAGACGAGGCACTTCGCACCTGGGCCTGAGGCAGGCGAAGCGCGTACCCTCACGCCGTGTAACCCGCGGAGAAGATGAGCCCCGTCATGGATACCGACGTCGATGCTCTGCTCGTTGCCTACCACCGCGAGGGCGACCTCGCGGCCCGGGATCGGGCGCTCGTCGAGCTGATGCCACTGGTTCGTGCGCTCGCGTCTCGGTATGCGGGTCGCGGCGAGCCGCTCGAGGACCTCGTCCAGGTCGGGTCGATCGGCCTGATCAAGGCGGTCGATCGGTTCGACGTGGATCGCGGCGTCGACTTCCCGAGCTACGCGGTCCCGACCATCGTCGGCGAGATTCGCCGTCACTTCCGGGACAAGGCGTGGGCGATGCACGTACCGCGGCGGCTCAAGGAGCTCAGCCTCCGCCTCTCACGCGTCCTCGACCAGCTCACCAACGAGCTCGGGCGCTCTCCCACGATCGCCGAGCTCGCTGCCGCGGCAGGCGTGGAAGAGGAGGAAGCGATCGACGCCCTCGACTCGATGAATGCGTACTCGACGCGCCCGCTGGATGCGCCCTTCGACGACTCGTCGGACGACAGCCTGTCGGAGAAGCTGGGAGCCGACGAGGCCGGCTACGTGGAGGTCGAGGACGGAACGCTCCTCGCAGCCGGACTCGATGCGCTCGACGAGCGCGAGCGCAGGATCGTCGAGCTGCGTTTCTTCGACGAGCTGACGCAGTCCCAGATCGCGTCGGAGATCGGCATCTCACAGATGCACGTGTCCCGCCTGCTCCGGCGCGCGCTCACGACGATGCGCGGCCGCATCGAGGAGGGTGCGCACGATGAGTGAGCACGTCATCAGGCTGTCGTTCCCTGCGAAGCCGGACTACCTCCTCCTCGCACGCCTGGCCCTCTCGGGAATCGGCCGCACGACGACGCTGACCGACGAGCTCCTGGCGGATCTCAAGCTCGCGCTCACGGAAGCGTGCGGCAACTGCGTCCGCCACGCGTACCCCGACGGCCCGGGAGACGTCTCGGTCGCGTACGCGCTGGACGATGGCGCGATCGAGATGGTCGTCGAGGATCAGGGCATCGGACTCGACCCGGCCGTCAGGGCGACGAGGACCTCCGACGAAGGCGGTATGGGCATGTCCATCATCCGCACGATCGTGGACGAGCTCGAGATCCGTCCTGGCCCGGACGGCCGCGGCACGATCGTTCGGATGACGAAACGCCTCACCACGCCGAGCGCGTCGGCGCCGGAAGGAGCACCTTCCTAGGGCGCGAGCGCTGCGAGCGCCTCCGCCGGTGTAGCGGCCACCGGGAGGGCGCGATCGAGAGTGGTGATCTCGAAGATCCGCCGCGCCGGACCGCGCGGAAGGACGATCTGAACCCGGGCGCCTTCCTCGTCGAGCGTGCGCACGCCGCGCACGATCACACCGAGCGCGGTCGAGTCCATGAACGACACGCGCTCGAGATCTGCCAGCACGGACGCCGCGCCTCGCACCTCGAGGAACGCCGCAGCGAGATCGGGCGCCGCGAAAGCGTCGAGCTCCCCTGACCCGCGCACGATCGTCGCGCTGGCGCTCTGCTCTATGACGACGTCGTGCATCTCACGAACGTACCTAGCACGTCGGGCCGCCGTCTCCGGCAAGACGCGCTACACGATCCGGCGTTCGTGGATCGCGTTCCAGGCGAACAGAATGATCAGGGCGCCGAGGATCGCAGCCAGCCACGTGCTGAGGTCGACGACGCTCTCCGCGCTACAGCCTCAGCGATCACGCTCGACGATCGTCGTGTTCTGGCCGCCACCCGAGGCGGCAGCGTCGCGATTGCCGAAGCCGCCCCGACTCGACCAGAAGATCAGGGAGGCAACGAGGCCGATGATCCCGACGACCACGACGATCACGCCTGCGGCCTGCACGTCGATCCCCGACACCTCGGCGTCCACTGCCCACGCGAGAACCGCGCCGACCGCGATCAGGAAGATGCTCAAGCTGATTCCCATTCTCACCCCTTTCCCGATGCGCCGGACTGTGCCGTCGCGGGGGTGGAGATACCCCTGTGTGAACGTCCTCGAAACTGCGCTGCCTAGTGCGCTCGTGCCCGTGTGAGTGCGGTGACGGCCTCGGCACGGGTCGCGGCCACGGTGGTCGCGCGATCGAGCTCGACGATCGAGAGCGTCCCGGCGACCGGCGCGGTCCGCTCGATGACGAACGCGATGCCCCCGGCTCCCCGGTCACGCACGATGCGGAACAGCACGTGCAGGGCAGCGCTGTCGACGAAGACGAGATGATTCAGATCGAGAACGAGTGGACCGACGTTCGCCACGGCCTCCAGCTCCTCCTCGAGATCGTCGACGTTCGTGAGATCGAGCTCGCCCGCGAGCGCGACCAGCGTCACGCCCGACTCGACGTCTTCGACGTGCTCGAGTTCGAAAGTCGCCACCGGCAAGCAACCTTAGTCACTGTTGCTCGTTTGGAGAATGGCCCGAAGCGGGAAGTGCCGGGGAGTGGCGATCGAGTTCGCACACCCGGTCGAGCGTGCCCTCGCCCATGTCTTCGACGCGCACGGCATTGCCTGGGAGTACGAGCCGCACACGATCGTGCTCGAGCGTGACGAGCACGGCGAGGTCCGTGAGGCCTTCACCCCCGACTTCTTCCTGCCGGACCTCGGGCTCTACGTCGAATGCACCGTGATGCGTCAGTCACTGACGCGCCGAAAGCGCCGGAAGATTCGCCTCGCGAGAGAGCGGACCGGTGCGGATGTCGAGATCCTGTTTCGCCCCGACTTCGAGCGTCTCGCGACGCGCTGGGGCCTCACCGAGCTCGCGCGCGCGATTCGATCGACCGGCGACGTTTGGGCATGTGCCGGGCCGGGTACTGAGACGCGTGACATGAGCGAGCGCGCGCGCACGCTCGACGCCAGCGAGACTTTTCACGTCGACGTCGACGACCAGCGGGACGTGTCCGTCGTCACCGTCACCGGTGACGTCGATCTGCACTCCGCGCCGTATCTGCGGGCTCGCCTCGAAGCCCTCGCGGACAGGTACGTCGAGCATGTCGTCCTCGACCTCTCGGACGCGACCTTTCTCGATTCGATGGCGCTCGGGGTCATCCTCATGGCGCACAAGCACATGGCCGCCGGCGACGGACACCTGGACGTCGTCGCGCCGACGCCCCAGATCCGTCGAATCTTCGAGATCACGATGCTCGACCACGTCTTCGACCTCCACGACACGCGTGCGGATGCGATCCGCAGCGACGGCGATCGCGCGAGCTAGAGCGCGTCGTCCAACGAGGGATGAACCTGGATCAGCGTGTCGACCCCGGTGATCTCGAGCAGCCGGAGTATTCCGGCGTCGACCGTGACCAGGCGGAGGCCACGACCGGCTTCCTCGAGCGAACGGGCCGTCCCGACGAGCGCGCGGATGCCGGCCGAGTCGAGGAACGTGCAGCCCGAGAGATCGACGACGATCACGGCCGCTGTCGACTCCGCGAGGGCCTCGTCGAGGCGCGGCGCGGTTGCCAGGTCGAGCTCGCCGGTGACGAACACCGCTTCCGCACCTCCGGGCAGCGTCTCGCTCCGAACGTCAAAATCGCCCGACGTGGCCACTTCCGACGAGTCTAGATGGTCGTGCACACGCACCTGCTCGCGACCCCGGAGGTGGTGATGGACGGCGACCGCATCGTGCTCACGATTCCCAGTGAAGAGCGCTTCCGAAGCGTAGCGACGCTCGTGCTGGGTGGCATCGGAGGCCGGGCCGATCTTCCGTACGAACGAACGGACGACCTGCAGCTCGCCGTCCTGAGCGCGCTCGCTGCAAGCAGCGGCAGCGACGTTACCGTCGAAGTCGAGCGCCGAGACGGCCGGCTCGTGGTTGCGATCGGGCCGGTTCGCGACGGAAGCGGAGAAGACGCAGGCCTCACTCGTGTCCTCGCACCCCTCGTGGACGATCTCTCCTCGGAGCGCCGCGACGGCTCCGAGTGGCTCACGCTCGTGGTGCTGAGCCTCCCCGCCGACGCCTAGCTGGTCGCTGCCGCCTACGCCGATATCTCCTCGACGAGCCGCCCAGTCGACTCGGGGCGCACCGCGCGCGCGACGTCCGCCTGCGCCAGGATCCCGACGAGACGACCGTCGGTGACGACCGGGAGCCGTCGGACCTGCTCCGACGCCATCCGCTGGAGGGCGTCCTCGAGCGAGTCCTCGGGATCGGCGGTCACGGGATTCCCCGAGCACACGTCGGCCACGGCGACCTTGTGCGGATCGAGGTCCTTCGCGATGACGTGCAGGACGAGGTCGCGATCCGTGACCATCCCCACGAGCGTCTCGCCGTCCACGACGGGAAGCGAACCCACGTCCTCCGACGACATCCTCCTCGCCGCCTCTACGGCCATCGCATCGCCGGCCACCGAGGTCGGGCGGGGGGTCATGACGTCCTTCACGGTCGTGGTCGCCATCTCTGTCTCCTCTCGAGTCGAGCTGCGAGTGAGTGCATTCCCTGCGGGTCGCGAGAGCAAACGCTCGTTTCGAGACCGTCGCGCACGGGCACCGCTCTCTCCATGGAGGCGCGCGAGCCCGCGACCCTCGTCTTCGTCGGCAGCCGTCGCTGCGGGGCGTCGCGACGGATGGAGAGCCTGGTGGCCTGGGTCAAGGTCACGCAGAAGAAGCGGCTCAGGGTCGTCGACCTCGACGCCGATCGGAGCCCCGAGCTCGCCCGCCGGCTCGGCGTCCGGAAGACGCCGACACTCCTCGTGCTCTTGGGCGGCTCGGTGGTGCGGCGACTCGAAGGCCGCGCGACCGGACGCCAGATCGAAGCGCTGATCGGTCCGTTCGTCGAGGCGCGATGACACTGCATCCTCTCGGGCGTGCAACACTGGGTGGGTCACGACGCCGGGGAGGGCGGTCATGAGAGGGGAGAAGGCGGAGGAATTTCGCGTCAACGGCGTCGTCGAGCGGCTGACGCCGTACGAGGCGGCCCAGGTGGACCTGCCGGAGGACGAGCTTGCGGATCCCGAGCTCGTCGAGCGAGCGGCGACCCTGCTCGCCGTGATGCCGCGGAACCAGCTCCGCTCTACCGTCGAGCGCCTGCTTTCGCCCAACGATCTCGAGAAGGGAGGGCGGGCGATCGACGCGCTCATCGACGCCGCCTTCGCGATCGAGGACGAGACGGGCCACATCCGCCGCCTCGCCTAGCGCAGTTCAGCCGACGGCGACTCCGGCAGCCTCGCGCAGGCGCGCCAGCTCGGCATGGCGCGACGGAATGTCGTCACGCGGAGCAGCGAGGCGCAGGTCGCGCAGGACCTGGAGCGACGCGAGCAGGACGGGAAGCGGCGGGCCGCTCGCGGTGATCTGCCCGAGGTGGCTCTCGTCGAGGGCGTCCGAGGGCTGCTGGATGAAGCGAGCGACGAGCTGGTCGTGATGCTGGGCCGCGACGCGGCCGTGGTGCTCGCAGACGCGCAGGAAGGCCGCGGCGTTGCGCCGGAACCACTCGCTGTCTGCGCTCGCTCCGGCGGCGTCGAGGAACTGGTCGAGAAAGCTCTGACGTCGGAGGCAGTCCCGAAGGCTCTCCTGGTCCTCCGGACGCATGAAGAGCATCTTCTCCACGAGGAGCTGCGAGTAGTACGGGTCGTTCCCTCGACAGAGACCGAGCAGCAGGTCGATCTCGTTGATCCCCGCGAAGTCGCCGGCGTTCGCGCCGCGGTACTCCTGGCGACCGACTCGGTACGGCTTGTAGTAGGGCCGCACGCTGAAGAAGAAACGGTCGACGTCGAGCTCCGCGAACAGCACGTCGTTGAACCGACCGACCGCCTCGAGCGCCTCGCGCGCGTCGTCGAAGAGCGTCTCCGCGACCGGATGCGAGATCCCGAGCGGCGGGATCCGCATGAGCGCGTCCGCGG
The DNA here is from genome assembly GCA_035764775.1 of Gaiellaceae bacterium. Lineage (GTDB taxonomy): Bacteria > Actinomycetota > Thermoleophilia > Gaiellales > Gaiellaceae > GMQP-bins7. The sequence goes on from DASTYQ010000022.1 coordinate 8,319, forward strand.
CGCGCTTGTACGCCAGGATCCCGCGCGTGTTGTAGTCGAGGAACAGGAATTCGTCGGGCAGCGAGGTGAAGCTCTTCTGGCGGCCGTCACGGGCGAGGTTGTGGGTCGCGAGATGACTCGTCGCGAAGCGCGGCACGACACCGACGGACGCGCCGATGTGCAGCCCGAGCGCCGTCGCCTCCTCATGGGGCGACTTGTGCTCGCGGGCCGGATTCGTCAGCTCGTGACGGCGGAGCGAGGCCATGTACAGCCCGAGGTCGCCGAGGACGTCGAACGCCTGGTCGAACCCCTCGTCGGTGTTGCCCTCCGCGGCGAGCGCGCGAACGAACTCTCTGCCCTCGTCGAGAATCCGCTGCTTGAGCTCGTCGCCGACGCCCTCGACGTTCGCGCGGTCGTCCTGGGCGAAATAGAGATTCTCGAGCGCAGTGTTCAGCTCGACGAACGTCGAGCGGATCCACGCGTCGAAGGCCTGGACGTTCGCGCTCATCGAAGCGATGCTAGACGCCGCCGCCGGAGCCGTTGCGCCCGACGAGGATCCACGTCTCGACCTCGCCCTTGCCCTTGACCTCGACGAGCCCGCGCGACTCGGTCACGAAGTCGTCGGCGAGGAGCTCCCGGGTCGAGCGGGTGATCTGGATCGTGTCCGGGCTCCCGTGCGACTCCATTCGGCTCGCCATGTTCACGGTGTCTCCCCAGAGGTCGTACAGGAAGCGCCTGCGGCCGATCACGCCGGCCACGACCGGACCGGAGCTGATCCCGATCCGAAGCCTGAGGTCGTGCGGGCTCGAGTCGGCCAGGCACGAACGCGCACATTCACGCATCTCGAGCGCCAGATCCGCGAGAGCCTGTGCGTGGTCCGCACGGTGGCGTGGGACGCCCGCGGCGACCATGTAGCAGTCGCCGATGGTCTTGATCTTCTCGACCCCGTACCGGTCGACGAGCTCGTCGAAGCTCGTGAAGAGGCGGTCGAGCAGACCCACGACCTCGCGGGCGTCGAGGCGGCTCGACATCGGCGTGAAGTCGACGACGTCGGCGAAGAGGATGCTCACCTCGTCGAAGTGGTCGGCGATCGTGCTCGGGTCGTGCTGGAGCCGCTCGGCGACCTCGTCGGGGAGGATGTTGAGCAGCAGCGCCTCGACCCGCCTCTGGGCGGTGTCGCGCCCCCGCGCGAAGGTCACGAGCAGGAGCATCGCCACGAACGAGACTGCGACGATGTTCAGGACGTCGAAGGTCCGCACGAAGGTGTCGGGCAGGTCGGCAGCGTCGGGCCGCACCACCTCTGCGAGCACCATGGAGAGAACGATCGTGGCGACGAAGGCGCCGAACCACGGCCATGCACGCTCCGGCCGGCCGAAGGCAACCGCCCCGAGCGGCGCCAGCAGCGACCACAGGATGACGTTGCTCGACTCGTCGAGCGAGCCGAGCATGACGAGTCCGAGTGCAGGGGCGATGAGAATCAGGAGGAGCTGAGCCGTCCGCAGGAACGGAAAGCTGCGCGTTCGTGCGAAGACCACCAGGCTGAGAATCGAGCCGACGACGTAGCCCCAGGGTGTGAGTGCGACCCAGGGCTCGCCGACGGCGAAGTACAGGCACCCCCACAGGAACCCGATCGGGATGATCAGCAGGGCGATGCCGACGAGCAGGCGCTTCCGGAAGCGCTCGTCGCTCGTGTCGGCCGGATCGGCACCGATCGAGAGCGCACCCTCGACCAGCTCGCGCATCCTGCCCGACTCCACGACCGCCGAGGCTAGACGATGGCCGTCAGCCCGCGGCCGCGCGCCGCTCGAGCTCATCCTCGACCGCCGCCGGATCGAGGCCGCGGGCGGCCAGGAGCACGTACGTGTGGAACCAGAGATCCGCGATCTCGGAGACGAGCCGCTCGTCGCTCTCCCCCGCTCCGGCGAGCGCCGCCTCGACGCCCTCCTCGCCGACCTTCCGCGCAGCGGCCGCGGGGCCCTCGGAGACGAGTCCGCCGACGTAGGAGCCCGCTGGTCGCGTCGTCGCGCGCTCGACGACTCGACGCCAGAGCCAGGGCGCGAAGCACGAGGTCGAGCCCACGTGACACGTCGGTCCCGCCGGGCGCACGCGGAGAAGGAGAGCGTCGCCGTCGCAGTCGTCGCGCAGCTCCTCGACCGCGAGCGTGTTCCCCGACGCCTCGCCCTTCCTCCAGAGCCGCTGACGCGAGCGGCTGTAGAAGTACGCCTCGCCCGTCTCGCGTGTCAGGCGCAGCGCCTCCTCGTCCATCCACGCGAGCATGAGCACGCGGTTCGTCTCCGCGTCCTGGACGATCGCGGGAGTCAGCTCAGGCGGCATCGCGAAGAGCCACCCCCAGGTTGCGTAGCTCGGAACGCAGGGTCTCGAGTCGGGCCGGGTTCTCGTGGAGGATCGAGGCGAGAAGCGCCGCCTGCGCCACGGCGAGCGCGTCCGCTACATGGACGGCAGAGCCCGCGCCACCCGAGGCGATGACAGGAAGCGAGACCGCCTCGCAGACCGCCGCGGTCAGCTCCAGGTCGTAGCCGTCACGGGTGCCGTCGGCGTCGATCGACGTGAGCAGGATCTCCCCGGCGCCGCGCTCCTCGGCCTCGCGAGCCCAGTCGACGGCCCGTCTGCCGGTCGGCGTGGAGCCGGCACGGGAGCGAACCGCACCGTCCGCGGCGTCGACGGCCACGACCACGGCCTGCGAGCCCAGCCGCGAGGCGAGCTCGCTCACGAGCGCGGGCCGCTCGAGCGCCGCGCTGTTCACAGAGATCTTGTCGGCGCCGGCCTCGAGGAGTGCCTCCGCGTCCGAGACCGAGCGCACGCCGCCGCCGACCGTGAACGGAATCGCCAAGCGGTCGGCGATGCGGGCGACGAGGTCGGGCAGCGACGAACGACCCTCGATCGTCGCCGCCACGTCCAAGTACACGAGCTCGTCAGCCCCTGCCTCCGAGTAGGACGCACCGAGCTCGACCGGGTCGCCGACGTCGCGCAGCTCCTGGAAGCGGACGCCCTTGACGACGCGCCCCGCGGCGACGTCGAGGCAGGGGATCAGGCGCGGGAGAGGCATCGCTCGAGGAAGCGCGCACCGGCGGCGGCGCTCTTCTCCGGATGGAACTGGACGCCGACGAAGCTTCCGTGCTCGGCGATCGCGACGACGCCCTCGGAGCGCGCGGTCGCAGCGGGCGTCTCCACGGCATACGCGTGCGCGAAGTAGAACGCCTCCCCGCTCGGCTCGACTGGTGCCCAACCGATCCTGGGAACCCTGCCTTCGCGCAGGCGGAACGCCCGGCCCGGGAGGATCCCGAGCCCGGCCACACCGCCGTCCTCCTCCGACTCCTCCAGCGCGAGCTGCAACCCGAGGCAGATTCCGAGCGTCGGCTGCCCCGCTGCGACGCGGTCGCGAAGCGCGGTCTCGAGGCCGCGCTCGCGCAGCCCCGCCATGGCGCTCGCCGCCGACCCGACGCCGGGAAGAACGGCCAGATCCGCATCGGCGACGTCCGCCGGGCTGGACGTCACCGTCGCGGCGGCGCCGAGCCGCCCGAAGGCTGCGACGACCGAACGCACGTTGCCGGCGCCGTACTCGCAGACGGCGACGTTCACACGAGTCCCTTCGTCGACGGGAGGCCGGAGCTCTCGACCCGAACGGCGGCTCGGAGCGCGCGACCGACGGCCTTGAACGCAGCCTCGGCGACGTGATGGTCGTCGCGGCCGTCGGCCTCGACATTGATCGCGAGCCTCCCTGCCTGCGAGAGGCTCCGGAGCATGTGCTCCGCCAGGCCCGGGTCGCGCCCGAGCCGCAGCTCGGCCGCAGGACGTCCGCCGAGGTCGACCGCAGCCCGCGCCAGCGCGTCGTCCATCGGGACGACCGCGTCGCCGTAGCGCGCGATCCCGCGGCGGTCGCCGAGCGCGCGGTCGAGCGCCTCGCCGAGCGCGAGTGCGGCGTCCTCGGCCGTATGGTGCTCGCCCGTCTCGAGATCGCCGACTCCGTCGAGCACGAGATCGAAGCCGGCGTGGAACGCGAGCTGCTCGAGCAGGTGGTCGTACAGACCGGTGCCCGTTCGCACGACGACGCGGCTCGCGCCGTCGAGCCCGAGCCGGACGCGCATGCGGGTCTCGGCCGTCGCGCGGAGATGCCGAACGCTGCGTCCCGCCGCCTCAGCCACCGGCGCCGGCCGATCGAGCGCGCGTGCCAGGGCCCGGAGCAGGAGGTCGTCGTCCTCGCGGTCGCGAACGCTGAAGCGGATCCCGTCGACGTAGATGCGAACCACGATTCCCGCGCGCAGCAGCGAGTTGCCGACCGACTCCGGATCGTCCAGCCGCACGAAGAGAAAGTTCGTCGCGGACGGCAGCGGCGCGAGACCGAGCGCGACGAGAGCGCGAGCGCACCGCTCCCGCTCCTCCACCTGCCAGCCGACATCGGGCGGGTCGCTCAGCCCGACGAGCGCCAGCTCGGCCGAGATCCCGGAGATCGGCTGGGGCGCCTGACGACGGTTCAGCTCGGCGGCGGTGTCTGCGTCCGCAAGCGCATACCCGACGCGCGCCCCGGCGAGACCGAAGGACTTGGAGAACGTCCGGATGACGACGACCCCGTCTTCGATCAGTCCCGCGGCCGTCTCGCCCGAATACTCGAAGTACGCCTCGTCGACGACGAGCGGGCGGGCGTCCGGGAGCTCGCCGACCTCGCCGGTCGGGTTGTTCGGCCGGCAGCAGAACGTCACCACCGGATCCGCGCTGCCGATCTCCGCGCCTGCGAGCTGTGCGCCGATGCGGTACAGCGGGTACGTCGGCTCGTTCGCGATCGCCACCACGTCTCCCGGCCCCGCAAACGTGCGCGCGCAGAGCAGGATGAGGTCGTCGGCGCCCGCACCGAGAGCGACGTTCTCCGGCGCGACACCCGCGTAGCGGGCGATCCCGTCGACGAGCTCGGGGAAGCCTCCGTGGGCGTATGCGTTCACCTCGGCGAGCGCGCCGGCGATCGCCCCCGGCCGGACGAATCGCGCCGGCTGGGCGGGGACGTTGCCGTCGAAGCGTACGACCTGCAGCGGATCGAGCTCGTACCTTCTCGCGATCTCCTCGGTGGACGGCGCCCACCGATACTCGGAGAAGCTCGGCGAGAGCGATCTCATCGCCGCACCGCGGCAGCGTGTGCCGGCATGCCCTCGGCCGCAGCGAGTGCCTCGACCGTCGGACGGAGCGAGGCCAGACCCTCGGCCGTCAGCCGCTGGATCGTGACCGGCTTCAGGAAGGTCTCGAGCCCGATGCCGCCGACGGCGCGAGCCCAGCCGCCGGTCGGGAGGACGTGGTTGCCCCCGGTCGCATAGTCGCCCGCCGCGACCGACGACCACTCGCCCACGAAGATCGCACCGGCGTTCCTGACCCTCCCGGCAAGCTCCTCAGCCTCGTCTCCGAGCACGACGAGGTGCTCGGGCGCGAGGTCGTCCACGTGGGCCACAGCGGCCGCCGCGTCGCCGTCGAAGGACACGAGACGACAGACCGAGTCGGGGCCGTGCTCACCCTGCGCGGCGAGCTCGAGCTCAGCGACCAGCGGATCCGCTCCGCGCCCCGACAGCACGACCACCTCGGATGGTCCTGCGGGCAGATCGATCGCGACGTCCCGCGAGACGAGGAGCTTCGCCTCGTTCACGTAGGCGCCGCCGGGGCCGCAGATCTTGTCCACGCGCGGGATCGTCTCGGTGCCGTAGGCGAGCGCGGCGACCGCGGGCGGGCCGCCCAGCGCCCAGACCTCGTCGACGCCGAGAAGGCGTGCCGCCGCGGCGACGAGCCCCGCACCGGCAGGCGGGGTCGCGACGACGATCCGCTCGACACCGGCGGCGAGAGCGGGAACCGCGCACATCACGAGGGTCGAGACGAGCCCGCGCGGGACGTAGATCCCGACCGAAGCAAGCGGCGTCCAGCGCCGTTCGAGATCGACGCCAGGACGCATCTCGAGTCGCACGTCTGCCGGTCGCTGCGCCTCGTGCCAGCGGCGAACGGAGTCGGCGAGCTCGAGAACCGCGTCCTCGGGCAGGCCCGCGGACGGCTCGGCCCGCGCGGGCTCGACACCGTCGAGCCGCACCGCCCATTCGCGCAGCGCGGCGTCGCCGTGCACACGCACGTCGTCGATGATCGCTGCGACGGACGCCACGTCAGGAGACCATCCGCTCGACGGGGACGACGAGAATGGAGGAACCGCCGGCCGCCTCGAGCTCTGGCAGCAGCGGCCAGATGTCGGCGGCGGGAACGAGGACGTGCACCGCGACCATGCCCGGTTCGGCGAGCGGCAGGACGCTCGGCGAGCCCGACCCCGGGACGAGTTGCGTGATCTGCGCCAAGGCCTCCTCGGGCGCATTCAGCATGAGGTACCGCGTCTCGCGCGCGTCGACGACGCTCCGCAGCACGGCCGCGAGCTCACGCGCACGCCCGTCTTCTTCCACGCGCGAGACGAGAACCGCCTCGGAGGAGAAGAGCGAGCCGAGCGAGCGCAGGCCGTTCGTCCGCAACGTGCTTCCGCTCGAGACGAGATCGACGATCGCGTCCGCGAGCCCGAGCCGGGGCGCGACCTCGACGGAGCCGGTCACGCGCACGAGCTCCACGTCGAGAGCGCGCTCGCGTAGGAGCTCGGCGGCGAGTCGCGGGTAGACCGTGGCGACGCGGAGACCGTCGAGATCGTCGAGCTTCGTCGCCCCGGACTCGGTCGGGACGGCGGCCTCGAGCGTGCATGCCCCGAACCCGAGCGAGAGGAGCTCGTCGACCTCGGCACCGCTCTCGCGTACGAGGTCGGCGCCTGTGATGCCGCAGTCGACGACGCCGTCCTGCACGTATTCGGGCACGTCCGCCGCGCGGACGAGGAGGACGTCGACAGGCGCATTTCGGCACGGAAACGCGAGCGCACGCTCCCCGGGCTGCTCAGGGCCCAGGCCCGCGTCGGAGAGGAGCGCGACGGCGGGCTCGCGCAGGCGGCCCTTCGCCGGAACGGCGATCGTCAGGCGGTCCGGCCGGACGC
>DASTYQ010000023.1:0-10867 GCA_035764775.1 Gaiellaceae bacterium
CGAGGAGCAGGGCTTCGCGGGCAACGAGGAGGCCGAGAAGGGCGCGACGCTCTTCGCGCAGTCGGGCTGCCTCAACTGCCACACCTACCTCGGGCAGGGAGGTGGTCAGCTCGGTGCGCCCGACCTCTCGGCGATAGGCGAGTCGAACGACGCGGCCTACTTCGTCCAGTACCTCACGAACCCGGCTGCGTTCGGGAACACGGTGATGGGCTCCTACTCGTACCTCGGGCAGGAGAACCTCGACGCGCTCGGCGCGTTCCTCCAGGCTTCCAAGGGTGGGGGGTAGCGAGAACCCCTGAACGCGCCCGCTTCGCGGTCGCTGTGGCTGCGCTGCCAAGTAGCCTCCGCGCCGTGAGGGTCTTCCTCGGCGTGACGGGTGCATCGGGCGCTCCGTATGCGGAACGACTGCTGCGCGCGCTCGCGGCCGTCGACTCCGAGATCGGCCTCTGCGCCTCGCGGTCGGGGATCGAGGTGCTCGCGACCGAGCTCTACCGCGACCCGTCGCTCGCGCGCGAGGAGGTGCTCGAGCGCTTCGTCGGGAGTGCGGCCGCGCAGGTCACGGTCTACGGCGAGAACGACTTCCGCAGCCCGTTCGCGAGCGGCTCGGCGCGTGTGGACGCGTACGTCATCTGCCCGTGCTCGATGGCCACCGTCGGGACGCTGGCCTCGGGCGCGATGCAGAACCTGATCCATCGCGCCGCGTCTGTCGCGCTCAAGGAGCGGCGGAAGCTCGTGCTCGTGCCGCGCGAGACGCCGCTCTCCTCGATCCATCTCCGCGGGCTCGCGACGCTGAACGAGGCCGGCGCGGTCGTCCTCTTCGCAGCGCCCGGCTTCTACCACGGCGCCGAGAGCATCGAGGACCTCGTCGACTTCGTGGTCGCACGCTGCCTGGACCAGATCGGGATCGACAACGCGCTCGTCTCCCGCTGGGGCGAGCAAGCGTGACGTACGAGTCCGGCACGCTCGCGCCCGACTCGGTGCGGGGCATGTTCGACCGCATCGCGCCGGTGTACGACGTGATGAATCGCGTGATGACGGCGGGGCTCGACCAGCGCTGGCGCAGGCTGGCGGTGAGCGAGGTCGTGTGGCCGGGAGATCGCGTGCTCGATGCCTGTTGTGGGACGGGCGATCTCGCGGTCGAGGCCGAGCGGCGTGGCGGCCGGGTCGTCGGGCTCGACTTCTCGGAGAGGATGCTCGAGCGGGCGCGGCGGAAGTCGGGCGCGATCGAATGGGTTCGGGGCGATGCGCTGGCGCTCCCGTTCACCGACGCCGAGTTCGACGCCGCGACCGTCGGCTTCGGCGTCCGCAACCTCGCCGACCTCGAGAGCGGTCTGCGCGAGCTCGCCCGGGTGCTCCGTCCCGGCGGGAAGCTCGCGGTGCTCGAGATCACGCGGCCGCGCGGAATCCTGAAGCCCTTCTTCCGGTTCTGGTTCGACGTCGTCGTTCCGCTCGTCGGCCGGGTCCTTCCCGGCGGGAAGGCGTACACGTACCTCCCCGCGAGCGTTCGCCGCTTTCCGAGCCCGGACGACCTTTCGGCCCTGCTCGAGAGCGCCGGCTTCGAGAGTGTGCGCTACAGGCTCCTCGGCGGCGGGATCGTCGCGCTTCACGTGGCGGTCAAGCCATGACCGCGCTCGAGGTCGTACGCGCCGCCCCCGGGCTCGACGAGTACCTCGCCGAGGTGGAGGTCGACCTCCGGCGCGCAGTCGAGCGCTACCCGGGCCTCGTCTCCGCGGTCGGGGCGAGCGCGCTCGCGGCGGGTGGCAAGCGTCTCCGCCCGGCGCTGGCGTTCCTGTCGTCCTCCCCCGACGACGAGGCGCCGGTCGCAACGGGCGTCGCCGTCGAACTCGTGCACATGGCGACGCTCGTCCACGACGACCTCATCGACGGCGCGGCAGTACGGCGCGGACGTGCCGCGGCGTGGAGCGAGCACGGCGCGGACGCCGCGAGCGCTGCCGGGGACTACCTCTTCGCACGTGCCTTCTCCGTGCTCTCGGCGACGGGTGACGGCGACGCCGTCACGGTGCTCGCCGACGCGTCGCTCGCGCTGGCTCGAGGAGAGGCGATGCAGCGGCGCCAGCGCCACGACCCGTCGACGACGATCGAGGCGTACTTCGAGCGCTGCTCGCTCAAGACGGGGAAGCTCTTCGAGGCTGCGTGCGTCCTCGGCGGCGGAAGCGGCGAGTACGGGAGACTCCTCGGGATCGCCTTCCAGATCGCCGACGACGTCCTCGACTGCAGCGGCGAGACGATCGAGACCGGGAAGGTGCCGGGGACGGACCTGCGCGACGGTACGCCGACGCTCCCGCTTCTGCTCGCGGCGCAGGACGATCCCGTCGTGCGGGACGCGCTCGCGGGTGGGCCGAAGGAGGGAGTGCTCGTCCGGGTGGCAGCAAGCGGTGCGCTCGACCGGTCCCGTGAGCTGGCGCTCGACTACGCTGCGCAGGCCAGGTCCTGCCTCGACGGCGCGCCGCGCCGGGACGAGCTCGAGGCGCTCACGCGGGCCGTAGTGGAGAGGAGAAGCTGATCGCCGTTCTGGAGCTCGAGACGCTGGAGCCGATCCGGGAAAAGATCGAGGCCGGAGAACGCCTCGACTTCGACGACGGCGTCGCGATTCTCGAGTCGGACGACCTGCTCGAGCTCGGCGCTCTTGCCGACCTCGCGCGTCGCGTGCGCGGTGGCCCCGACGAGGTCTACTTCGTCCAGAACCTCTACGTCAGCCAGACGAACGTCTGCCGCGTGAAGTGCAAGTTCTGCGCGTTCGCGGCAACGCGCAAGCAGGAGCATGCGTATACGTTCACGACCGAGGAGCTCGTGGCGGACGTGCTCGCCCAGCGCGAGATCACGGGCTTCACCGAGCTGCACATGGTCAACGGCGAGAACCCGCACGTCGACTTCGCCTTCTATCGCGACACGATTGCCGCGCTGCACGAGGCCCTGCCCGACGTGCACCTCAAGTGCTACACGGCCTCCGAGATCCACCATATGACGACTCTCTCAGGGCTCACGCACGAGGAAGTGCTGCGGGAGCTGCAGGCCGCGGGCCTCGGGTCGCTGCCGGGCGGAGGCGCCGAGGTGTTCGCGGATCGCGTTCGACGGCTCGTCGCTCCGGGCAAGGAGTCGCCCGAGATCTGGTTCCACGTCCACGACACCGCGCATCGAATGGGGATGCCGACGCACTGCACCATGCTCTACGGCCACGTCGAGACGTACGAGGAGCGCGTCGACCACATCCTGCGTCTGCGCGACCAGCAGGACCGCACTGGAGGGTTCCTCGCCTTCATCCCGCTCGCGTTCCATCCCGAGAACACCGTCTTCGAGCGGCGCGGGTGGCGTCACACGACCGGCGCCGACGACCTGAAGATGCTCGCGTTCTCCCGCCTGATGCTCGACAACGTCGAGAACATCAAGGCCTACTGGATCATGATGGGGATGCCGCTCGCCGCCGTCGCCCTCCACTTCGGCGCGAACGACGTCCAGGGCACGGTCGTCCGCGAGCAGATCTTCCACGCGGCGGGCGCGCGCACCGAGACGGAGCAGAAGATCGACGAGCTCGTCCGCTTCGTCCGCGACGCGGGACGCACGCCCGTCCAGCGCGACACCCTCTACAACGAATTGCGGAGGTGGTGAGTGAGCCGTGAGGGCGCACCGGGCAAACAGCCGAAACCCGCGCCTGCGGCCGGAACGCCCATCTGGGTCTGGCTGGTGTACGCGCTGGCGATCCTGGCCGCGTCGATCATCGCCTTCTCGGTTCTCTTCACACTCGGTGCGGCTCTGCTCGCCCGCGACGTTCCCGTCTCGTACGACTTCTCTCTTCCGGCAACCATTCTCTGGGGCGGGCTCGTGCTCGCAGGCGTCGTGACCTTCGTCGTCCGGCGGAGGCAGCGCCGATGAGGCTCGGCCGCATCAGCTACGTGAACATGGCGCCGGTCTTCTACGGGCTCGAGGCCGACGTCGAGGAGATCACCGGCGTTCCGACCGAGCTCAGCCGCATGCTTCTCGACGGCGAGATCGACATCGCCCCGATCCCGTCCATCGAGTACGCGCGGAACGCCGATCGTCTGCGGATCCTCCCGCGCGTGTGCGTCTCGTCGGAGGGCGCGGTCGACTCGATCCAGCTCGTGACGCGGATGCCGTTCGCGCAGGTCCGGTCGGTCGCGGTGACGCCCGAGAGCGCGACCTCGGTCGTCCTCACGCGGATCCTGCTTCCGAGGGCCGAGATCTTCCCGCTCGGGATGGAGGCGGACGCGACCCTGCTCATCGGCGACGCTGCCCTGCACAGCGCGTACGAGGACCCGACGCCGCACTACGACCTCGGGCGGCTCTGGCTCGAGAAGACGGGACTTCCGATGGTGTTCGCCGTCTGGGCCGCCCCGGAGCCGCTTGCCGAGGGCCTCGTCGACCTCGAGCACGCGCTCGTCGCCTCCGTGCGCCTCGCGCGCTCGGAGCCCGAGCTCCTCGCGCGCAGAGCCAGCGAGACGTACGGGTATCCGGCGGGATTCCTCGCCCGCTACTTCGAGAAGCTGCGCTACAGCTTCGGCCCACGCGAGCGCGCCGGCTTCTACACCTTCCTCGAAATGGCCCGCGACGTCGGGGCGCTCGACCACGTGCCCGAGCTCCGGTTCGTGCGCGAGGAGGTCGCTGCGTGACGATCACGGCCGCACCGGCCCCCGCTGTCGACGACGTCCTCGAGAAGGCGCTCGGCGGCGAGCGCATCTCGGACGACGATGCGATCGCGCTCCTGCGCTCGCGCGACCTCGTCGAGATCGGCCGCGCCGCGAACGAGGTGCGGAATCGGCTCAACGACCCGTCGAAGGTGACGTTCATCGTCGACCGGAACGTCAACTACACGAACGTCTGCGTCACGGACTGCGACTTCTGCGCCTTCTACCGCCGCCCCGGCGACGTGCGCGAGGGCTATCTGCTCCCGAAGCCCGTCATCTACAGGAAGATCGAGGAGACCCTCGCGATCGGCGGCACCGGCCTTCTCATGCAGGGCGGCCACCACCCCGACCTCGGGATCGACTACTACGAGGATCTCTTCACCTCGATCAAGGCGCGCTACAAGATCCACCTGCACGCGCTCTCGCCGCCGGAGATCCAGCACATCGCTCGGCGCTCGAAGCTCACCGTGCCCGAGACGCTGACGCGGCTTCGCGACGCCGGGCTCGACTCGGTCCCCGGAGGCGGCGCCGAGATCCTCGTCGACCGCGTCCGGGCGATCATCGCGCCCAAGAAGACGAAGTCGGAGGAGTGGCTCGACGTCATGCGCCAGGCACACCGGCTCGGCATGTCGACGACCGCGACCATGATGTACGGCCACGTCGAGACGGTCGAGGAGCGGGTCGAGCACATGCGGAAGCTCCGCGATCTGCAGGACGAGCTGCACGGGTTCCGCGCGTTCATCTCGTGGACGTTCCAGCGCGACGGAAACAGGCTCGACGACATGGTCGCGGACGACGCGATGCCGACCTCGTTCGACTACCTGCTGACGCAGGCGGTCTCGCGGATCTACCTCGACAATGTCCCGCACATCCAGTCGTCGTGGGTGACGCAGGGCATCAAGGTGGGCCAGGTCGCGCTCGGCTTCGGGGCCGACGACATGGGCTCGGTCATGATCGAGGAGAACGTCGTATCGGCGGCCGGGACGACGCACCGCACGACGACGGACGAGCTCGTCCACCTCATCAAGGCGCTCGGCAAGACCCCGGTGCAGCGCGACACGCTGTATCGCGAAGTCCGCGTGTTCGAGTGACGCTCGAGCGCAGGGCTGCGCCGAGCCTCGCTGTACGGATCCTGTAAGCCGCTGCAAAACCGCCATTTCGGTTCGGCTACCCTCGGCGAGCCGTGCTTCGCCTCGTTCTCGCTGCCGGAATCGCTGGCACTCTCGTCATGGGCGTGTGGGCGGCCCCGGCCGGCGCGCAGCCAACTCCGCTCTTCCCCGGCGCGACCTACGAGCAGACCGTCGAGTTCACTCCGCACGGGCCCGTCTCGATCCACGTCGTGCGCGGCCCCCGGCCGGTCGGGCTCTACCGGCTTCGGCCGGTGCTCTCGAACGAGTCGATCGTGCAGCGAGAGACGCTCTCGGCCATGCAGAAGCGGCTGTCGACGCAGGCGACGTCGATCGGAGTCAACGGCGACTACTTCTCGCCATCCGACGGACGCCCCAGCGGGATCTTCCTCCGCGACGGCGTACTCGCGACTCCACCGAACCCCTCCCGTTCGAGCGCGGGTGTCACGCTCGACGGCCTGCTCGACGTACGGCGCGTGAGCTTCCGAGGCACCTGGCGCGGCTCGGGTCAGCGCCGCGCGCTGAACTTCCTCAACAAGGCGCCGGGAACGAACGGCATCTCGCTGTTCACGCCGGACTGGGGCTCGACGACTCCGAGGGTCGCCGGGGCGTTCGCCGTGGTGCTCGGATCGTTCCCGTTCGCGACGCCGAACACCGATCTCGCCGTCCCGGTCGCGTCGGCCGGGCCTGCGACGTCGGTTCGCATCCAACCGGGAAGCGCGGTGCTCCTCGCTCGCGGCAACGCGGCCGCAAAGCTCCAGGCCGAGGCGCTTCCGGGCTCGGTCGTGACGCTGCGACTCATCCTCCAACCCGATTGGTCGGTCGTCTCCGATGCGATCGGCGGCGGGCCGGTCCTCGTGCGCGACGGCGTGCCGGTGTACCGGTCGAACGAGGCGTTCACGATCGCGCAGCTCGCGCCGCGCGGGCCACGAACTGCGGTCGGTCAGCGCGCCGACGGCGGAATCGTCTTCGTCACGACCGACGGACGTCAGCCCGGCTTCTCGGTCGGCATGACCAACTTCGAGCTCGCCCGGACACTCGTGCGCTACGGCGCTGTGCGCGGCATGGGTCTCGACGGCGGGGGCTCGTCGACCATGGCGTTCGAGGGGACGGTCCTCAACTCGCCGTCCGACGGCAGGGAGCGTGCGGTCTCGACGGCTCTCATGCTCCAGTACTACGGCGTCTACGCGCCGCCGCCGCTCGAAGCCGTCGTTTCGCCGAACGGGGACGGCGTCGCCGAGGAGCAGCGGCTGGCCTACAAGGTCGTCCGTCCTTCGACGGTGACGGCCACGCTTACGGCGCCCGACGGCACCATCGCCTGGCAGGAGTCGGGCATTGCGCGTGAGCCCGGCGCCTACGAGGTCGCGTTCCCGCCGCCCGCTGTGCCTCCGGTCCCGCCGGTGGAAGGGCAGCAGGCGCCCGCCGAGCCGATCGTTCCGGCGGAGGGGCGCTGGACGCTCACCGTTTCGTCGACCGACGACCAGGGCCTCTCGTCGTCGACGACGCGCCGCTTCGCAGTTAACTCGACGCTTGCCTCGCTCCGTGTCGCGCCCGCGCGCGTCGTCGTGCGAAACTCGGGCGGACGTGCCGAGATCAGGTGGTCCCAAGCCCGGGCCGCCCGTGTGAAGGTGACGATCGAGACACCTGAAGGCATCGTCGTGCGGACCGTCTCGGCGGCTGCGACCCAGCCCGGCGACCAGGCCGTCGTCTGGGATGGGAAGGCGGCGAATCGGAAGCCGATTGCGGGCGGTCGGTACGTGGCTCGGATCGCCGCGACGAACGAGCTGGGCGTCGTCTCGCTCACGAAGGCGATCACGGTTCGTCGGGTCGCTCGGTAGGGGTGGGGCCGGAGTCCAGGACTGTGCGAGCGAGCCGAACGGCGCGGCGAGCGTCTTTGACTCTCGCGGCCGGAAGCCCGCGCTAGCGGGGTTCTGGCCTGCGGAAGAGCAACTACAGTCCGCCCTCGTGCTCCTCGCCTCCGTCCTGAGCGAGCTGACCGACGCCGTCACGTCGGCGATCGGCGACTACGGCCTGTACGCGGTGTTCCTGCTCATGCTCGTAGACGCCGTGTTCCCCGCCGCGAGCGAGGTCGTCATGGTCTACGCGGGTGCGGTCGCCTCGGGCGCGTTCGCGGGCCAGGATGTCGTCCTCTTCGGAACGGAGATCGACCAGGGCTTCCCGGCGTACGTCGCGATGGCGCTCGCCGGCACGATCGGCTACACGGTGGGGGCGATCATCGGCTGGGCGATCGGGCTCTACGGCGGGCGCCCGTATCTCGAGCGCCACGGTCGGTGGCTCCATGTCGACCGGATCAAGCTGGATCGGGCCGAGGCGTGGTTCGAGCGCTGGGAGAACTGGGCCGTCTTCCTCGGGAGGCTGACGCCCGTCGTCCGCTCGTTCGTCTCGATCCCCGCTGGGGTCTTCGAGGTGCCATTCGTGCGTTACACGGTGCTCACGCTCGCGGGGTCGGCGATCTGGTGCTTCGCCTTCGCCGGCGCGGGGTACGCGGCCGGTGCCAGCTGGGAGGACTTCCACCATGCGTTCCGCTACGCCGACTATGCGGTAGCCGTTGCACTCGTTGCGGGCGTTGCCTGGATCGGCTGGCGATATCTCAGGAAACGCCGACGCCGCGTCGCCGAGGAGTCGCCTGGAGCCTGACGAATCGGGGCTACACTCGCCCGCGTGACTCAGCAGATCCCACTCGTCGACGTCAAGGCGCAGTACGCGCCGCTCATCCCCGAGCTCGAGGAACGCTTCTCGGCGGTGCTCGAGTCCGGGCGTTTCGTCTTCGGTCCGGAGGTGGAGGCATTCGAGCGCGAGGCGGCCGCCTATCTCGGCGTTCCGCACGCGATCGGCGTCGCGAACGGCACCGACGCGCTCGTGCTCGCGCTCGACGCGCTCGGTATCGGCCGCGGTGACGAGGTGATCTGCCCCTCGTTCACGTTCTACGCGACCGCCGAGGCGATCGCGCGCGTCGGAGCGACGCCGGTGTTCGCCGACATCGACCCGGCGACGCTCAACCTCGACGCCGAGGACGTCGCCGACCGGATCACTCCCCGGACCAAGGCGATCATGCCCGTCCATCTGTTCGGGCGGCCGGCACGACTCGACGAGCTCGCAGAGCTCGGGCTCCCGTTGATCGAGGACGCGGCCCAGGCGTTCGGGGCCGACGGCGTCGCGCGGACGGGGATCTGCTCCACGTTCAGCTTCTTCCCGACGAAGAACCTGTTCGCGCTCGGCGACGGCGGCCTCGTCACCTGTCTCGACGACGAGGTCGCTGAACGCGTCCGCATGCTCCGCTTTCACGGCTCCCGCGACAAGAGGACCTTCGAGCTCGTCGGCGTGAACTCGCGGCTCGACGCGGTTCAGGCCGCGATGCTCCGCGTCTTCCTTCCGCATCTCGCCGGTTGGAATGCGGCGCGGCGCGAGGCTGCAGCACGCTACTCGGACCTCGGCCTCGCGGAGCTCGTCGAGCTGCCGGTGGACGAGCCGGGGCACGTGTACCACATGTACGTCGTCCGCTCGTCCCGCCGCGCAGAGATCGCCGAGGCGCTGAGCGCAGCCGGCATCGCCTGCGCTTCGTACTACGTCACGCCGACCCACCTCCAGCCCGCGATGGCGTACCTCGGCGTTCCCGAGGGCTCGCTCCCGGAGACGGAGCGCGCGGCCGCCGAGAACCTTGCCCTCCCGATGTGGGGCGGCATCGACCGCGAGCGGCAGGAGCGCGTCGTCGACGCAGTTCGTTCGGTGGCCGGCGTTCCCGCGTAGCGTGCGCTCGCCGGTCAACAGGCACCGCCTGTGGCAGGTCGGCGTCGACGCCGCGCTCATCGCAGCGGCATGGATCCTCTCCTGGTACGTCCGCTTCGACGCCGACTGGCCTCGGTACTACGACCGCTACCTCGAGTGGGACGTCGTCGCGCTGGTCGTCGCGACCATGCTCCCCGTCTTCGTCGCCTTCGGCTTCTACAACCGCTGGTGGCGGTACGTCTCGACGCAGGACATGTGGGGTGTGCTGCGTGGGGTCGCGGTCGCCGTGGTCGCGGCCTTCCTCGTCTTCGCGGCGCTCGACTTCCATCCGGCGAAGGTGCCGCGCGGGATCTGGGTGATCGACCTCCTGCTGCTCCTCGCCTTCGCGATGGGCGTGCGGCTGCTCGCCCGTTCGCTCATCGAGCGTCCGTCGGCGCGTGCGCTCGTGGCGCGTGGCAGGGAGGTGCTCATCGTCGGCGCGGGCGATGCGGCGCAGCTGATCCTCCGCGAGATGCTGCGCAATCCGTCGCTGGGCTATACGCCGATCGGACTCGTCGACGACGACCCGCGCAAGAAGAACCTGCGACTGCACGGGATTCGCGTGCTCGGCACGACTGCCGAGCTGCCCGCGCTCCTGCGCGAGCGGCGTCCGGACGAGGTGTTGATCGCGATCCCGTCCGCGTCGGGTGACACACGCGAGCGGATCGTGGAGGTCGCGCGACCCGCCGGCATTCCGGTCAAGACGCTCCCCGGCCTGCCCGAGCTCATCGCGGGAGATCTGAACCTCGCCGGACAGATCAGGCCGGTCGAGGTGGAAGACCTCCTCGGCCGAGAGCCCGTCGAGGCGGATCTCCAGTCGATCGCCGGCTACCTCACGGACGAGGTCGTGCTCGTCACCGGGGCCGGAGGGTCGATCGGGTCCGAGCTCTGCCGTCAGATCGCACGCATGCGGCCGACGCGGCTCGTCCTCGTCGACAACGGCGAGCCGGGCCTCTTCGAGATCGAGCGCGAGCTCGTGGACGAGCGCGACTTCCATGCGACGGCTGCCGTGCTCGCCGACGCCGGCAACGCGAACAAGATGCGCCAGGTCTTCGAGAAGTATCGCCCGGCCGTGGTCTTCCAGGCGGCTGCCTACAAGCACGTCCCGCTGATGGAGGCGAACCCGCTCGAGGCGGTGCGCAACAACACACTCGTGACGCGTACCGTCGCGGACATCGCGGTCGAGTTCGGCGCGAAGCGCTTCGTCCTCGTCTCGACGGACAAGGCCGTCAACGCCAAGACCGTGATGGGCCAGTCGAAGGCGATCTGCGAGTGGATCGTCGAGTCGTGGGG
>DASTYQ010000024.1:0-12928 GCA_035764775.1 Gaiellaceae bacterium
ACGATCCCGATGCCGCCCTCGCGGCGATCAGGCTCGCGCTCGCCTATCGCGACGAGTTCGGGCACGACGTCGTGGTCGACCTCGTGGGCTATCGCCGCTTCGGCCACAACGAGCAGGACGAGGCCGCCTACACGCAGCCCCTCCAGGCGGAGCGGATCGAGCAGCAGCCTCCGGTCCGGGAGTCGTATGCGGCGCGCCTCGTCGCCGACGGCATCGTCGGGCCGGACGACTCGGCGCACATGCTCGACGAGACGCTCGCACAGCTCCGTGCGGCGCACGACGAGCTCCGGACGAGCTTCGCCGCCCCGATCCCGCATGCGGAGCTGCCGACGAAGACAGACACGGGGGCTGCGGTCGTGACGGCGGTGTCGGCCGATCGCCTCATGCACCTCGGCGAGCAGCTGCTCGCGGTCCCGGACGGCTTCGAAGTCAACCCGAAGCTCGCGCGTCAGCTCGAGCGCCGCCGGGAGAGCCTCCGGGAGGGCGGGATCGACTGGGGCCACGCCGAGGCGCTCGCCTTCGCGACCCTGCTCGAGGACGGCATCCCGATCCGACTGTCCGGCCAGGACACGGAGCGAGGCACGTTCTCGCATCGGCAGGCGGTGCTCCACGATCCACGCACCGGCGAGACCTTCGCGCCGCTGCAGGCGCTTCCGTCGGCAGGGGCGTCGTTCGAGATCTACAACTCGCCGCTCTCCGAGTACGCGGCCCTCGCGTTCGAGCACGGCTATTCGATCGCGGCCCCCGACGCGCTCGTGCTGTGGGAGGCGCAGTTCGGAGATTTCGTGAACGGCGCGCAGATCGTCGTCGACCAGTTCATCGTCTCGGGCCGATCGAAGTGGGGGCAGACCTCACGGCTCGTGCTGCTTCTCCCGCACGGCTACGAGGGCAACGGTCCGGAGCACTCGAGCGCACGCCTCGAGCGCTTCCTCCAGCTCGCAGCGCAGGACAACATCCGCGTTGTCAACTGCACGACCGCAGGGCAGTTCTTCCACCTGCTCCGCCGGCAGGCGCTCGATGCGACTGCGCGACCGCTCGTCGTGATGACGCCCAAGGGGCTGCTCCGCCTGCGCGAGGCGACCTCGACGCTCGACGATCTCGCTCAGCGCGGATTCCAGCCCGTGCTGGACGATCCGGCCGCCGACCACGCAGGCGTGCGGCGGCTCGTGCTGTGCAGCGGGAAGGTGTACTACGACGTCGTCGGCCACGAGCTGCGTGAGAGTGCGTCCTCCGTCGCGGTCGCACGAATCGAGCAGCTGTACCCGTTCCCGCTCGAGCTCGTCACCGAGCTCATCGCGGCGTACCCGGCCGTGGACGAGATCGTCTGGGCTCAGGAGGAGCCCCAGAACATGGGCGCGTGGCGTTCGATCCGGCACCGCCTCGAGGAAGCCGCGGCTCAGGCGACCGCAGGCGCGCGCGTGCGCTACGTCGGGAGGACCTGGCGCGCGTCGACGAGCGAGGGCTACCCGACCCTGCATCAGTACGAGCAGGACCGGATCGTCCGCGCGGCGCTCGGCGCCGACTGACTAGGGGCGTGGGCGCCCGCGCCGCACGAGCGACGCCGCGACGCGCGGGCCGTGGCGACGCGCCGTGAGGACGAGCTGTTGCCGGTGCTCGGGCGGCAGTCGTCGCCAGGCCTCGAACACGACGAGCGCGACCGTCGTCGGCTTGATGCGCCGGACGAGGTAGATCAGAACGGTCAGGACGGCGATCGGCACCGCCGCATCGTCGCACATCGCCGGTGCTGCGCGGGCGCAGGAGGTTCGCACGCGATCCGGTAGACTCGGGCGCCTCAGGGGAACGTCTACGTGGATCAGAACGACCTCCTTCCAGTCGACACCGACTCCGACTTCGCCCAGGCGATCCGGGAGCATCTCGAGCTGAAGAACCGCAACGCGGAACTCGACGACGAGATGCCGATCGACCGCTACCTCGACGGCGACCCGCTCGAGAATCATCCGCTCTTCAAGAGCGAGGAGCAGGCCCGGATCGAGGAGACGCTGGAGGGCGAGCCGGCAGCCGAGCTGAGCTCGGAGCGGTTGCCGTGGCCCGGCGAGGAAACCGCCGAGAACGTTGAGGGCGCGGCCCTCGACGAGGCTCTCTGGACTGGCCGACCGCGCGACTTCGACTGGGGCGACTGACCGTTTCCACGTCCGAGGTCGGGACGTCGGCCGAGCGCCTCGGCCGCTATGCGGAGCTCGCCGTTCGCGTCGGCGCGAACGTGCAGCCGGGCCAGGACGTCGTCGTCTCCTGCCTCGTCGAGCACGCCGAGATCGCTCGAGCCGTGGTGCGGGAGGCGTACCGCGCAGGCGCCCAGCATGTCGTCGTTCTCTACGCCGACCTCCACGTCCGGCGCGCAGCCGTCGAGCTGGGGCCGGAGTCCGAGATCGGCTGGTCCGCTCCGTACCTTCTCGACTGGTATCGGAGGTTCCCGACCGAGAATCCGGCCGTCATCTCGTTGACGGGCAATCCGACGCCCGAGTTGATGAAGGACCTCGATCCGGCGCTCGTCGGACGCTCCGATCCGCGCGACATCAGAGCCGCGATGATCGAGAACATCTCCGGCAGGCACGTCAACTGGACGATCGTCGCCGCTCCGAACCCCGGCTGGGCGACACAGGTCTTCGGCGAGCCCGACGTCGGGCGCCTGTGGGACGCCGTCGCAACGGCGACGAGGCTGGACGAGGCCGATCCGGTCGCGGCCTGGCGGGCGCACACCGAGAAGCTGCGGGCGCGCGCCGACGCGCTGCACGAGCGCGGGTTCGACGCGATCCGGTTCCGTGGCCCGGGCACCGATCTCACGGTCGGCCTCGTGCCGGGCGCCCTCTGGCGGTGCGCGGCGATCGACACTGCGCGAGGCATCTCGCACGTCCCGAATCTGCCGACCGAGGAGGTGTTCACGAGCCCCGACTGGCGCCGCGCCGACGGACACGTTCGTTCGACGTACCCCCTCGTGACCTCGGGCACGAAGGTGACCGGGCTCGAGTTCCGGTTCGAGAACGGCAGAATCATCGACGTCCAAGCCGAGTCGGGCGCCGAGATCCTCCGCGCCCAGCTCGCGGTGGACGAGCAGGCGCCGCATCTCGGTGAGCTCGCCCTCGTCGACGGTTCCTCCCCGGTCAAGCAGACCGGGCTCGTCTTCAGCGACACCCTCTTCGACGAGAATGCGACCTGTCACATCGCATTCGGCGCAGGCTTCCCCGACATCCTGGATCCCCCGGTCGCCCACGACGAGCTACTCGAGGCCGGGATCAACGTCTCGGCGGTCCACACCGACTTCATGGTCGGTGGGGAAGACGTGGACGTGGATGGTCTTGACGCCGCCGGTAGCGCGACGCCGATTATCCGCGGCGACATCTGGCAACTGTAGAGGGCCGGACCTGTCCGGCCCGCAAGCTGTAGCGCGGGCCTCCCTTGGCTCAACCGTGCCGAACTGCGGCATGGGCGCGCAGCGATGTCGCTGCTGATGCTTGACAGACTTCATTTATGATGTCAGAATGATGTCATCATGCAGCTCGACACTCACATCCAGGCCATCCAGCAGGAGCTCGGCGCCACTGCAGCGCTCGGCGACGAAGCGACCGCCGAGGCCGCGCGCCGGATGGGCGACGCGCTCGCCGCGACGCTCCACCTCCACCTGCTCGATCTTCTCGGCGAGGCTGCCCTCGAGCTGTCGGGCCAGATCGAGACGGGGCGAGTCGAGGTTCGTCTCGCCGGCCGTGATCCCGAGCTCGTGGTCGTATCGGAGGAGACGGGAGCCCCCGAGCCGCTCGGGCTCGGCGAAGAGGCGTCCGGTCGCATCTCGCTGCGTCTGCCGGAGTCGCTGAAGGCCGGGATCGAGGCGGCTGCCGACCGCGAAGGAATCTCGACGAACGCGTGGCTCGTGCGGACGATCGCCCGCACGCTCGAGCAGCGCCCGCCCAGGAAGACCCGCAACCGCATGCAGGGCTACGCCCAAGGCTGAAAGGAGAGGACGATGCTTCCCATCTCACTCCCGTTCGATTACGCCGTTCTCCTCGATACCAACGACCGCGTGCGCACCAAGCGCCCGCGAACGTCGGGTTCCCGCGTCCGGCGCGCGCCGTCGAGCCGCGACGGGAGCTAGGAGATTCGGCGATGCCCACCTTCGAGACCCCCGGGAGCGTCTCGCTCCAGATCAAGCTCCCGAGTGGACACGTCGTGGTCACGACGGCCGACGAGCCGAAGACGACGGTCGAGGTCGTCGCTCTCGGCCGTCGGGGCCAGGACGCGATCGACGAAATCGAGATCACGATGGACGAGCTTTCGGGCCGCCATGTCATCCGCGTGGAGCAGCGCGACAGGTTCCGCTGGGGACCGATCCAGATCACGTGGGGCGGGGACTTCGAGTGCAGGATCACGTGCCCGCCCGGGGCCGATCTCGATCTTGCCGGCGCCTCGACCGACGTCCGTGTCGAAGGCGAGCTCGGTGACGTTTCGGCCCGAACGGCGTCGGGTGACATCCGCTTGCACGAGGTCGGTGGCCCGCTGCAGGTGAAGACCGCGAGTGGCGACGTATCCGTCGGCATCGTGCGGGGACAGGGGACGATCGGGACCGTGTCCGGGGATGTAGGCGTCGAGCGGATCGACGCGCCTCTCTCCGTGCGCGCCGTGTCCGGCGACATCACAATCGGTTCGATCGCCTCGGAGCTCGCAGTCGCGACGACGTCGGGCGACGTCGATCTGAAGGCCGTCCAGGAGGGCGACGTCCGCGTCCAAACCGTTTCGGGTGACGTGCGCGTCGGCATCGCTCGAGGAACCCGCGTATGGGTCGACGCGGGATCCGTGTCCGGTCGCCTCGAGTCCGAGCTCGGCCTCGAGGACCAGGAATCCGCCGCGAGTGACGTCGAGAGCGCGGTGGTCCCGCTGCACGTGAAGACTGTCAGCGGTGATGTTTCGGTCGTTCGCGCCGCAGCGGCGCTCGCGTCCTAGCTCGCGCTGCGGATCGCGGACACGACCTCGTCCTCGCGGCCTTCGACGAGGAGGTCGACCAGGGTCCGGCCTTCGCCGCGAAGGCCGAGCGGGGTGGTCAGCAGGTCGAACAGCTGTGCGTCGTCGAGCCCGCGCTCACGTGCCACCGCGACGATGCGGGCGACGCTCTTGCGCGGCTTGCCGCTTTCGAACTGCCACGCCGGATAGCGCCACTCGGTCGAGCCCAGCTCCCGAACGGCGATGAGCTCGCCGCCTCGACGAAGCACGTCGATCCGCGCCGGGTCGACCGCCGCACGTTGTGCGAGCCACGTGGCGGGCAGAGTCCCGGGGTAGCGGGCGTCCGTCGTCGGCACGCGTCAGAGCCTAGCGGGGTGTCGATCTACGCGAGCTTCGCGAGCATCGCCTCCCAGACGGCTTCGTCACCGCCGCCTTCCCAGGCCTCGACGATACGTCCGGAGGCGTCTACCAGGATGAAGTGCGGCTGGTACGTCGCCCCGAGCCTGCGTGCGAGCAGGCGCTTCGGATCGTGTATCGACGGCCACGACCACCCGTAGCGATCGACGAAGTCAGCGGCCTCCGCGCGCGAGTCGGCAACGTTCAGGCCGAGGTACGCGACCTCCGGGTGTGACTCGGTGAACGCTGCGTAGGCGACCGTCTCGCTTTGGCACGTGCTTCACCACGACGACCAGACGTTGACGAGCACTGGTCGTCCGCGGAAGTCGGTTAGCGCGAGCCGTGCTCCGTCGAGCGAGCGGCCTGCGATCGCGGGCACGCGCGTCGCAGTCGACCGTTCGCTCGGCGGCGGGGGAGCAGCTGTCGTCTCCGCGCCCGACCCGCTGCCGCATGCGGCACCGAACCCGGCCATGAGAAGCGCGCCCACAAGGGTCGCCAGCGCACGCACAGGGCCACTGTAGGTCGAGGGTTGCGATCGTCGCGGGTCATTTCACCTCTTCGAAAGCTATGGAACGGGCGGGTCGAGGCCGATACGAGCGGCATGGGAGCACGGATCGTCACTGTCGCCATCCTTCTCTCGGTCGTTGCCGTGGGCCCGGCTTCGGGAGCACCCGATGCTCGCTCGCAGTTCGCGACCTCGGAGATTCGGACGGTCGTCGACGCGGGCCTGATGGGCCCGTCGGTCGAGGCGTTCCGGCCCGACGACCCGCTCACGGCTTCCGAGCTCTCGGTGGTCGTCTCGAGCCTCGGCGGCGCGATCTCCGTCGCGGATCCCGACGCTCTCGTCACTCTCCGCGAGCTCGACGCGCGCATCGTGTCGCTCGTCGGGCTCCGGCCCGAAGCTCAGGCCGTCCGCCAGGCGGCGCTCGAGGCGGGCCTCTCACCGCGCCCCTGGCTCGGGACCGAGACGGTTGCGCGCCTCTTGGCGCTTCGCATCGACCATCCTCGCGGCGAGGACGAGCTCGAGCTGCAGGTGACGCAGCCGGTGACGCGCGCCGAGGCGGCATACAGCTTCGCCCGGTATCTCGCGCTCTCGGACACGCAGCTCGAGGCTGCCCGCAGCACGCTCGCGACGTTCGCGCTGCCACCGCTGTCGGAATGGCAGCGCGTCGTGCTCGAGCGCGCGCTCCGGTTCGTCGGGTCGCCCTACGTGTGGGCAGGGACGTCCGAGTATCCGCAGCAGCTTCTCGGCCGCAAGCTTCCGGGTGGGTTCGACTGCTCCGGGTTCGTGTGGCGGGTCTACAAGACGAAGCCGTTCGCCGGCGCTCCGTCGTTGCCCAATGTCCTCGTAGGCCGTACGACCTACGAGATGAGCGGCGAGGTGGGTCGCGCGCTCCGCGTCGGCCGTGCGGCGCTGGCGCCTGGAGACGTCGTGTTCTTCGGCTCGCGGGGACCGCGGTCGAAGCCCTCCGAGGTCGGCCACATGGGGATCTACGTCGGCAATGGGTGGTTCGCCCACTCGTCGCGGTTCGGAACGACGCTGACGCCGATGACCGGCTGGTACGAGACCACGTTCGCCTGGGCCCGCAGCCCACTCGTCGAGGCCGGCCTGGAGTACTGAGCGCCGTCGAGGGAGAAGGGTCGTGTCGAGACCGTCGATCGCGAACGTCGTCTCGGGACCGTCTCGGTGTACGCGCTCGCGACGCCGCTCTTCCCTGAGCGCGTCGAGGGCCGTACGACCCCTCGGCCGGTTACCAGCTCGCCGAGCCGATTGGATACCAGCTCGGAGGAGGTACAACCCGCTGCGTGGCACCGAAGACTGTTCGCCTCACGAGCCCTGAGCGCGTCCTCTTCCCCGACGACGGGATCACGAAGCAGGACCTGTTCGACTACTACCGTGCGATTGCGCCCGTGCTCGTCCCGCACCTGCGCAATCGGCCATTCACGATGAAGCGCTCGCCCTACGGAGTGGGCGGGGACGTCTATTTCCAGAAGCAGGCGCCGAAGGGGATGCCTTCGTGGATCCCGACGCGCACCTTCCGCACCTATCCGCGAACCGGCGGCTCACGGCTCGTCGACTTCCCGCTCGTCAACTCACCGGAGGCGGTGCTCTGGATGGTGCAGATGAACTGCATCGACATGAATGCGTGGTACTCGCGCGTCGACAAGCCGCATCGCCCGGACTTCGTCCTCTTCGACCTCGACCCGCCGGACGACGGCTTCGCTCTGGCGATCCGAGTCGCTCACCTGATACGCGAGACTCTCGAGCACCTCGAGCTCCAGTCCTACGTCAAGACGAGCGGCGCCGACGGGATTCACGTGCTCGTCCCCATCGCGCGCCGAGCGACCTACGAGCAAACGTACACGTTCGCAGAGCGCGTCGCCCGGGCGCTCGAGGAGCGGCATCCGGGGCTGGTCACGACCGAGTGGTTGAAGCGCAAGCGCGAGGGTGTGCTCGTCGACCATCGTCAGAACGCGCGCGGAAAGACGATCGCCTCGGTCTACTCGGTCCGGCCCAAGCCGGGCGCGCCGGTCTCGACGCCGCTTCGCTGGGACGAGCTGACAGAAGACGTGACCCCGCGGACCTTTGGGATGCGCGAGGCGCTCGCTCGGGTCGAACGACACGGCGACCTCTTCGAGCCGGTGCTCGCGGGCAGCCAGTCGCTGGGCCGTGCCCTGAGGCAGCGCGTGCGCGACTAAGGCAAGCGTTCCTGGTGGAATCTCTCCGTGTCCTCTTCGTGCCACTTCGCCTGGTAAGCCTCGGCCTCGGCGAACTCCTGATCCGCTCGCGCAGTCGCGTTCGAGTCGGTGCCGACAGGAAGCTCGCTCCCGGCCGCGTTGCGACGCATGGCCAGGAAGCCGATCACGACCAGCGGTACGGCGACGACGGCGACGATGATCCACGGGATCATGCGGCGGAGCGTACAGCCCTTCGCGCACCCAGCCTGTGCCGCCCGCATCGCGACGAGGAGGTGGGTGGCCGTCTCGTTCGACCGGCGGTTGGGCATCAGCCCGAAGGCTCTACGCGGAACAGGCGAGAAGCGGCAGCGGCTCGGTGAACTCTCTTGTCAGGAGCTAGACGTCGATACCGAGCCGGCGAAGCTCGACGATCGCGGATCTCCGCCATCGGATCGTGTCGGGGGAGAAGGGCAGCATGAGCGGCATCCCGTTCGCCTTGCGAAGCGGCTTGCCGTTGCGCAGCACGCGGTAGTGCCCTGGCGTCGCCTCGACGGTGAGGCCGGCAGCCTCGAGTCGTCGAATGAACTCGCGAACGTCCTTTCTCACCTGCTCCACGCGGCTGCCCGAACGGCCGCTACTGGACGAAGAGTCCGAAGCAGGATCATCGTCGCCGCGAGTCCGACGAGCGTGTTCGTGACGGTCACGCCCGCCTGCATGCCGAGAGAGAAGGAGACCGCGCCGGCGGTCGAGATCACTCCCTGCAGCGCGTACGTGGCCAGCAGCTGCTGCGAGCCCGCGCCACCAGGAACGGGAACCGCAGTCGCAGCGCCGTTGAGGACCACGACCAGTGCCGCGGTCTCGAGGCCCGCGTCGATCCGGAACGCCTGGAGAACGAGGTAGACGACGCCGATCCGACATGCCCACGCGGCGAGCTGGAAGGGAAGCACCTTTCGGAGGTAGAGCGTCGGCGTCCGAAGCACCGCGAGGCCCAGTGCGGCCGAGTCGAGCGCGCGGCGCAGCGCCGTGGCAAACCGCCGGGCGACAAGCGCGAGCGCGACCGCACCGGCCGCGGCGACGCCGAGGAGGACCGGCGCCAGGCCGAGGCCGGGGATCGTCGGTAGCGCGGGCAGCGAGGGAAGCACGCCGCTGGCCCAGAGCGCGATCACGAACGAGCCGCCGAGCAGCGCGTCGACGAGCATGACGACCGAGAGCGACGCGGCCAGCGTCGGGATGCTCGACCCGCGAATCTGGGCCCGCGCGAGCGCCACCTTCGCGGCCTCTCCGCCGCGTGCCGGCAGGTAGGCGTTGAGCGCCACACCCGCGGCGTACGCACAGCCGAGCGAGAAGACGGGAATGCGGCGTCCCGGGTAGGCGGCCGTGAGCACGCCTCGCCAAGCGAGTGCGCGAAACGCGAGCGTCCCGATCTGGAGCACGAGCGCGAGGGCGAGGAATCTGCCATCCAGCTCTTCCACGCGCCCCGCGGCCGCCGCGAGCCGGTCGCCGATCTCCCCGAGGACGTTCATGCGGTCGGGCCGAACGCTCCGAGGCCCGAGATCGCGGCCAGGTCGTCCGTGATCAGGCCGTCCACTCCGAGCCGGAGGAGCTCGAGCGCCCGCTCGGGCCGATTCACGGGCCAGGTCATGATCACGTCGGCCACCGCCCGCAGCGAGGCAACGGTCCGGCCATCGAGGAGGCGCTCGTGAATCGAGACTCCGTCGACCCGACGACCTCCGCGCTGCCGCAGGAACCGACGCAGCTGACGAACGCTCCCGACCGAGTGCACGCGACGCACGGGGACGTCCGCGAACGGCTCCAGCAGCCGCCAGTCGCGGGCGCAGACCGTGAACCGCCGGGAGCCGAGGTACGGCTGCAGCGACTCGAGCACGAGCTCGGCAAGGCGGGTCCTCCGACCCTTGAGGTCCAGCACGAGCTCCGTCTGCTCCGACGAGGCAGCGAGCAGCATGTGCAGGAGGAGACGGGGCCGCCGGGGAGCGGAGATCGTCCACCGATCCCAGAGGATCGGGAATGGCCCCACGGTCTTCAGATGGCGGATCTCGACACGGCCGTGAAAGAGACGGACGTCGGCCTCAGCGAGCGCCGCGCCGGAGCGCTGCACGGCGACGAGCGCGGCCAGTTGGTTGCCCGCACGGTGCGCCACGACGAACGGGCTGTGCCCGCCGCGTACCTTCGAGACGGGCTGCTGACCCACTCGTGTCGAGTGTAGCCGTGACCGCGCGCCGCCTTTCGATTGCAAGCGCCACGCCGAGCCCGACGACCACGACGAGCACACCGGCAGCGACGTCGACCACGAAGTGATTCGCGGTCGCTACGACGGCGAAGCCCATCGCGAGTGGCGACGCGACGGCGAACACGCGGACGGCGAGGTGCGCGGTCGTCATCAGCAACACGATGCCCACGACGATGTTCCAGCCGACGTGGAGACTCGGAAACGCCGCGTACTGGTTCGTGAGGCCTGGCGGCTGCAGCGCTCGATACGTGTTCGACTGATCAGTGACCGTGTCCGCGAGGCCGAGATCGAGCAGCCGCGGGGGCGCGACGGGCAGGACTGCGAAGAAGAAGAACCCGATCGCGCCCGACACGAAGAGCGCGTTCCGCAGGACGTGGTAGCTGTCACGGCGGTAGTGGTAGAGGAGCCCTGCCGTCCCGAGAATGACGGGCCAGTGGCCCCAGATGTAGACCCAGTTGGT
Source organism: Gaiellaceae bacterium (assembly GCA_035764775.1). GTDB lineage: Bacteria > Actinomycetota > Thermoleophilia > Gaiellales > Gaiellaceae > GMQP-bins7. Next base: position 10,731 of record DASTYQ010000024.1, read on the forward strand.
CAGCATCACGAGAACGTCGCTGCCGACGATCCACCCCTGCACGGAGTCCTCCCAGGCGATGTGGGCCCAGCGCTCGAAGCCGACGATGCGGTCCGCGTTCACGAACGCCTCCTCCGGGCTTCCAACGGTGCGGTTGCGGATACCGAAGTACGCGACGATGGCGGCTGCGACCAGTCCGGCCTCGCGCACGAAACCGCTCCGACCGCTCCGGGCACGCCCGTCCATGGCGCCGCGGGGGTAGGCGGTGCGCTCAGGCACGGGTCACTCGCGAGCGTGGCGTGATCGCAGCACGTCGAGCAGAAGGAGGACATGCTCCGGGACGGCATCTGAGCCCGCCCGTCGGACCCACTCCCACGCTGCATCGGCGATTGCGTCAAGCTCCGCCTCAGGCACGCGGCCGTTCGCCATGTCCACGACCCCGCGGCCGAGGAGGTCGAGGCGGTTCGCTGCTGCTCCGGCCGGTCCGCCGCCCGGCAGCCGGCTTCTCCCACGAAGGAGTCCGACGAGCTCGCTGCACTCATCCCGCGTGAGCTCGAGGGAGGTGAAGTCCAGCTCGAGGCGCACGATCTCCTCCGCGGTCGACGCCGGGCCGTGTCTCATCTCTTCGCCTGCTTTCGCGCGCGAGTGCGGCGGTTGCGACTGCGGCTTCCCTGCCGATACCGACGATGACGCTCCTCGAGGCGCCTGCCCCGATCGCGATGCTCCCGCTTCTGCGTCATCGGCATGTCTAGACGATCTCGCGGCCGGCGCAGCGCTGCATCGGTAGAGGCCCCCATGCATGCTGCGCGTTTCTCCCGTAACTACGCGGCGCCTCCTCGACCGCGGCCCCGATGGAGGCGACGTTGTCGCCGGGGCTCGGCGGTCCGAACGAGCTCGGAATTCGACGTTCCCCGCAACGACGAGGGTCTCGGGCGCGCGGCGAGGGCCGATTCACCAGCGCACGTCAGAAGTGCTTGAGCTGGCCGGCCTCGAAGCTCGCGAGCGGACACTCCTCGCCACCCGGACAGCTCTCGAGCCGGTGGCAGAGGCTCAAGCGCACGAGCGCGGCCTCGAGGTCGCGGATACCGAGATGCGCGGCCGTCGCCAACTCGGAGAGTCCCTCCAGCTCCGCGGGAAACTCGAGGTGGCGAGCCGCCCGCATCGTGCGATCGTCGAGCTCCGGAGCTGCGCCCGGCCACACCCCTCGCAGCTCGCGCAGGAAGGCATGGACGGTCACCGGGCCCCATCCAGGAAGATGGCGAAGCGCAGGCTCGAGCTCTGCGGGATCGGCGATCTGGTCGCCGAGGGCCCCTAACCGCCCGTCGTAGCCATCCGCGAGTACGTGGGCGAGGGCCAGCAGCCGCGCCGCGGTGCGCTCGTCGTAGCGGGCGTACCCGCCTTCGTCGAGCAGAGCCACGAGCTCGGGCGCGGTGCGGCGTCCCGCGTCCTCGATCGTCCGGACGCCCGCGCGCTCCAGCACCCGGTAGGTGCGCATCGCGATTTCTGCCGGTATCCGGTTCCCGAACAGCGTGGCGGCAAGCCCCCATCGCTCCACCTCTCCCGGATGGCGATCGACCTCGATCCCCAACTCGATCGAGAACCGCCCTCCCAATTCTCGCACGATGCGTCGCGCGCGGCAGACCGCAGCCATACCGACGGCGTCGGGCTTGGCGCGAGCGCGTGCGCGATTCCGAGGAGCGCGCTTCCGGTTTGGAACCGCTGCGACGGTCATGACCAACCTCCTCCGTCCGCTGAGGCGTCTCCAGTGTTCCGTCGGGCGAGAAGAGCGGCAAGCGTGCTTCCACGGACTTCTGGTGCGGCGTTCTACTGCTAGGCCCTCATTCGTCGAGGCGAACTGGCTTGGTTGAGCCATGGAGCGTACCGGGATCGAACCGGTGACCTCCGGCTTGCAAAGCCTGGAGAGGCCGAATACGGCCGACGCGGGCGCCACTAAGCAAACGCGGCGTCGTTCGGATCCGACCGTCGTGGTCGCGGACACCACCTCGATGGAGGCTCCGGCCGGGCGTCTAACGGCGCCGCTCCCATTCCCGCTTGGCTTCTTCCTCCAGTCCCTCCGAGCGCGTGCAGTAGTCGGGGAACTCGTTCAGGTGGGCGAGCGCGATCTTGGCGGTGATGTGCGCGTGTCGCGCGGCACCGCGGTCACCACCGGCTTGATGGCAGTTCCGCCAGTGCCCTGATCCTCAAGTGGGCGGACCGTC
>DASTYQ010000025.1:0-34360 GCA_035764775.1 Gaiellaceae bacterium
CGCGTCCGACTTCGAGCGGACGAGGACGGCGAGCGCGGCCAGTGCGCCCTCCTGGTCCTCGGGGACGAGCGTCGCTGCGCCACGTGAGCGCGCCTCGTCGACGTACCGGACGCCGCTGTTGAGCGCGACGAACAGGTCGCCGGGACCCACCTCGCGCGAGTCCGCCTTCACCGCCGTGATCGCGCTCGCGTTCCCGTCGAGCCGCCCGAGATCGAGCGCGACGACCTCCTCCCAGTCGAGCGGGATCACATCAGCGCCCGCAGCGCCTCGCGCGCGACCTCGCGGTCGTCGAACGGCGAGACGACCCCGCCGACGTCCTGCCCTTGCTCATGGCCCTTCCCGGCGATGACGACCACGTCCGCGTCCTCGGCGAGCGAAAGCGCCCGTGCGATCGCGCTCCGACGGTCCGGATCGATCTCGACGTCGAGCCCTGCACCCTGCAACACGTCCTGGATGATCGCGAGCGGGTCCTCCGAGCGGGGGTTGTCGGAGGTGACGATCGCCACGTCCGCGAGATCGGCCGCCACCCTGCCCATGAGCGGCCGCTTCACTCGGTCACGGTCGCCGCCGGCGCCGAACACGACGATGACGCGGCCGTCGCCGAGGTCACGGGCGGCGCGGAGCACGGTCGCGAGCGAATCCGGCGTGTGCGCGAAGTCGACGACGACCGCGAACGCCTGCCCCTCGTCGATCGCCTCGAAGCGGCCCGGCACACCTTCCATCTGCGCGATCCCCTCGACGATCGCGTCCTCGTCGAGGTCGAGCAGGAGACCGGCCGCGGCTGCGCCGAGCACGTTCTCGACGTTGAAGAGGCCACGCAGAGGCGTCTCGATCTCGAGGCCGCCCGCCCGGAACGTGCTTCCTCCGTAGCCCACGTCGAGCCCCTCGGGGCGGATGTCCGCGTCATCGGCGAGTCCGAAAGTGACGAGCGGCGCGCGATGCACATCCTCGAGCTCGGCCGCGAGCTGCCTCCCCCACGCGTCGCCGACGTTCACGGCAGCCGGCGGAGGCTGCGGCCCGGTGAAGAGGCGTCGCTTCGCTTGGAAGTACTCGTCCATCGAGCCGTGCAGGTCGAGGTGATCCTGGCTCAGGTTGGTGAAGACGAGCACGTCGAAGCGCACACGATCGAGGCGCCGCAGCGCGGACCCGTGCGAGCTCGCCTCCACGGCGGCGCTGCGGTCCCCCGCGGCGAGCATCTCCCGGAACAGGCGCTGAAGATCGATCGCCTCCGGCGTCGTGAACGGGGCGGGCCTCCGCTCGCCGCCGACCTGCCACTCGATCGTGCCGACGAGCCCCGCCCGCTGGCCGGCGGCCTCGAGGATCGAGCGAAGCAGGAACGCCGTCGTCGTCTTCCCGTTCGTTCCCGTGACGCCCGCGACCTCGAGCTCCTTCGTCGGCTCGCCGAAGAACGTGTCCGCTGCGATTGCCATCGATTCGCGAACGGAGGGGACGAGGAGCTGCGGAACGTCGACCTCGAGCGGGCGCTCGACCACGACGGCGGCCGCACCCCGCTCGATCGCCTCCCAGGCGAGGTCGTGACCGTCGACGCGCGAGCCCGTCACACAGAAGAACAACGCGCCTTCGGTCACCCGCCGCGTGTCGTAGGCGAGATCGCCGATCTCGACCGGCCGACCTCCGGTCACCTCGCTCGGAGCAAGTGCCGTCACCAGCGCGTCCAGCTGCACGGCTGAAGGCTAGAGACGCGGCAGGATCAGCCGTTCAGGCGGCCGGTTTGCGGCGCATCCTGAGGAATCTCGAGGTGCTGGAGGTTGAAGCGCGCGATCTCGCGGAAGGCGGGCGCGGCCACGTCGCCGCCGTAGATCCCACCGTGCGGCTCGTCCACCATGACCATGATCACGAGCTTCGGCTTCGTCGCCGGAACCATTCCGACGAAGGAGGCGACATAGCGCGAGGTCGAGTACGTACCGTCGGAATCGATCTTGGCGGCGGTTCCCGTCTTGCCGGCGACCGTGTAGCCGGGGATCGCAGCCTCGGTGCCCGTGCCCTCGAGGACGACGCCTCGGAGCATCGACATCATCTGTTCGGAGACGGCGCGCGAGACCACGCGGCGGCCGCGCCTCGTGGCGACGGTCTTCCCGTCGACGCGGTCGATCAGATGCGGTCGGACGAGTAGGCCGCCGTTCGCGATCGCGGAGTACGCTCGCGCCATCTGGATGGGCGTCACGGCGATGCCGTGGCCGATCGGAACGGTGCCGATGGTCGAGCCCGACCACTGGTCGAGTGGCAGCGCGAATCCCGGCGACTCGCCCGGGAAGTCCACTCCCGTCTTCGAACCGAACCCGAAACGGTCGACCCACGACGCGAGACGCCCGGCGCCCAGGCGCTCGGCGATGGTGATCGTGCCGATGTTCGACGACTGCTCGACGATCTGCCTCACGGTGAGCCGCTCCGTGCCGCGTGAATGCGCTTCGTGGATCACGCGGTCCGCGACCTTGATGGTCGGCGCCAGGCGGAACGACGCGCGCGGGGTGATGATGCCCTCCTGCAGGCCAGCGGCGACGCTGACGAGCTTGAAGGTGGATCCCGGCTCGTACGTGTCCGTCACCGCGCGGTTGCGCCTGCGGTCCGCGCGCGTGGTCGGGAACCGGTTGGCGTTGAAGCGCGGCGCCGTGGCCATGGCGAGTACCTCGCCCGTGTTCGGATCCATGATCACCGCCGTCGCTGCGCGGGCTCCCCAGCGGCGCACCGTGTCCTGGAGGATCTCCTCGGCGTTCGCCTGGATCTCCCGGTCGATCGTCAGCCGGACGCTGCGTCCGGGTGTCTCGGGTTTCGTCTCGACGACGTCGAGCGCCCTCCCAAACGGGTCCTTCACGATCGTCTGGCTCCCGGGCTGGCCCGCGAGCGTCCCCTCGAGCGAGCGCTCGAGGCCCTCGAGGCCCTTGTTGTCGAGTCCCGCGTAGCCGAGCACCTGGGCCGCGACCGGCCCTTGCGGGTAGAAGCGGAGCTCCTCCGGATAGAAGCCGAGACCTGCGAACCCCTGAGCCTCGAGGATCTTCGCCTTGCGGGGATCCGTCTTGCGGGCGACGTACACGAACCCCTTGGCACGGTCGACGAGCGTCGGATAGAGGCTCGCCGGATCGAGTCCGAGCTGCTTGGCGGCGGCGAGCGTCAAGTTGCGGGCGTCGGTCACCTGTCGTGGATTGGCGTACACCGTCGTAGCCATGCGCCCGATCGCGAGCGGCTCACCGTTACGGTCGACGATCGTGCCGCGTGACGCCGGGACGACGATCGTCTCGCGATGCTGCCTCAGCGCCATGGCCGTGTATTCGGGGCCCTTCACGACCTGGATCCACACGGCCCGGGCGAGAGTGGCCCCGAGGAGGAGCAAGAACGCCGCAGCGAGCAGCGAGATGCGGCGGTTCGTCGCCGCCGGCTTCACCTGGCGAGCTGGATGTAGGTGGTGTCCTCGGGCTCGACCTTGTGCAGGCCGAGCTCGCCGCGCGCCAGCCGCTCGATCCGCGTCGCGGCCGCCGCACTCGAGATCTCGGCGCGCAGCCCGGCGATGTCGTTCTTGAGGTTGGTGCGCTCGCGACCGGCCTCGTCGAGCTGGAGGTTGAGACGCAGCACGGCCACGTTGATCGCGACGACGCCTGCGAGAAGCACCGCGAAGAGGACGATCCACATGATGCCGCCGCTCAGGACCCACGAGCGCCGCTTCTGCACCCGCCGCCTTGTACCGGCGACGCGCGTCGGCTCAGCAATAGCCGACATCAGACGCGCACCGCAGCGCGCAGCCGTGCCGACGCGGCGCGCGGGTTGTCGTCGACCTCGTGTGCCGACGGCCGCACCGGCTTGGGGGTGAGGACGCGGGCATCCGGCTCCTTCCCACAGACGCACACCGGCAGCTCGGGCGGGCACGTGCAGCCCTTCGCACGATCACGGAAGAAGCGCTTCACGAGCCGGTCCTCGAGCGAGTGGAAGCTGATGACGGCGATCCGGCCGCCCGGCCGGAGCATCTCGAACGCGGCCGGGAGGCCGACCTCGAGCGAGTCGAGCTCGTGGTTCACCTCGATGCGCAGCGCCTGGAACACGCGCTTCGCCGGATGGCCTTCCCCGAACCGTGCCGGCGCCGGGATCGAGGCGCGGACGACGTCGACGAGCTGCCCTGTCCGCTCGATCGGGTCCTCCTCGCGGCGCCGCACGATCCCCCGGGCGATCTGGCGGGCGTACCGCTCCTCGCCGAAGCGCCGGAAGATGGTCTCGAGCTCACGCTCGTCGTACGTCGCGATGACGCCGGCGGCGCTCGGCTCGTCGGACGGGTCCATGCGCATGTCGAGCGGAGCGTCCGTCGCGTACGAGAATCCGCGCTCCGGGCGGTCGACCTGCATCGACGAGAGGCCGAGATCGAGGAGCACGGCATCGGCGCGCACTCCGTTGCCTGCGAGCTGAGAAAGGACGACGCCGTAGTCGCCTCGGAGGAAGCGCGTCTGCACTCCACGCGCGCCGGCCTTCATCCGGTCGAAGTACGGACGCACCGTGGGATCGCGGTCGATCGCCACGAGCTTCCCGGTCCCCCGGAGGTCGGCGGCGAGCAGGCGCGAGTGGCCACCCGCGCCGAACGTCGCATCGACTACCGTCTCCCCCGGCTGCACGTCGAGGAGCTCGCGCACCTCCTCCGCGAGCACCGGGACGTGATCAGCCGCGTCTGTCCGCTGCACGTTCGGCAACATCTCCGACGCTCCCTTCGATCGCGCTGGCGTGGTCCGCCCACTGCGAGCGGTCCCAGATCTCGATGTGGTCGTGGACGCCCACGACCGCGACGTCCTTCCCGATGCCCGCGTGCCGGGCGAGGTCGGGAGGCACGACGACGCGCCCCTGCTTGTCGACGTCGGCGACGGCGGCGCCTGCGAAGACGAAGCGCTTCATCTCGCGCGCCTCCCTCGTGAGCGAGTCGAGTGCAGTGATGCGCTCGACGCTCGACTCCCAGCTCTTGCGTGGATGGACGTCGATCGTGCCGTCGATGCCGCGTACGAGCACGACGTCCCCACCGAGGCCGTCGCGGAACTTCGCCGGCAGGGTGAGGCGATTCTTGTCGTCGATCGTGTGCTCGTGGGTTCCGTAGAACATCGGCGCGGTCGTGGCAGGTGATCTCCCACGACGCCCCACATTACTCCACTTTTCCCCACTGCGCAACCCCTCGTCCCCACACCGCTTTACGGCAGCGACACCACCTCCGCGTGGACGCCCGGTCCGCCCATGGCCCCTGCCCCACAGCGCGCGGCGAAGTCGAGGGCTTCGAGGCCTTCGAGACCCACTCCGAGCGCGAATGCCAGGCCGGCCGCGAAGCAGTCGCCCGCGCCGTACGCGTCGGCCGGCTCGGAAGGAAGCGGAGCCGCCGTGTACGGGCCGCCCGGCTGCGCCCAGCCGCCGAGCGCGCCGGACGTCGTCACGACGAGACGCGGCTCGGGGTCGATCTGCCCTGTGACGTAGCGCTCGGCGTCGTCCTTCCCGCTCGAGACGAGCGCGTCGAGCTCGACCGCTGCTTGGCGGAGCGTCGGCAGCTCGCGTGCTGTCGCGACGATGACGCGCGCTCGCCGGGCCAGGAGCAGCGCATCCGCATCACCCGCGCAGAAGTAGACGGCGTCGCAGCGGGCGAGCTCGTGCCAGGGCAGTGCCTCGTCGTGGCCGCGGGGGTGAAGCTTGCGGCCGATCGTGATGATCGTCCGCTCGCCTCCGTCGTCGAGCAACGTGAATCCGCTGCGCTGCGGCGCGTCGACCGTGCTCGCGTGCACCGTGATGCCCCGCGCCTCGAGCTCTTCTCGCGCCGCGCGGCCGTGGTCGTCGTTGCCGAGAACGGTGAAGAAGTCGACCGAGTCAGCGAGCTTGGAGAGCTGGACTGCAGCGACCGAGCCCCCGCCCGCGGCCTGCTCCCACGACTGCGCCGCGTGCACGATCTCCCCCGGCCGCGGCACGGCGTCGACCGGGACGAACTCGAGCCACTCGATGTGACCAACCACCGCGGCGCGCATCCCGCCACTCTCACAGATCCGCGCCCGGATGCGTTTGACGGAGATGATGGAGGCCGTGGCGATACCACCGTTCGAGCGCTTCTACGAGGAGCACCGGAACGAAGTGCTCGGGCTGCTCCGCCGGCGGCTGGGTGCGAATCGCGCCGAGGACGCTTTCCAGGAGACGTTCCTCCGTGCGCTGCGTGCGTATGGCCGGCTCGAGCACGGCGAGCATCTGCGTGCGTGGGTGCTCACAATTGCGCACAACGTCGCGCTCGACACGTTTCGACGGACGCGACCGACGAGCGAGCTCGTGGAGACCGGCGCGGACGACGACATGCCGGCCTACGCGGAACTCGCCGAGTTGACCGACGGCCTCGGCCCGAAGGAACGCGCGGCGGTCGTCCTGCGGTACGGCTACGACCTCTCGTACGACCAGATCGCGGCGGTCCTCGGCTCGTCCCCGGACGCAGCCCGACAGGCCGCATCCACGGGCGTTCGACGCATTCGAAGGAGGATGACCACATGACCGTCTCACCCGACCTCGACCGCCGCTTCCGCGAGGCGGCGGCGGCGCTCGGGCTCGTCGACATCGGATTCGACCTCGTCGACACTCCGATCGGCGAGCTGCTCGTCGCGGCATCCGATCGCGGCCTCGCGGCGATCTCGTTCGAGACGGACCCCGACCGTCTCGACCGGCTCGCTCGCATCGCTGGTCCGCGTGTCCTCCGCTCGCCGCGGAGCGTCGACAATGCCCGCCGCGAGCTGGAGGAGTACTTCGAGGGCCGCCGGCATACCTTCGATCTCACTCTCGACCTCCGTGCGCTCCCGCAGTTCACGGTCTCGGTCCTGGAACAGCTGGCGCGGGTGCCGTACGGCGAGACGACGACCTACGGCGAGCTCGCCCGTCGCGTCGGCCATCCGCAGGCCGCGCGCGCGGTAGGAACGGTGATGCACCACAACCGCATCCCCATCGTCCTCCCGTGCCATCGCGTCGTCGGCTCGACCGGCTCGCTCACCGGCTACGCGGGCGGGCTCGACGTGAAGCAGCGGCTGCTCGAGCTCGAAGGCGCCCGCTGAGGCTCACTCGAGCATGCGGTAACCGACGCCCCACACGTTCACGACGAAGCGGTCTTCGGGCGTGAGGCAGAGCTTCTTGCGGATCCGCGAGGCGTGCGATTCGAGCGTTCTGGTTCGTCCGAGCGCGCGGTATCCCCACACCTCACGCAGCAGCAGTTCCTTCGTGAACACGCGGTACGGATCCGACGCCAGCTTCGCGACCAGCTCGAATTCCTTCGCCGACAGCAGAACGGGGACGTCCCGGACGCGGACGCGTCTCGTCGGGCGATCGATCACGAGGTCTCCGGCGACGATGACGTCGCCCTGCGCGGCGGAGCTGCGTCGGATCAGCGCGCGGATTCGGGCAAGGAGCTCCTCGTACGCGAACGGGCGGCCGATGACGTCGTCGGCGCCGCGGTCGAGCGCGCGCACCCGCTCGACGGGATCGGAGGTCGGGGCGAGGACGATGACCGGCACGTTCCGGTCCCAGCTCCGTCCGGGCTCGCCGCGCCGAAGCCGAAGACAGAGATCCAGCTCGGCGAGGAGGACGACGTCCGGGCGCGCACTCTCCACCAGCTCGAGCGCCTCGCTCCGGCGAGCGGCTCCCAGCACGTCGAAGCCGTCGTCGCGCAACTGCCGGCCGAGGTACTCGCGCGTCTCCGGCTCGGGTTCGGCGACGAGGACCGCGCTCGGCATGAAAGCGACGCTAGCCCGAACCTCCGCGGGTGACCAGATGTCCTTTCCGGCGGATCGCTGAAAAGCGATCCGCAGCAGACACGTCGCCGACGGACGGCTCTACAGCCGCCCGTGGCGAAGGATCCCCCACACGAGCCAGAAGCCGAACATGCCCGAGATGAGGAAGCCCACGAGCGCGATCAGGTGGATGCCGAGCGCATGCGGGCCCGTCTCCGCGAAGACGCCGATCATGGCGGAGCCTAGGAGGCCGCCGAGAATCACGAGAGCGACCGCGATTCGGTTCGTCGCCTTGTCGATGTGATCGTCGATCTCGTCGATCCCCGGGTTCTCGATGTGCACCTGGAAGGTCCCCTGGCGCAGCTGCTCGAGCACGTCCGAGACCTGGTAGGGCATGTCCCGCGCAACCGAGGCCAACCCGAGCGCCTCGACACGAGCTCGCTGCGAGAGGGCGCGCGGGTGGAAGCGGTCGGCGAGCAGCCCCCGCGCGTACGGCTTGGCGACCTCGAAGACGTTGAACTCCGGATAGACCTCCTGCCCGACCGAGGCCAGCGTCGCGATCGCCTTGTCGAGGATGACGAAACGGCTCGGGAGCGTGAGGTTCATCGCGTAGCTGAGCTGGAAGCCCTCGCGGATGACCTGGAGCGGGTCGATGTCCGAGAGCCGGCTGCCGTAGTAGCGGTCGAACAGGACTTGGAGCTCGGCCCGGAACTCCTGTTCGCGGGATGCGTCGTAGCGTACGCCGAGGTCTCGTAGCCGCCGGGGAATCGCGTCGACGTTTTCGGTGGCCGCATCGACGAACAGCATCGTCAACTTCGTCATGTCGTCGTCCGTCAGCTTTCCGGCCTGGCCGAAGTCCACGAGCCCGAGCGCGCCGGACTCGAGCACGAAGATGTTCGCGGGGTGCGGGTCGGCGTGGAAGAAGCCATGACGGAAGACCATCGCCATCCACGCATCCGCGAGCTGGTGTGCGACGTCGCGCCGCTCGTCCGGCCGCATCGTCTCGAGGTCGAGGTCGGCGACCTTCCTCCCGCGCAGGAACTCGAGGGTCAGCACGCGCGAGGTCGAGTACTGCCGGATCACGCGCGGCACCACGACCCGGTCGTCGCGTGCGAAGTTGCGATGAAACATCTCCGCGTTCCGGGCCTCGTGGCCGTAGTCGAGCTCGAGCCTGATGGAGCGCGCGAACTCGTCCACGAGCTCGCGTGGGTCCATGAACTCGAGCGCCTTCACGCGCTCGCGTAGGAGACGTGCCGCCTGGTAGAGCAGTCCGAGATCGGCCTCGATCTGCTCCGCAGCAGACGGGCGCTGCACCTTGACCGCGACCTCCGTGCCGTCCGGAAGCACGGCGCGGTGCACCTGGCCGATCGACGCCGACGCGAGCGGCGCGAAGTCGAACTCGAGGAACGCCCGGTCCATCCGCAGGTCGAGCTCTTCCTCCACGACGTTGCGCACCTGCTCGAACGGGATCGGTGAGGCGTCGTCCTGGAGACCGCGCAGCTCGGCGACGATGTCGGGCGGGACGACGTCGGGCCGGGTCGAGAGCAGCTGTCCGAACTTCACGAACGTCGGGCCGAGCTCGTCGAGCATCGCCCGAAGACGCCGACCGCGATCCGAAGCGGTCGCCACGTCGCCGTTCGCGTCGCCGGGGACGAGATCGCCGAGCCGGTTCCGGCGCAGGAAGTAGCCGAACCCGTGACGTGCAGCCACCTGCGCGATCTCGGAAAGACGCCCGAGGTTCCGCGACGAGCGGTCGTGCGTCGTCGCCATGCAGGGATTGTAGGTTGAGGCGGCCGACGGCTCGCGATCGGCCGGCGCGACCTCACCCAGCGCTGCGAGCGTCCGTCTCGTTCGTGCGCGACCGGAGGTCCGCGCCAGCGGATTCCGGTCTTGCGCAAAAGTCAGCCGCGTTCGAGGAGCTTGAGCCGGTGCTCGATCTGGGCGACGCGCAGCTCGAGCTCGCTCACGGCATCCCTCGAGGCTGCCCCGAGCTCGGATGCCGCCTTGGCGGCCATGCTGCCGCCGCTCTCCCCGAGCCGTGCCGCCTCACGTCGCCAGCTGTCGAGGACGTCAGCGATCACCGAGCGCACCTCGTCTCGCTCGACGCCGATGCGGGTTGCGATCTCGGACGCGAGCTCGTCAGCATGCTGCGCAACGAGCGCGATCGCGCCGATCCCCGCGAGGGTGACGGTCTCGACGGGGTTGCGCTCGCTAGCGGGCACGGCCGTGAGGTCGCGACGCGCGCCGCTGCCGGCGCCGCTCGCGCTTCGAGGACACGGGCCCGGCAGGCGGCGGTGCGACGGGTGCCGGTCGAGCGGTCTGCTCCGCAGCCTCGGCGTCCTCGTCGGGAGCCTCGTCCGCGTCGACGATCAGCTGCGCCTCCTCGGCGAGCGTGCCACCGACCGAGGAGAGGCCGGCCAGCGCGCCGAGATCGTCGCGGCGGCGGGCGAACTCCGGCTCGCGCTCCTTGAGGGCGGCCACGAGCGGTGCGGCGAGGAAGATCGAGGAGTACGCGCCCGATCCGATGCCGACGAGCAATGCGAACGCGAAGTCCTTGAGCGTGTCACCGCCGAAGAAGTAGAGCGAGGCGACGGGCAGGAGGGTGATGAACGTCGTCGCCAGCGAGCGCGGCAGGACCTCCCACATCGAGACGTTCCCGATGACCCGGAAGGACGCCCGCCGCATGAGCGGCACGTTCTCGCGGATGCGGTCGAAGACGATGATCGTGTCGTAGATCGAGTACCCGAGCACGGTGAGGATCGCGGCCACGGTCGCCGTCGACACTTCCCTCCCCGTCAGCGCGTAGATCCCGACCGTGATGACGACGTCGTGCGCGAGGGCGACGAGGACTCCGACCGAGTACTTCCACTGGAAGCGGACCGAGATGTAGACGACGATCAGGAGGAGGCTGACGATGATCGCGAAGATCGCGTTGTTCGCGATCTGCCGACCGAAGCTCTCGGAGACGTTCTTCGATCCGAACGACTCCGCGTTGAGCGTGGTCGCGAGGTCCTGCTGCAACTCGTTCTGCTGGTCGGTCGTCAGCGACTCGGTGCGGATCTGGAAGCTCGTGTACTCGCCCTTGGTCGAGGCGCCGCGTCCCTGGATGACGGCGCCTGCCTGGCCGATCCCCGCCGCCTCCTGCCGCACCTGCTCGAGCGACGTGGGCTCGGGGGTGCGGAACGTGATCTGCGTTCCGCCCTTGAAGTCGATCCCGAGATTCAGTCCGTTGACCACGATGGCGAGGACGGAGAGCGTCACCACGACGCCCGAGATCGCGAACCAGATCCTGCGCCTCCCCATGAAGTCCCAGCGCAGCCAGCGCGGTATGCCCTGGCCGGTCGCACCCATGAAGCGCGGGTTGTCGATCCAGCCGAAGCCTGCGAGCACCGCCAGGATCGCCCGCGTCGCGAGAACGGCGGTGAACATCGAGAGCGCGGTACCGATGAGCAGCATCAGCGCGAAGCCACGTACGCTCGCCGTCGCGACGACGAACAGCACCATCGCCGTGATCGCCGTCACCACGTTCGCGTCGACGATCGTCGCGAAGCCCTTCCGATATCCCTGGGCGATTGCCGCGCGGACGGATCTACCCGCACGCACCTCTTCCTTGATGCGTTCGAAGATGACGATGTTCGCGTCCGCTGCCACGCCGAACGTGAGCACGAGGCCGGCGAAGCCGGGCAACGTGAGCGTCACGTTGAAAATGAGGATCGTGGCGTAGAGGAAGGCGGCATAGATTGCGAGCCCGGCCACCGCCACGAGTCCCAGGAAGCGGTAGAAGACGAGCAGGAAGATCGCGACGAGCACCAGGCCGGCGATCGCCGCGCGCCACGCCTCGCTCAACGAGTCCTTGCCGAGCGTCGCCGAGATGTCAGTCCGATCGAGCGTCTCGAACTTCACCGGGAGCGCACCGGTCTGGAGCACGAGCGCGATGTCCTTCGCCTCCTGCAGCGAGTCGAGGCCCTGGATCTGAGCGCGACCTCCGCCGATGCCGCCGGAGAGCGAGCCATCCGTGAAGTCGATCTGCGGGAACGTCTTGATCTCGCGGTCGAGGACGATCGCGAAGTGCTGCGGCGTGTTGCGGAGCTTGCCGCGGATCCACTCGTCGCGGGTGATCTTCTCGAACTTGTCCCCGCCCTTGCCCGTGAACTCCATCGACACGATCGGGCGGCCGGCGCCGCCGGGGCTCGTGTCGAAGTCCGCCCGGGTGCCCGAGAGCTTGAGATCCTCGCCCGTCATCTGCGGGACGCTCGGCGGGTCGTACTTGAAGAGGTAGTACCAGGTGCGATCCGGAGGCACGCCCGCGCCGTTCGCGCCCGGGCAGACGACTGCGCCCTGTCCGCATGTCACGACGACCATGCCCTCGGGCACGGCGAAGATCTCGCGACCGGGAAGCTTCGCGGCAGGCTTCTTCAAAGCCTCCTCCTTCGTCCCGTACGGCCCGGAGACGACACGCTTCGTCTTCGGGTTGACGACGTAGAAGGCGTCAGACGTGCCGTCCTTCACCTGAGACTGGACCGGAGCCAGGAGCGCGTACAGGGACGCGTTCTCGACCGGCTGGCCCTGGATGGAAACCGACGGGCCGATCAGCGAGGTCTCGAGGTCGAACAGCTCGAGCTGCGCCGTCGTGCCGATGATCTCCGCCGCGGCCTCGGGATCCTTGACGCCGGGCAGCTGGATGACGATCTGGTCGTCGCCCTGCGTGCGGATCTCGGGCTCGGTCACGCCGAGCTTGTCGACGCGGTTCCGCATGATGTCGACGGAGCGGTCGAGGTCGTCCTTCGTGAGGTCCCGGTTGGCCGGCGGAACGGCCTGCAGCGTGACCTCGAGGCCGCCCTGCAGGTCGAGGCCGAGCGTCGGCTTCTGGTGGATCGGAGAAGCTGGGATCGCGAGCAGCGCGACGCCGACCAGCGCCGCGGCGAGCAGCCCGAGAACGACGAAGGAGTTGCGCCTGCTCACGTCCGGCGGCCCAGGTTAGCGGCGGTCTTCCTCTGCCGGAGCCTCGCTCGCGGCTGTCCTAACGGCTTCTTCGCCGTCCGTAACGGCAGCTTCATCGCCGTTTGCCGTGCTCAGCTCGGCGAGATCGACGTCCTCGTCCTCATCGACGCCCTCTTCGGCTTCGTCCTCAGCTTCGTGCTCCTCGGCTTCGTCCTCTTCGGGCGGAAGCACGGCAGCGATCCCGCGGCGCGTCATGTGCACCGTGAGCTCGGGTGCGAGCTCGACCACGACGTCGTCGCCCTCGACCTGCTTGATCGTCCCGTAGATACCGCCCGTGGTCAGCACGTCGTCGCCGACGCCAGCGTTGTCGATCGTCGTCTGCTGCTGGGCCTGTCGCTGTCTCTGTGGGCGGATCATGAGCACGTACATCACGCCCAGCATCAGCGCCATGATGATCAGGAATTGCACGGTTCCTCCTCCGGTGGGGCGGCGAGGCGGGCAAGGGCGTCGTCGCGAAACGACGAGAACGCTCCCTGCTCGATCGCCGCGCGCGCACGCGCGGTCAAGTCGAGTACGAACCGGAGATTATGCAGGCTGAGCAGGCGTAATCCGAGAAGCTCGCGTTGCATCACCAGATGGCGGATGTACGCCCGCGTGAACCGCGTGCAGGCCGGACAGTCGCAGTCCGCGTCGAGCGGCCGCGGATCCGTGCGATATGCGGCATTGCGGAGGTTCAGCCGACCCTCCCAGGTGAGAGCCGATCCCGTGCGTGCCGTACGCGTGGGCAGCACGCAGTCGAACATGTCGATCCCGCGCGCGACGACCTCGAGAATCCCTTGCGGGTCGCCGATCCCCATGAAGTAGCGCGGGTGCGTGCCGGGCAGTGCAGGCGCCGCCCACTCGACGCACTCGAGCAGCTCGTCCTTGGACTCGCCGACCGCGAGGCCTCCGAGCGCGTACCCGTCGAACGGAAGCGCAGTGATCTCGGCGATCGAGCGCCCCCGCAGTTCGAGATCGGTGGCGCCCTGTGTGATCCCGAACCGCAGTTGACCCTCCGCGCGCGGTGCGTCGACCTGGCGCTGCGCCCACAGCGTCGTCGTGTGCACTGCTCGCTCGAGGTCGGACGCCGATGCACCCGCCGGGACGCACACGTCGAGGCACATCGCGATGTCGGAGCCAAGCCGGCGCTGGAGCTCCGCGACGCCCTCCGGCGTGAAGCGTGCATCCTCACCGTCGTACACGGAGCGGAACGTCACGCCCTCCTCGTCGAGCGCCACGATCGTGTCGCGGAGCGAGAAGACCTGGAACCCCCCGGAGTCGGTGAGGATCGGCCCAGCCCAGCCCGAGAAGGCGTGCACGCCGCCGAGCTCCTCGACGACGTGCTCGCCGGGGCGGAAGTGCAGGTGATAGGCGTTCGCGAGAACGACGTCGGCCCCGAGCGCGCGCACCTCGTCCGGGTGGAGCGACTTGACCGTCCCCTTCGTCCCGACGGGCATGAAGGCCGGCGTCCGGATGTCGCCGTGCGCCGTCGAGAGCACACCTGCTCGCGCGACTCCGTCGGTCGCGTGGATGTGAAAGCTCACAGGACCACCATCGCGTCGCCGAACGAGTAGAAGCGGTAGCGCTCGTGGATCGCGGCCCGGTAGATCGTCAGGGTCTCCTCGATCCCCACGAAGGCCATCACCAGAGCGAGGAGCGTGGACCGCGGCAGGTGGAAGTTCGTCAGGAGCGCATCGACGCGCCTGAACGCGAAGCCCGGGGTGATGAATAGCTTCGTCCGACCGGCGAGCTCGCCCGTGCGGACGACCGTCTCGAGGACTCTCACGGTCGTCGTCCCCACGGCGAGCACGCGCTCGGCCGAGGCGATTCGCTCCCACTCCTTCTCGCTCACCGAGTACCGCTCGCCGTGCAGCTCGTGGTTCTCAAGCACCGCCTCGGTGAGCGGTCGGAACGTGTCGAGGCCGACGTGCAGCGTCACCCGAGCCGGGTCGAGGAGTCCGACCAGCGGTGGCGTGAAGTGGAGCCCGGCGGTCGGGGCGGCCGCCGATCCGGTGGCGTCCGCATACACGGTCTGGTATCGCCCGGGGTCGGCGAGCGGCTCGCGGATGTAGGGCGGAAGCGGCGCCTCGCCAGCGGGCTCGCCGTCGAGCTCGACCAGCCAGCGGCCGTCGCCGAGCGCCTCCACGAGCCGCACCGGCCCGAGGACCTCGCCGGATCGGAGCCGCCTGGACGGTCGCGCAAGAGCCTCCCAGCGCCCGTCTCCGAGGCTCTCCACGAGCAGCACCTCCACGGTCGCCCCGGTCGCCCGGCGCAGGTACAGCCGTCCCGGGACGACGCGAGTGTCGTTCACGACGAGCAGCCGGTCGTCGACGAGATCGGGAAGATCGGAGAACACGGCATGCTCGATCTCCGCCGAGTCACGACGGTACACCAGCAGTCGCGACGAGTCGCGCGGTTCGACCGGATGCTGTGCGACGAGCTCGGGCGGAAGGTCGTAGTCGAGGACGGAGGAGTCCATCCGGCGAGGAGAGTAGCCTCGCCTGCGATGGACACTCTTGCGCTCGAGCGTGCGAAGCAGCGGATCGCGGATGCCGCGGCGGGTCGCCCGGCCCCCGGCGCGGTCGAGGCCGCACTGGAGCGTTCGCGCGATCAGATCGAGGCGCTCGCCGCGGTCGCGGCGGAGCTCGAGGCCTCGATTCCCGCGAGCGTGGGAGCCGCGGTGCGAGACGGTCTGCGGACCGAGGTCCTCCCCGTGGCGCGCCACATCGCCGAGATCCGCGGCCTGCTGAACCAGGCGATCCGGCGGCTCGAACGCCTCGAGGGCGACCTTCTCGCCGAGCGCCACGCGCGCGTCGACGATCTTGCGCTCCTCGTCGATCTCGTGAGCTCGGGTTGGCGCGGAGTCGATGCCAGGCTCGCGCGCCTCGAGTCCGCCGACGCCGTCGAGCAGCCCGAGAACGAACGGATCGACGAGCTCGACCGCGTCGCGCGCTCCGAGCGCGCGATCGAGCACGCCGCCGCGGCGTAGCGCCTACGGCGCCGGAGTCACGGGAAGCACGAGCCGGAACCGGCTGCCCGCGCCGCTCTTCGACTCGAGCTCGATCCCGCCCCCGAGCGCCACGGCCAGCTCGCGCGCGATCGGCAGTCCGAGGCCCGTGCCGTTCACGTCGTCGGAGACGAACGCCTCGAAGATCCGCGCCCGTTGTGCCGGGGGAACGCCGGGACCCGTGTCGAGGACGTCGACGGCGACGGCTCCGTTCGATGCGGCAAGCTGAAGCTCGATCCGCCCGCCGTTCGGCGTCCAGCGAAATGCGTTCGAGAGGAGGTTCGTGATCACCTGGAGGACGCGGTCGCCGTCCGAGACGATGACCGGTGCCGAACCCGCGCCCTCGAGGCGGTAGTCGATCTCACGGCGTCGAGCCTCCTCGGTGAAGGCGCCGTATGCCTGGTCGAGGACACGTTCGAGATCGACCTCCTCGCGCCGCACCGTGAAGCGATGCGCCTGGAGCTTCGCGAGATCGAGGACGTCACCGACGAGCCGCTCGAGCCGGTCCGTCTCGGCCGCGACGATGTCGAGCGACGCGAGCACCTGCTCGGGCTCGGAGACGATCCCTTCGCGCAACGCCTCGACATGTCCACGGATTGCGGTCAGCGGCGTCCGGAGCTCGTGCGAGACGGACATGAGGAACGACCGCTTGAGCTTCTCCGCCTCGGCCAGCTTGGCCACCATCCCACGAAAGCGCTCGCTGAGAAGAGCGATCTCGTCGCTGCCGCGCGCTTCCGGTATCTCGACGTCGTAGCGCCCTGCGGCGACGTCCACCGTGGCGCGGGTCAGCACCCGGACCGGCTCCGTCAGTCGCCTCGACAGCCAGAGGAAGAGGACCCCGCCGAGCGCGATCCCTACTGCAAGGGCGAGCGCAAGCCGGCCGAACAGCGTCAGCCACTGCTCGCGGAGCTCGGCCTCGGGCTTCGCCACGATCAGCCATCCGAAGGGCTCGGTGCCGCGCACGAGCTGGACCGGCTGGGCGGCGGCGATCAGCCTGCGCGACTCGCCCGGCGGCGTGAACGTCACGATCACCTGTCGATCACGGTCGAGCGCCGCGCCGCCGAGCGCGCTGCGCTGCAGCCGCGTGAGACCGAAGCGCTGGCCTGGGAAGAGCGACGCCCCGACGTAGTAGAGCTCGTCGCCGGTCGCGAGCTCGAGCTTCTTCGCCGCGAACTCGGGCGCCTTCACTCCCTCGTCGGACGAGCGCAGAGCCGACTCCGCGTAGAGCGAGGCGAGGCCCGTCGCTTCACGTCGCAGCTCCTCCACCGACTGCTTCCGCGTGACATCCTGAAACAACCGGACTGCGAGCGCGATCGATGCGAGCCCGAACACGAGCACGACCGCCAGGAACAGCGCCGTCAAACGGAACCGGAGCGTCCCGAGCATGTGCTTCAGGGTAACCCGCTAGATGGTCGCCGCCGTGCGATCGGACGCGACCTTGTAGCCGACGCCCCACACCGTGACGATGGGCGATGCGTCGCCGAGCTTGCGGCGGATCTGCCGCACGTGCACGTCCACCGTACGCGTGTCGCCGGCAAACGTGTAGCCCCACACGCGCTCGAGGAGCTGATCGCGCGTGAGCACGATCCCGCGATGATCGAGCAGCTCCCACAGGAGGTCGAACTCCTTCGGCGCGAGCCGGATCTCCTCGTCGCCGACGTAGACCTCTCGCTTGCCTGCGTTGATCGTGAGGTCCCCGTGCTGGATCTCGTCCGACTCGCTCTTGCGGCGCTCGGGCGACGCGCGACGAAGGATGCTCTTCACGCGGGCGACGAGCTCGCGCGGGTTGAACGGCTTCGTCATGTAGTCGTCGGCGCCGACCTCGAGCCCGATGATCTTGTCGATGTCCTCGTCGCGCGCGGTGAGCATGAGAATCGGGATGTCGGACGTCTTGCGAATGCGGCGGCAGAGCTCGACGCCATCGCCGTCCGGGAGGTTGAGGTCGAGGATGACGAGTGCGGGCGCGTCGCTCGCGAGCTGGATCAGTGCAGCCTGGGCCGTCGCGGCCGTCTTCACGCCGTAACCCGCATTGCGCAGGTAGGCGGCGACGAAGGAGGCAATCGAGGTCTCGTCTTCGACCACGAGGATCGTCGTGGGGGTTGTCACGGGACCCTTCTCGGGCTGGGTGTGTCGGGCGGCGGCTCGAGCGCGAGACGCACCGGCTCGGTCGGCAAGGGTGTGCAGCTCGGGGACTCGACGCTGCAGTCGATGCCCGGCGTGCTCGAGTAGACACCGACGTCGTCTCCCGGGAACCGTGGCTCTCCGTCGAGCATGAAGATCCCGCGTCCGACCGCCGACAGGGTGATCCCCCACCCACGCGCGACCATCCGATATCCGCCGCCGAGCATCCGGAACCGCAGCCCCTGGCCGCGATAGACGACCGTCCTCAGTCCAAGACGCTCCTGCGTGAGCTTCCTCCCGGCGACGAGTGCGGTAAAGCGGTCGTTCGGCGTCAGGTCCGTCACGCGAAGCGTGCCTGACCCGAGCTTGCCGAGAGCGGAGCCGCGAAAGTCGATCATGACGACACCTCTACCGCGATCGACGGACAGCGTCCCGGCCGTGGGCTCTCCCGCCCACGCGCCGCCACCTGCGACCACGAAGGCGCAAACTGCGCAGAGGAGGGCAACGAGCTTCCGCATGGCTCGCCCTAGTATCGGCGAGCGGCGTGTGACCTCGATGAGTTGCCTGTAAGAAGACTGTTAGCGAGCGGGGCAGCACGACCGCGCGGGCGCGCCGCCCGATCAGTCGTAGCGGTAGAAGCCGCGACCGGACTTCCGGCCCAGCAGACCTGCGTTCTTCATCGCGACGATGCGCGCCGGCGGGGCCATGCGGGGCTCGCGCAGCTTCTCGTACAGCGCCTCCGAGGCGTGGACGTGCACGTCGATCCCCACGAGGTCGACGAGCGTGCACGGACCCATCGGCCAGCCCGCACCGGACGTCATGGCCGTGTCGAGATCCTCGGGCGACACCCGCGCCTCGTCGAGTACGCGCAGGCAGTCGTTGAGGAGGGGGATGAGCACCCGGTTCACGACGAACCCGGGTGTGTCGTGGCAGCGGATCGGACGCTTTCCGAGCCTTTCCCCGACCGCGAATGCCGTTTCGACAGCGTCGTCCGACGACAGCTCGGCTCGAACGATCTCGACGAGCGGCATGAGGGGAGCAGGGTTGAAGAAGTGCATGCCGACGACCCGCTCCGGAGTGGAGGTCGCGGCGGCGATCTCCGTAACGGACAGCGCCGACGTGTTCGTGGCCAGAATCGTGTCCGGACGGACGATCCCCTCGAGCTCGGCGAAGAGCTCGAGCTTCGGACCGAGATCCTCGACGATCGCCTCGACGACCAGATCGCAGTCGGCGAGATCCGCGAGCTCCGTCGTAAGTGTTAGCGACGAGAGCGCCGACTCCCGCGCCTCCGCGGTCATCTGCTCCTTGTCGACCTTGCGCTGCAGGAAGTGCGAGATGCGATCTCGCGCCTTCGCGCCGAGTTCGTCGCTGATCTCGCGCCCCGTCGTCTCGTACCCGGCCTCGATTGCCAGCTGGGCGATTCCAGCTCCCATCGCGCCGAGGCCGACGACGCCGATGCGCTTGATCTCCCCGGCCGCCACGACGGGCGATCCTAGCGCGCCCGCCTAGGCCTGGATCGCGCTGTGTCTCAGCCGTTGAAGTGACGCCGGCGAGCGACGTCGTCGATGCGCGAATCCGCACCGTACGCATACACGGCGAGGGCCACGAACGCGAGAATCGGAATCAGGACGAGTGCGAACACAAACCCATGGTGCACGAGCGCTTTCATCAGCACCAATCGGGATACTCGGGAGATCAATCAGAACAACTGATCGAGGCGAGGGGCCTCAGAGCCGCTCGAGAACGCCCGCGATCGCCTGGCCCTGGCCGATGCACATGGTGGCGATCCCGTATCGCCCGTTCCGTCGCTCGAGTTCGCTCAGGAGCGTCGCGGTGATCCGTGCTCCCGTCGCCCCGAGCGGATGGCCGAGCGAGATCCCGCCTCCGTTCGGATTCACGTCCCCTGCGTCCCACCGCTCCTGGAGGCGGGTATCCGCGAGGAACTGGAGCACGACCGAGGCGAACGCTTCGTTCACCTCGATCACCGAGATGTCGTCCCAGCGCAGCCCGGCCTTCTCCAGGGCGCGCGCGCAGGCTTCGGGGTTTCCGTGCAGCATGCGGTAGGGGTCGACACCCGACAGACCGAACGACACGAACCGCGCGCGCGGCTCGAAGCCGTGGCGGGCGACGGCGGCGTCGCTTGCGAGCAGCATGGCGGCTGACCCGTCCACGATCGAGCTCGAGTTCCCAGCTGTCACGACGCCGTCGGCCTTGAATGCAGGCTGGAGCGACGCGAGCTTCTCGAGAGACGTGTCGCGCCTCGGGGTCTCGTCGACCGCGAACAGGACGACCGCTCCGCCGGCGCCGACCTCGACAGGGATGATCTCTTTCTCGAACCTCGCCTCGTCGATCGCCGCGACCGCACGCCGGTGCGACTCGAGCGAGTACTCGTCCAGTGCGTCGCGAGCGAGCCCCCACTCTTCGGCGATCACCTCCGCCGAGATCCCCTGCGGGACGATCGGCCAGCGCTCGCCGATCTTCTCGTTCACCGCCCCCCAGCCTGCGTCGCCGAGGTTCGAGCCCATCGGCACGCGGGTCATGTGCTCGACTCCGGCGGCGACGACGAGGTCGAGATGCTCCGCCTGCACCGCCGAGGCGCCGTTGAACGCCGCCTGCAGGGACGAGCCGCACTGCCGGTCGACGGTGGTCGCGCATACGGTCTCCGGCCAACCGGCGACCAGCACCGCGCCGCGCCCGACGTTCAGCGCCTGCTCCCCGACCTGCGTGACACAACCCATCTGCACGTCTTCGACCTCACCGGGATCGAGGTCGACGCGGCCGACGAGGCCGTTCAGCACCTGCGCCGCGAGCTCGTCTGCGCGAATGCTCGAGAGCGAGCCGTTCCGACGCCCGATCGGCGAGCGGACAGCGTCGACGACGTAGGCCGTGGAAGCCATTCCCCAGAGCATAGAGTGGCAGGCAAGGGCCCGATCGCACGCAACTACACTCCAGTCGTGGCGACGACCGCGACCGAGCGCAAGCTGCTGATCGACGGCAACTGGGTCGAGACCGGCGACTGGCTCGAGGTGCGCTCGCCGTACGACGGCTCCGTCGTCGCTCGTGTGTCGAAGGGTGGGCCGGCAGAGGCCCGCGCGGCGGTCGACGCCGCCGAGCGGGCGATGGCGAGCCCGCTCCCCGCGCACGAACGCGCAGCGATCCTCGATCGCACGGCGCGCCTCATCGAGGAACGGTCCGAGGAGATCGCGCGGACGATCTCGGCCGAGGCGGGGAAGCCGATGAAGGCGGCTCGCGTCGAGGCCGCACGCGCCGCGTCGACGTTCACGATGGCGAGCGTCGAGGCGCGCAAGCTCGCGGGTGACGTCGTCCCGATGGACGCCTCCCCCGCGGGCGCCGGGAAGGTCGCAATGACGCTCCGCGTGCCCATCGGCGTCGTCGGAGCGATCTCGCCTTTCAACTTCCCGTTCAACCTCGTCGCGCACAAGGTCGCGCCGGCTCTCGCCGCCGGCTGCGCCGTGGTGCTCAAGCCCGCATCCCAGACCCCGGTCTCGGCGCTGCTCCTCGCCGAGCTCGAGACGGAGGCCGGCCTTCCGGCCGGATGGCTCAACGTCGTATGCGGATCCGCCGCCGACATCGGAGACGTGCTCGTCGAGGACGAACGAGTCACGCTCATCACCTTCACCGGCTCGGCCGGAGTCGGGTGGAAACTTCGGGAGCGTGCTCCACGCAAACGTGTGAACCTCGAGCTCGGAAACTCGACGCCCGTGATCGTCGCTGCAGATGCCGATCTCGATGACGCGGCGGCCCGCCTCGCTGCAAATGCGTTCTCGTTCGCCGGTCAGAGCTGCATCTCCGTGCAGAGGATCTACGTCGAGCAGTCGGCCTACGACGCGTTTCTCGAGCGCTTCCTGCCGCGTGTCGATGCGCTCGTCGTCGGTGACCCCGCGGAGGACGACACCGACGTCGGGCCGCTCATCGCGGCCGGCGAGCGCGAGCGCGTCCTCGACTGGATCGACGAGGCGACATCCCGCGGAGCTCGAGTCCTCGCCGGCGGGACGCTCGACGGCGAGCTGCTCCGGCCGACGGTCCTCGCGGACGCTCCGGCCGACGCCAAGGTCTCGTGCGAGGAGGTCTTCGGCCCGCTCTGCACCGTCGCTGCGTTCGAAACGCTCGACGAGGCGGTGGCGCTCGCGAACGGAACGCGCTTCGGACTCCAGGCGGGGATCTTCACCATTGACGTGAAGGCTGCCCTCGCTGCCGCCGCGCGACTCGAGTTCGGCGGCGTCACGATCAACGAAGCTCCGACGTTCCGCGCCGACCAGATGCCCTATGGCGGCGTCAAGGACTCCGGGAACACCCGTGAAGGACCGGCGTACGCCGTGCGCGAGATGAGCGAAGAGCGTCTCGTCGTGCTTCAGCTCTAACGTGGCGTCGATGGCGGAGCCCCCTACGAACGCGACGTCGCCAGGCAGCTACGGGGTGCCGCCGGCGCGCGAGCTGAAGCGCGAGCGGAAAGCTCTCCTCGAGGTGCGGGAGGAGCGGCTGCGCGACCTCGGTGGCCTTGCCCTCGAGATGTACAAGCGCGACCGCTTCAACGCGGGCCTCGTCGTGGAGCGCTGTGCAGAGCTGGTCGCGATCGAGGTACGCGTCCAGGAGATCGACTCTCTCCTCGACGGAACGGCGCGCATCCGCCGCGGCGGCGGTGGCGCCGTCTGTATCTGCGGCGCTCCGATCCTCCTCGGCGCACGCTTCTGTGCAAGTTGTGGCCGTGCGCTCGCCGGCGGATCGTCCGACGCCCGGCCGCTCGGGTCGGACGCCATCGGATGAGGACGTGCCCCAGGTGCCGCGAGCCGTTGGCGGCACGGCAGGAGTACTGTCTCGAATGCGGCGCGCGAGTGGCAGGGGTGACCGGCGTGCGGGGTTGGCGATCCAGTTGGATCCGGCGCTCGGCCGTCGCCGGCGCGGCCGCCCTCGTCGCCGCGATCGGCGCGATCGCCGCGACGGGAAGCGACAGTGACGGGGCAACGGTCGAGACTGCGATCGGCGGATTCGCGGAGACGCCGGCGCCCGAAAGCGGTGAGGCGCCGGAAAGCCCGTCGGGCGTCGCCGAATGGCCGGTGGGCGAGGACGGATGGACGATCGCGGTCGCATCGCTGCCCCAGACGGGCGGCCGTGCCCCGGCACTCGCGCGGGCGCGTACCGCGCGAGCGAAGGGACTCACTGCCGTTGGCGTGCTCGACTCGTCGCGCTACGCGAGCCTCCACCCCGGCTACTGGATCGTCTTCTCGGGCGTCTACGCGAGCGAAGCCGAGGCGACGAGCGCCCTCGACGACGCGCGCCGTTTCGCGCGTACGGCGACCGTCCGCCACGTCGTCCCATAGCGCGCCGTTGCCGTCACGGACGACTCTGGAGACCGCGACTTTGTAACACGGCCGAAAAGACGCTACACTGCTCCTGCGACGCTCGGCGTCGCGGCTTTTTTAGCCCAGTTCCGTGGAATTCGGGGAGATCGAGTAGGTCCCGTGGACGATCACGCAGCTCAACTTCGCTCCTGTATGTATCAATACTCGCGAGCGATCTACCGCTCCATCAAGGACCTCATCGACCCGTATGCGACCCGCGAAGAGCAGGCTGGCTATCGGCGCGAGGTCCTCGTCGAATGCGAGCGCACGATGACGAGGCTGGCAGACGATCCGCACTACTTCGCGCGGCCCGACCGCGCGCTTTTCGCCGACATCAGGCGCTACTTCCCGATCACGGCGCAGGCCCAGGTCGCCTGGGCGGTGCGGGAGGGGGTCGGCGCTGCAACCTCCTTCATCGAGCAGCAGGTCGAGGCGGGCCTCCTGGACGGCGGCGTCGCCCGCTGCCACGCGACGACGCGGAAGGGCAAGGCGTGCCAGCGCACGCCGCTCCCCGGCCGCGACTACTGCCCGTCGCACCAGCATCTCGAGCATGCGACGGTTGCGGCTTAGCCGCGCTCGACCGATTCGGCCTCGAGTCCCTGAGTAGCCGCGAGCGGCTTCGGCTCTCGTGCGTTCGCAATCCCGCTCAGGATTCGGGCTCGCACAAACGGTAGGCTCGCTGTTCGATGTCGCATGACGCGGACAAGCTGATCCGCCAGCTGTCGCTGGTCGCGTTCCTCATGGCGGAGCGCCGGCTACTGACCGCCCGCGACGTCAAGTCGAACGTCGAGGGGTACAGCGAGATGTCGGACGAGGCGTTCGCACGCCGCTTCTACTCGGACCGCGCGGAGCTCACCGCGCTCGGCGTGCCCCTGCAGTCGCAGCGAGACGAGTTCACGGGCGAGGAGCTGTACACGCTTCGCTCCGAGAACTACTTTCTCGACCGGCTCGACCTCGACGACGACGAGCTCGCGGCGCTGCAGACTGCCCTGTACTACCTGGAGGGGAAGTTCGCGTACGCGGAGCCCCTTCGCCTCGCTCTGCAGAACCTCGCACTCGGGCGCGCGGGCTTCCCCGAGCCGCCCACGGGCACCGCCGAGCGCGTCCGCGTCAGTGCGCCGGACTACTCACCTGAGCTCGCGGGCCGGCTCAACAAGCTCGAGTCGGCGATCTCGAAGCAGCGCACCGTCCGCTTCGGATACTGGAGCCCGCGCCGGACCAGGCCGGGCGAGCGGACGGTCAACCCGTACGCGCTCCGCCTCGACGACGGCAACTGGTACGTGGTCGGCCACGATCTCGACCGCGACACGACACGAACGTTCAAGGTCTCGCGCATCCGCGGCGACATCCGCTTTGCAACGCGCCGCGAGCGCGACTTCAGGATTCCGCCCGACTTCGACGTCGAGCAGCACCGCATCCCCCGCCCCTGGCAGATCGGCGAGGCCGTCGGGCGGGCGCGCATCGCGGTCTCGGGCGACACCGCATGGTGGGTCGAGCGCACCCTCCCCGACGCCGGCACCGTCGAAGACGGGGTGTTCGAGACGGAGTTCGCCAACGTCGAGCTGCTCGCGGGGTGGGTGCTGCGGCAGAACGGGCGGGCGGTTCCGCTCGAGCCCGACGAGCTCGTCGAGTCGGTGAGCGAGGCCCTCGCTGCGCTCGAGGCGAGCCACGAGGGGGAGTCGCCGGCCGTCGCCGGGCCGAAGCGTGCCGATCCACGCCAGCCGCTGCCCGAGCGCCCCGTCGGACCGGTGGCACCCGAGCGGTTCGGCGTGCTGCAGGCCCTTCTGGCGCACCTGCTCGCCGCCTGCGGCGAGGAGCGCTCCGCGACGCTGTCGGCGGACGAGGTTGCCGGTCGGTTCTCCATTCCGATCGAAGAGCTGCAGGACCACCTGTCGCTCCTCAATCTCGTGAACTTCGGCGGCGGCTGCTACGCCGTCTATGCCGAGCACGACGGTGACGTCGTCCGGGTCGAGAAGGAGCTCTACGGCGACGTGTTCCGGCGACCCCCGAAGCTCACACCGCTCGAGGCGCGCGCGATCCGTCTCGCGATCGAGTACGTCGGCCCGACCATCGCGGCAGACGCCCACACGCCCCTCAAGCGCGTACGCAAGAAGCTCGAGGAGACCTTCGGGCGCTTCGACCTCGCCGGGACGCCGAAGCCGAGCGACGCCACGGCGGAGGAGTCGCTCGTCAGGATCTTGAGCGACGGGGCGGAAAAGCGGCGTGTCGTCGAGATCGAGTACCTGAAGGAGGGCGACGACTCCCCGAGCTCGCGTCAGGTCGAGCCCTACACGATCGAGCGCGAGCTGCCCGTCTGGCGTGTCCACACGTGGGACCTGAGCGTCGACGCACCGCGGACGTTCCGGCTCGACCGGATGCGCTCGGCCCGCCTGACCGAAACGCGCTTCGAGGCGCGGGACGGCTTCGACCCCTCGTACCTCCACAAGCCGCGTGTCGCCAGGCTCCTGCACTCACCGGCGATCGCGAGGTGGAAGCTCGAACGTGGCGCACGTCCGCTGACCGACGGATCGGCGATCGCGGACGTGCCCTTCAAGACGGAGGAGTGGCTACTTTCCGAGGTGCTCGCCGACCGCGGCGAGACGACCGTCCTCGAGCCGCAGCGGGTCCGCGACGTCGTCGCAAAGCGGGCACGACGCCTGCAGCGCGAGCTGGGCCGAGTCCCCAGCCGACGCTGATCCTCACGTAGGGGTCACAACTTCGCAGCGACTTCACGTCGCTGAGCGTATGGGCGTATCTCGGCCGCTACCGTTGCCTCGTCAGCTAACGGAGGAGCCCGATGCCCATTCCGCTTCGTGCCCGACGAGACATGCCGACCGTGGCGGCAGTCGCGGTCGGATGCGCTCTGGCGGCGCTCGCCGTCGCCGTGAGCAGCACCGCCGTCGCGCGGCGTCCGACTGCGCCGGCTCGAGCCGTCTTCGACGCGAGCCACCTGCCCCCGCTGTTGAGGCTTCCCGGAGAGCGCGTGGACCTGTCCTACGAGGCCCACTGCGCCCGCGAGGGAGTCGAGGATCCCGAAGCGGGATGCGATGTCCGCGGAATCGTGTACCTCCGGACGGATCCGCACGCCCCATTTCGGACGCTTCCACTCGAGCCGACATCGCAGAATGGGCTTCGCGTACTGACGGCGACCGTGCCGGCGGACGTCGTCGGGAGTCGCGGGTTCGAGTACTACGCCGAGCTCGAGGCGAACGGCGCGAGTGACCGCATCGTCGTCCCCGCGGGCGGGGCCGACGCGCCACACCGATCACTTCGCCTGGGCGACCCGAGCGTCGTCGATCTCGGCACGCACCCGTTCGGCTCAGCCAGTCCGGGCACTCCCATCGTGTCGGCGCCTTGGGGGGACGGGCCCGCAAGCGTCGGACTCGAGTCGGGCCGGAACCTGCCGGCGATCGGCGCGTCGGCGTTCGACGTGGGCCGAGAAGGGGCGATCACACTCCTCGACGAGGCCCACAGGCGCGCGCTCCGCTGGCAGCCGGACGGGGCCGGACCGACCCGCATGCCCCTCACGATCGACGGTCGCCTCGCCGATCTCTCGATCGGCGACGACGGCTCGCTCTACGTCCTGGAGTCCGTCGCCGCCCCCGGACACACGCCTGTCCTCCGCAACTTCGATCCTGCCGGCCGCGAGCTCGGAGCCACAGAGACGGCCGACGGCGTGGCGTCACAGGTTCGGATCGGCCCGCGCGGGCCGGTCGTCCTCCAGCATCCGTCCCACCAGTGGATGCCCGTCGTCGGGGAAGGCGCACCGTCTTCGCCGCGAGACCAGCGCCGAGCCGCACGCAACGGACGTCCGCTCCGCTCGGGCGCCGAGGTCGTCGTGCTACGGCGGGAGCACGATCTTCTCGCCGCCCTGGTCTCGAGTCGCGGAGTCGAGCGCTCGTGGCGGGTCACGACCCGCACGCCTATCGCCGAGGTCCAGCTGGCCGAGCCACTCGATCGACGGTTCGTCGTCGTGGCGCGTGTGTACTCCGATTCCGCGAGCGAGTTCGTCGTGCTCGTGTTCGATCGACACGGCACCACGACGCGATTCTCGACACCGACGGACGAGTGGGCCGAGGCCGCCCCGCTGAGCCGGTTCCGCCTCGCCGGGAACCGGCTCTATCGACTCGGATCGAACGCGAACGGCGCATTCGTCGCTCGCTACGACCTGGGAGACTCGCAATGAAGGCCCCTCGTTCGTTCCTCATCGGCGTCGTGGTCGGACTTGGCCTGACGGCTGCTAGCAGCGCCACCGCCTACCACACGCGATTCGTCGCCGACAACTGCAATTACGCAGCGCCGACGCCGACGTCGTACATCACGCGCAACGGGTCGGCCACCGTCGCGCTGCGCGCTCGCTACGAGGGCTATCAGTGGGCGGGGGGCTGCTGGAACGACAACGACCGCGACGACTCACCCAACGACCCGCACGAGGACCCCGCCACCGGAGGCGAAGGAGGTGACTGCTCCGGATTCACGTTCAAGGTGTGGCGCGAGTCCCTGAGTAGTTCCGACGCGAGCTTCCAGCAGTGGGGAATGCTTCGGTACGTCCACGGGCCGTACACGTCCGCAGCGTTCAAGGCGGGCACAGGCGCGCCGAACACGACGGTCTCGAAGGCGGCGCTCATCAAGATGGATGCTCTCGCGAGCGACGGCCACATCGGGCTGATCTATGCAACGAATCCCGACGGCACGGATCAGATCATCGAAGCGAAGGGCGAAAGCTACGGCACGAACATCTGGACGCGGACGTATCGCGGGAGCTCAAGCTATTCCGGGGTCAGGAGAACCGGATGGAGCTCGTGACGTGGATCGCCGCGGAGCGCCCTGGGCCGCGCTCGTCGCACTGGCCGTCCTCGCGAGTGCGGGCTGTCTGTCGGAGTCCGGGCAGCCGCCGTCACATCTCGTCGACGGGACGAGGGCCAGGGCGCCGGCCGTTCGCCTCGATACCCCGAATCCGCAGATCATCACGAGCGTCGAGGCGACGAGAGCGAAAACCGCTCTGACTCCGGCAGCCAGGGAGTGCCTGCGGGCTCTACCCGAGCACGAGGCGGCCGCTCCAGTCGTCGTCCGGACCGGCGTCGCGGGCCTGAGCGTCACCTTCAGAACCGTCTCCGGGCGCGCTCTCGTCGCCTGCGACGGCGATCACGTCATCAGAGCGGACGCGACGTCATGGTGTGGACGGGCATACGGCCGGCTCGAACGTGGTCGCCTGCTCGATCCGAGGCTCGACGTCGCGGACTGCAGCACGCCAGCGGGCGAGACGATCGCGTTCGCCTGGATCGTTCCGAGCCGCGCGACCGCGTATCTCGCGGTCCGGCAAGACGACTACACGGAGGTCTACCCCACGGCGGGTGGGCTCCCCGTGCGCGCCACGAGCGCGACCGTCGCTCCCGATCGATCGGGGGCAACCTTCGAGGTCTCGGAGCACTCGGCCAGCGGTGCAACGTTGCGGACGTCCACCATCGAAGTGCGGGTGGCCGGCTAGTCCGTACGCGGTGGCAGCGAAACGACGAACGTCGCTCCGCGGCCGGGCGGGGACGTGACGGTCAGCGACCCGCCGTGACCCTCGGCGATGGCACGGGAGAGTGCAAGACCGAGACCGGAGCCCTCCGCGCTCTCCGGATCGAGGCGCACTCGCGGCTCGAAGATGCGATCGAGCTCGCCCCGGGGGATGCCGCGTCCCGCGTCCGAGACCTCGATCAGAACCGTCGCCTGCTTGGTCACCCTCACGAAGACGGGCTCGGCGCCGTGCACAACAGCGTTGACGACGAGGTTGTCGAGAATCTGGCCGAGCCGCGACGGGTCGGCGTCGACGACCGGAATGCCCTCGTCGACCTCCAGCTCGACGGCCACCCCACGCAGCCTCGTTGCCGCGACGACGTCACTCACGACCTCGCTCACGTCGACCGGCTCGAGGCGGATCGACACGACCGACGCATCCGCGACGATCCGCTCGATCCCGCGACAAGCGAGCGCAACGAGCTTGATCAGGGAGCGCCGCGCCTCGCCGTCGCGCGTCCCCTCCGCCAGCGCCTCGGCGATCGCCGACAACGCCGCAACCGGGCTGCGAACCTCGTGCACGAGGACGGCGAGTCGCTCGGCATCGAGGCTCGCCGTCATCGCCCACGCTCCGCCATGCGTTCGAGCGCCCAGGCCGCCGCGTCCGACAGGATCGGATCCTCGGATGCGGCGTAGCGCTCGACGTCCGGCTCGAGCACCGCCGTCCCCACGTTGCCGGCTGCGACGAGCGCGTTTCGACGTAACCAGCGACCGTCGTTTCGCGGCACGTAGAGGCGATCGAACTCGGAGACGAGGTCGTCGGCGTCGTCGGCGAGCCAGTCGGCGAGCCGGACACTGGCCTGGACGTCGGCGGCATGAGCCGCGCCACGCCGGCGTCGCTCGACGCCCCGGTTCCACGGACAGACCTCCTGGCAGATGTCGCAGCCGTAGACCATGCCGCCCATCTCGGCGCGGTACTCCTCGGGAATGGAGGCAGGAGCCTGCGACCAGTACGAGAGACATTTCGTCGAGTCGAGCGTGCCCGGCTCATCCAGAGCTCCCGTCGGGCAGGCGTCGATGCAGAGCCGGCATTGTCCGCAGTCGAGCTCGAGTCTCGGCGAAGGCTCGATCTCGACGTCCGTGACGAGGACGCCGAGGACCACCCACGACCCGTGCCGGCGCGTGATCGCCATCGTGTTCTTCCCATAGAACGCGATCCCGGCGCGAACCGCAGCCTCTCGGTCGACGTGGTCGTTGTCATCGACGAGGACGCGGTATGAACCGCCGAGCCGACCGCCGAGCGCGTCGAGGCGCTCGCGAAGCGTCGCGTACTCGTCGCGCCACGTGTACCGCGGGAGTCGGCCCTCGTCGGGGCCAGTCTCGGGGAGGTCACGCGCGTAGCAGAGTGCGCCCGCGACTACCGTTCGCGCACCGTCGACGAGCGCCTCGGGATGGCACGAGATCTCCGGCCGAGCCATGGTGAACCGCATGTCGGCGAAGAGCCCGCGGTCGCGCCGGTCGCGGATGTGGTCCTCGGTGTCGTCGTACGCCTCGGCCCGAGCCGCACCGACGACGTCGATCCCGAGCTCCGCACCCAGCTGGCTCAGCTCGGCCCCGGTCATGAGAGGATTCTGCACCGTGAAGGCGATCCGAATCCATGAGGACGGCGGCCCGGACGTCCTTCGCTACGAGGATGTCCCCGATCCCGAGCCCGGGCCGGGCGAGGTTCTCGTCGCGCTGCGGGCAGCCGGCCTGAACCACCTCGACATCTGGGTGCGCAGGGGGCTCCCGTCGGTCCCGAAGCCACGCATCCTCGGCGCCGACGGAGCCGGTGTGGTGGCGAAGCTCGGCGAAGGTATCGGCGGATTCAGTGTCGAGCAGCGCGTCGTGATCAACCCCGGCATCCCGTACGGCGACCGCATCACAGTGATCGGAGAGCACACGGACGGCACCTGCTGCGAGCTCAAGGCGATTCCGGCGTCCCAGCTGTACGGCCTCGACGATGCCCTCACGTTCGAGGAGGGCGCTGCCTTCCCGCTCGTCTTCGAGACCGCCTATCGCATGCTCGTCACCAAGGCGGCTATACGGGAGGGCGAGTGGGTGCTCATCTGGGGAATCGGCGGCGGAGTCGCGCTCGCCGCGTTCGAGATCTGCCGCGCCCTCGGCGCACGCACGATCGTCACGTCGTCGAGCAACGAGAAGCTCGAGCGAGCGCTCGCCCTCGGCGCCGACGTCGCGGTGAACCATGCGGACGACGATGTCGTCCAAGCAGTCAAGGACGCGACCGGTCGGGGCGCGGACGTCGTCGTCGAGACGGTCGGAGAGGCGACGTGGGAACGATCGCTGGCGGCGGCCGGGCAGGAGGGGCGGATCGTGGTCTGCGGCGCAACCTCGGGGCACAGCCCTCCTGCGCGGCTCTACCGACTGTGGTGGAAGCAACTCGTGATCTACGGCTCGACGATGGGGCTGCCGTCCGACTTCGAGGGTGCCTACGACCTCGTGCGCTCGGGTCGCGCGCGCGTGCACGTCGACAGCACGTTCCCACTCTCGGAGGCCGCCGCAGCGCACGAGCGCCTCGAATCCGGCGCCCAATTCGGCAAGGTTGTGCTCTCGATACCGAGTTAGCGGATCAACCGAAGCCGAGGATGAACTTCGCGTCGTCCGACATCCGGTCGGGCGTCCACGGCGGGTCGAAGGTCAGCTCCGCCTCGACCTCGCTGACCCCGGGCACGCTGCGGGCGGCATCGACGATGCCCTCGGCGATCATCGCGCCGGCCGGGCAGCCCATCGACGTGAGGCTGTAGAGCACCCTCACCTTCGGCCCGTCGACCTCGACGTCGTACATCAGGCCGAGCTCGACGATGTCCATTCCGAGCTCTGGATCCTCGACCCCGTGCAGCGCTTCGACGACGTCCTCGCGTACGACCATGCGGCCAGTGTAGAGGCGTCGTGCTACCCGACCGCGACGAGCTGGTCGGCGCGGCGGAGCACGAGGTCGAGCACGTCACCGATCGCCCGGTCGAGCGAGTCGTTGTTGATCACGGGGACGTCGTGTCGACGCGCCCTTTCGACGAGGTAGTCCTGGATCTCGCGGATCTGCGGCAGCGAGTCGAGGTACTTCTCGAGCGGTCGAAGACCCTCGGTCGCGTAGTCGCGCACCCAGAAGTGGCTCCGGTGGAGGTTCTCGTCCTCGATCGCGACGACGCACTGCACGACGAACGCCCCGGGGTAGTGCGTGCCGACCATTCCCGGCACGAGGTGGACCCCTTCGAGAACGGTCGACCAACGCTCCGTCGCTGCGCGCTCGAGCGCCGCGTCGACCCCGACGAGGACGTTGCGCGTCTGGTCGAGGAAGCCGAGGATCGCCGCGTCGCCGGACTCCTCCTCCTCGGCCCGCGTGAGCGCAAGGCGTGCCTCGAAGCTCGAGTAGTGGACCGACGGCATGAACTCCCTCGAGAAGAAGGTCCGCATCGTCTGACGGATGAAGTCGGTCGATGTCACGCGCGTGATCCCGAGGCGGTGGGCTGCCTCCGTTGCGATCGTCGACTTCCCCGTGCCCGTCGTGCCCCCGATGAGCAGGAGCAGCGGCTCCTCGAGGCGCTGAAGCGCGTCGAGCCGGCGGAGGCGTCGCACGGTTCTTGCTGCTTCCTCCTCGCCGATGAGCTCCGCCGCGAGCTCCCCGAGTCGGTCGAAGTCGAGCGAGACCGCCCCGCGCTCCGTGAGGTCGCGGTCCGCGTAGCGCGCGATCAGGTAGGCCCGCTCCGGATCGAGGCCGGTCACGACGAGGGCGCGGGCCATCAGCCCCTTGGAGAACGGCACCTCGTCGCCTAGGGGCAGTGGGAGAGTGTGACGGCGCTCTCTCACGACCGGAATTTGGCCATGTCCAGTACCCGTTCGTCAAGGTCCGGTTGGCCGTCCACGGGGACGACGTCGTTCGCGGCGAGCACGATCTCGGAGCCACGCTCGAGCGCGACCTCGGCCACGACGTCGATGGCTGCGGCCTTCAGCTCGACCAGGAAGACCTCAGCGTCGACGCCCGGGAGCTCATCGCGGAGCGCCACGCGGTCGGCGAGGTTCCCGGAGATGTGAACGACATGAGCCTCGTGCACGTCCTCGAGATGCCGGCGCAGTCTCGGATGCGCGCTCGGCGGCGCCGCGCAGAAGTACGCAACGGAGCGCCTGCCTACGCCCACGAGCGGTCGCGGTTGGAGTGTGGTCGCCACGATCTCGACGCCGGGACGCACGACGCTTCCGATCGCGTCGCTCACCGTCCGCCAGTCCGGGACCGCGTCCGACATCGTCACGACGACGAGATCGGCCAGCAGCAGTCGATACGCGTTCAGGTAACCGGCGACGACAGCAGGATCCTGATGTGCACCGGCGACCGCGATGGTGCGACCAGCCGCGATCGGCGGCAGCGCCGCGCCGCTTCCATCGAAGACGACGAGGTCGGGGTCGAGAGCGAGCGCGATCCGGGCGCCCGCCCCGACGTTGGAGGTCGCGACGCCTCCCGCGAGCCCACCCCCGCAACGCCGACATCCCACCGTCGAGACACCCACGATCGCCGCGGTCTCGAGATGGTCGGAGGCCGCATGTCGCCCCGAGCGCGACAGCGCGACGAGCGACTCGACGGTCGGAGGCACCGTGATGACCTCGGGTTCCGCAGGCCCTCCTCTCCCCATCGCGACGACGACGACGTTCCGATCTCTTGCGAGCAAGCGTGCGACGTGCCCGGTTACCGCGGTCTTGCCGACGCGTTTTCCGGTCCCGATGACAGCAATAGACGGCAGGTCAAACGCCTCGAGCTCCGGCGGATCGAGCCGGAAGTCCGCCCCGACATACGGGATGCCGAGCGCGAGGACGCGGCTCGCGAGCGAGAATCGCGCCACCGGCCCGAGGACGGGCTCGTCCGAGAGGTCGACGACGACCTCGGGAAGGTGCTGCGCGATTGCGGACTCGACGTCCGCGTCGACCGGGAGACCGTAGTCCTCCCCGCCGCGTAGCTTCTCGCTGCCGCCGATCAACACGGCCGCGACGAATTCGTACGGAAGCTCTGCGAGCGCGTCACGCACGACGGGCGCGTAGTGCTCGCCGTCGACGATCGCGAGGGCTCTCAACTGCGGGCCGTGACCTCGTCCTCGATCGCGCCCGTGAACTTCGCGTACTCGAGCGTGTCGAGCGCGAACGACACGAGCTTGACCTGACCGTGGAACGGATGACGACGCCAGATGTCGACCCGCGTGCCGTCGATCTCGATCACGTTGTAACAGGGTCGAGTGTTGCCACGGAGCCGCAGGGAAGACACGGTGCCGGCGTTCACGACGAAGAGATCCTCGAGCCGCCACACGTACGGCACGTGCTTGTGACCGGAGAGAACGAGGCGCACGCCCGACCGCTGGAGGCATTCGATCGCGTCGCCCGCGTCGTACACGACGTTTCGCTCACGACCGGTCCCGGGGACGGGCAGTAGGTGGTGGTGCAGGACGAAGATCTTCATCTCCGCCGGCTCGGCGAACTGCTCCTCGATCCAGCGGTACCTGCCACGTCCGATCTGGCCGTGGTCGAGATCGGGCTCGCTCGAGTCGATCGCGACGATCGCGACCGGTCCCTTGCGCAGCACCGAGTTGCGCTCGCCGAACATCTCCTCGAAGTGGACGTACCCGACGTTG
>DASTYQ010000026.1:0-26063 GCA_035764775.1 Gaiellaceae bacterium
GCTCCTCCCGCATCTCGCTCCGCTGCTCGCGCTGTCGGCAAGCTCGCCTTTCTGGCGAGGAGAGGCGACGGGGCTCGCCTCCAGCCGGCAGATGGTCTTCTCCGCGTTCCCGCGCTCGGGACCGCCACCGCGCTTCCGCGACTACGAGGACTACGCCGCGGTCGTGGGGCAGCTCGAGCGCTCCGGTTGCATCGCCGACTACACGCACATCTGGTGGGACATCCGCCTCCATCCCCGCCTCGGCACGATCGAGATCCGGATCTGTGACGCCGTGACGCGCGTCGAGGACGCGGTCGCGATCGCCGCCTACTGTCAGGCGCTCGTGAAGCAGCTCTGCGAGCAGTACGAGGCCGGCTTGGAGATCCCCTCGTACCACCGGATCCTCACGAGCGAGAACAAGTGGCTCGCCGCCAGGTACGGGCTCGAGGCGCCGATCATGGATCTCGCAACGGGCAGCCGCAACCGTCAGCCCGTCGCTCGGCTCATCCGCCGGACGGTGCGACAGCTCCAGCCGCACGCCGCGGAGCTCGGCTCCGAACGTGAGCTCGAGGGGATATCCGCGATCCTCGCGCGCGGGTCGTCGGCGGATCGGCAGCTACGCGTGTTCAACGAGAACCGCGACATCACCGAGGTCGCGCGGGCGATCGCCGACGCAACCGAAGCTCTCCCCGCGCTCGTCTAGCCGCGGAGTTCCAAGGTCCCGGTGTCGACGAGGGCGATCCGCTCGCGACGGTTTCGGACCTCGAGCGCTCCGTCGCCGCGCATCCGGAGCCGCAGCGCCATCTGCTCCAGCTGACGCAGGCGGACGGGCAGGTCGACGCAGTAGGCCTCGCCGCGCACGGTGTCGAGCGCGTGCACGAAGGGGCCGTGCTTGGGTCGGGCGTAGAGCGTGTACGCCCACCCGCCATCCTGGCTCGTGACGCGAGTGACCGGCTGGCCGCGCATGAGGACCTCGTCCTCGCGCCGGTCGACGACCGCGTCGGGATCGAGGCGTCCCGTATGCATGTCGAGCGAGCGCACGCGGTAGCGCGGGTTCTGACCCGCGGCGAGGTACTCGATGAGGAACATCCGCGAGCCGTCGGGCGAGATCGCGTCGTAGGCCCACGAGCCGCGGAGCGCGAGGACGCGCGACTGTCGCAACGTGTCGGTACGCAGCACGGCGAATCGCGTCACTCCGGGGTCACCGGGCAGCGGGCCGTAGGAGCCGACGACGAGCGTGCGTCCATCGGCCGAGACCCCACCGGTGGAGTTGTCCCACGCGACGATGGGGACGCCGTAGAAGCCGCGGAGCACGTTGCTCCGCACGACCCGTCCGGTGCGCACGCGTATCGCCGCGACGACCGTCGACTCCGCCGTCGCGAGCGTCACGAAGCGGATCCGGTGGTCGGGTGAGACGACGCCCTCGGCGCCTTGGACGAGACCCGGCGTATACGGAGAGCCGTCGCCTTTCGCAGCGACGGCGGTGACGGCGGCGGCAAGAAACAGAGCCGCGACGAGGGTGAGCAAGGGCTTCATGGCGAGGCTCCTTTCAGGGACCGAAGACGATGCACGCGTCGTGCGCGGCGCGCGCGACGTCTCGAACCGCGCGGACGCGGCCTCGGTCGTCGAGGAATGACACCGTTCCGAGCGAGAGCGACGGCGTGATCGCACGCCCCCACCCGTAGCCGACGTTGTACGAGCCGACGGGCACGTCGACGCGTCGCACGAGCCGGCCGTCCTGTCTGTGGACGCGCAGCGTGCCGTCGTCGCCGCTCGCGACGAACGCGAGTCCACCGCCGAAGGCCACGTGTTGTGGAGCGCGGTCCGCCTCGAGGACGCGGACGGTCTCCCGCGTTCCGCTGCGCTGGATCGCAATGCGGCGACCCGCGCCGGCGGTCACCCAGACATGGCGCCCGTCGGGCGCGAAGACGACGTCGTGCGCGAGAAACGGTGGCGCGATCGTGCCCTCGAGCCTCGGGCGCCGGGGGTCGTCGAGAGCGAGTACGACGAGACGCTCCGCCTTCGACCCGAGCGCGGCCCAGAGGAGCGATCCGCTCGGATCGAGCGAGACGTGGCGGGCGGGACCCGGGACCGCAGTCCGCGAGACGATGCGTCCACGCTGCACGTCGAGGCCGACGACCTCGGCGGCGGCCGAGTCGGTGACGTACGCGAGCCGGCGATTCGGATGGACCGCCGTGTACCGCGGAGCCGCGAAGTCGTCGAGCTCGGTGCGAACAGCTCGCGCCGCGGCATCCACCACGGATACACGGCCGACCTGCGTGTGGGCGACCACGGCGAGTCTCGAATCGACGGCCTCGATGCTGCGCGGTCCGAGAGCGGTGGGGATTCGCCCGAGCGTGCGCGCGCTCGACGGGTCGAGGACCACCACCTCGTCCTCGAGATCGGCCGTGACGAGCGCGACGGAGCCTCCCAGCGAAGCCGCCGGGACGTCCTGGCCGAGCGCGAGTCCGACGGGGACCGCGGCCGCTGCGAGCAGGAACTCCCGCCTGTCCATACTCGTGAATACGCGCGTCGGGCCACACGAGGTCCAGGGACCTCGCAACGACGCGCAGACGTATCCCCGGCATGGACCTCTGTGACAGGTCCCGTCGTAGTCTGGGCGACGGATGCGCGCGGGACGGGACGAGCGCGCCCGCGTGCGCGGCGCGCAGCGAGGATCGGTCTCGGATCTCGAGGCGCTTTTCCGGATGCACTGGCCGCGGGCGTTTCGCGCCGCCTACCTCGTCACCCACGATCGAGCGGCCGCCGAGGACATCGCCCAGGAGTCGTTCCTCGCGGCGATCAGGGCGCTGGATCGCTTCGATCGCCGACGCCCCTTCGGTCCGTGGCTGCACCGGATCGCCGTCAACCGCGCGATCGACTGGACGCGCGCGCGTGCTCTTCGCGGCGAGGTCGAGCTCCGCGACACCGTGCCCGCTCCTGAGCCCGCGCCGACCGCCGACGAGACACTCGCCGCCCTCGCCCGGCTTTCGCCTGAGCATCGCGCCGTGATCGTCATGCGCTATCTCCTCGAGTTCACACCGGGCGAAATCGCGACCGCGCTCGACCTGCCGCGCGGAACCGTCAACTCGCGGCTCAGGCGAGGCCTCGACGTACTCGGAGACGAGCTGTGAAGAACGATCTCGAGCGAGTCGCGATCCCCGACGAGTCGAGGGCCCGCGAGCGGTCGTGGAGCGTCGTCGCGACCGCGTTCGACGAGCGCGAGCCCGTCGAGCACGGGCGCAAGATGCTGCGTCCCGCCCTCGTCGTCGTCGTGGCCGCCGCCCTGCTTGCAGCTGTGCTCAGCCCTCCCGGCCGGGCCGTCCTCGACGAGATTCGCGAGACCGTGGGAATCGAGCGCGCGCAGCCGGCCCTGTTCTCGCTGCCGTCGCCGGGGCGCCTGCTCGTCGCGTCCGATGCGGGAGTGTGGGTCGTACGAGAAGACGGATCCAAGCGGCTCCTCGGCCCGTACCGCGAAGCGAGCTGGTCGCCGTTCGGCCGTTTCGTGGTCGCCGGGCGCGAGAACGAGCTCGCCGCGCTCGAGCCCGACGGCGACGTTCGCTGGACGCTCGCCCGGCCCGGGGTCCGCTCGCCCCGTTGGACCGGCACGGAGACCGATACGCGCATCGCATACGTCGACAACACCGGGCTTCGAATCGTCGCTGGCGACGGCACGGACGATCGCCTGCTCGTGGCGGGATACCAGGGCCCGCTCGCGTGGCAGCCCGGGCGCGGGTTCGTGCTCGCCTACGCTGATCGACCCGGCCGCGTGACCCTGTACGACGTCGCGGCCGGCCGGCTGGCCGGATCGAGTCGCGGGCCTGTCGCCGACGACCGAGGCGTCGTGCTCCGCCGGCGAGGCTCTACGACAGAGCTCGTCGTACAGGGTCGAGTGGCCCTTCGAACGCGGGGGCGACTCACCGCACCGACGTCGTCACCCGACAGGCGCTGGATCGTGGTCGGCTGGCCCGAAGCCGACCAGTGGGTACTCGTCCGGCGAGACGGAAGCGGACTCCGCGCGGTGGCGAACGTCTCCGAGCAGTTCCGCTCGCGAACGCTTCCGCGCGTCGAAGGCTGGTGCTGCGCGCCGTAGCCGGCCGGCTACATCCCTCCGTTCTGGAGCACCGACAGGATGTTCCCCGCCGGGTCCTTGAACCAGGCGATGGGCGGACCGGCGGGATCGCGAGAGATGCCCTTCTCGTCCTGGTCGAAGCCCTCGTAGCGCTCGAACCGGACTCCGCGCTCGCCGAGCTCGTCGACCGCCGCCTCGATGTCCTCGACCGGAAAGTTGAGGATCGTGTACGTCGCCGGCGTGTGATCCGGCTTCGGATAGACGAGCGTGTCCCGGCCACCGGCGAGGTGGAGGGTCATGAGTCCGTTGTCCTCGGAGGTCCGCAGTCCGAGCGTCCCACCGTAGAACCGTTGCGCGCGCTCGATGTCGTCGACGGCGAAGCCGCTGAAAGCCTTTGCGTGCTCGAGCATCGGATCGTCTCTCCTTTCGGGATGACATTTTCGTAGTGCCCCGCCCCGAAGAGGGGCGAAACACCGACGGTCAGGTGCCCCGGAACGGCCGCACCTCGATCGTCCCGACCTGCGCGACCGGGTGACCGGCTGCGATCTCGACCGCCTCCTCGAGGCTGTCGCACTCGATGATGTCGAAGCCTCCGACCGCCTCCTTCGTCTCCACGAACGGGCCGTCGGTGACCATCGTCTTCCCGTCTCGCACCCGCACCGACCGCGCGCGCCGTGGAGGCGCGAGCTGGTCGCCCGTCACCCAGATCCCGCGACCTTGCACATCGTCGAGCCACGGGAAGCTCTCCGGCTCCGTGTCGTCGTTCCGACCGGGCTCGGTCTGAGCGTTCATCGAGTCGGTGCCCCAACAGACCAGCAGGAGATAGTGCATGGCCGCTCCTTCGCTCGTGAGTTACGTCCGTACCCTGATGACGGATGCGTCCGTGCGCATTCGACATTTCGCGACGCCGAGTGCTGCTAGCGTCGCGCGATGCTGGAGCCCGGCAGCGCCGTTCCCGACGTCTCCGTGTGGACGGCTCCGCGCGAGGAGGCACGACCGCTCCGCGAGGTACTCGGCGACGGACTCACGCTGCTCTGCTTCTACGTTTACGACTGGTCGCCGACCTGAACGAGCGAGCTGCACCTCCTGCGTGACAGGAGCGACGATCTCGCAACGGCCGGCATTCGCCCGTTCGGGATCTCGCGCGACTCGGCTTGGTCGCACCGCGCGTGGGCGCAGACGCTCGGCGTCGAGTTGCCACTGCTCTCCGATTGGAACGGCGACGCGACACGAGCCTTCGACGTCGCGTTCGAGCCGCTCGGGATGACCGACGTGCCGATGCGCACGGCGTTCCTGATCCGAGACGGCGAGAAGATCGAGGCTGCCTGGATGCTCGGCGGCGAGCTTCCCGACATCGACGCCGTGATCGACGCCGCAGCGAGCTAGCGCCCGGCGGTCCGCAGCCTGCGCTGGAGCACCCGGCGCCCGACCTTCCAGGCCATCCAGCCGAGTAGCCAGTAGAGAGATCGACGCACGTCAGGACCATTCCCCTGCCCCGCCGCCGGCAAACCCGCCCGGCTCTATGGCACGACGACGAGCTTCGTCCCGGCGCCCTCGCCCTGACGCCGCCAGGCGGCGGAGACGTCGGCGAGGGGTACCCGCTCGACGTCGAGCCGGATGTCGCCGGCGAGCGCGTGCTCGACCAGCCGCCGGTAGTGCTCCGCGAGCTCGTCGGGCGGAACGGCGAAGCTCGTGTGGCCCAGGATCGAGAGGCTCTTGAAACGCACGGCCGCGGACGCGAGCTCCGACGTAGCGCCTGCAGACTGGCCGAGGTTCACGATCGTCGACCAGGGCACGGCCGCCTGGACGGCGGCGGCGGCGGGCGCGCCCCAGAGCGGGTCGAAGACGTAGGTCGGACCTTCGCCCCCGAAGGCGTCCTTGAACGCAACCACGAGGTCTTCCGCCTCGTCGAGTCTGATCGTCGCGTCGGCTCCGACCTCCGCCGCGCGCTCGAGGCCCGCGACGCTTCGTCCGGCGGCCACGACACGAGCCGCGCCGAGGAGCTTCGCGACCTGCACGGCGACGAGGCCGACCGAGCCCGTTGCGCCGAGAACGAGCACGTTCTCGCCGCCCGCGAGCGGCGCGCGCCAGGCGAGCGGCAGCCAGCCGGCGAGGCCCGCGATCCCGAGCCCGGCCGCAAGCGCCGGATCTGCGCCCTCGGGCACGTCGTAGAGGTGCGCGTCTCCGACGGCCGCCCGTTCGGCCATGGCGCCGTTCGACGTCCTCCCGAGCGAGCCCCCGAACAGCCACACGAGTCGTCCGTCGCTCGTCCTGCCGACGGCCTCGCATCCGGGCACGTAGGGCAGCTCCGGATGACCGGTCGCGAGGATCCCGCGCGACACGGCGAGGTCGATCGGGTTGATCGGCGCCGCGAGGATCTCGATCGACTCGCCCGACGGCTCCT
The DNA here is from genome assembly GCA_035764775.1 of Gaiellaceae bacterium. GTDB lineage: Bacteria > Actinomycetota > Thermoleophilia > Gaiellales > Gaiellaceae > GMQP-bins7. The sequence continues at coordinate 6,456 of DASTYQ010000026.1, forward strand.
CGGCCTCGCTCACCTCGGGCGCCGCGCCGACCTCGCGGATGAGCGCTGCTCTCACGAGCCAACCCTATCCGGCGGCTTGCGCCGGCTGCGGCCCCGACACGCGGTGTCCACCAGAGCATGTGGACGTGGATGGTCGAAGTGCGTCAGAATCGTAGGTGCGTCCTACCGGCCGCACCTACCTCTACCGAAGGGAGGAGCAGATGGCCGTAGCGTTCAAGATGCGCTTTCCCGGAGCGACGATCCAGCAGTACGACCAAGTGATCGAGCTCATGGGATTCACAAGCGGCATCGCCGAGGCCGACGGTGCGATCTTCCATTGGGTCGCCGAGACCGAGGACGGCCTCCTCGTCGTCGACGTGTGGGAGAGCGACGAGCAGTTCGAGCGGTTCTCCGAGGAGCAGATCGGCCCGTTCACACAGCAGGCCGGCATCACGGAGCCGCCGAAGATCTCTCGCCACGAGGTTCACAACCACCTCGTCGGCGCCGGGGTCGCGGCCCGCGCGACCGCCTGACCGCTTCACAGGGGCCCGAGGCCGCAACGCCTCGGGCCCTGACTACATCCCCATCGCGTAGTAGCTACCCCCCCGATTTGCAGCACATATGCGGGGCTGGGAGGCAGCGGGACCACACCGGGACCACACCGCCAGCACCCCTCGTCGAGGACGGCAGGATCGTCGTCTTGCGTCGGAGCGACTTCCAGGAAGTCCTGCTCGGCCCGACGGGCTACATCGTGGAGCGCACGTTCGGGTCGCCACCCGCGCCCCAGTCGCCGAGGATCTTCTGATGCCCAAAGCCGCGTCCGTGGTGGGAGACACATCCGAGAAGTACTGGACTGCCGAGGACGCACGCGCCGCGCAAGGCGGGCGCGCTGCCGTCGCTGCCCGAGCCGGACATCGACCCTGCCGCGAGGCTGGAGTACGAGCGCACTCCGAAGCCCGTCGCGATCGGCCTGTACGACGATGAGCGCGAGCGTCGTGCGAGCGAGCTTCGGAAGAAGGCGAACGAGGTCCTGGAGCAGGCTGGGCTGCGTCAACGTCCGTGGTGAGATGTTCACGATCGCCGTCATCATCACCGTGACCGTGATCGTCGCCCTCGTCTGGCTCGGCGAGCGCGGTTGACGCGGCGCAAACCCGCATGGACACTGGGTTTTTTTGGGAGCGAGATTCGAGGGTGACCCACAGTCTGCCTCTTCCCCCCGAAACTTTTCGATCCCGCGCGACTTCGCCGACTCGCGGCCGATGAGGGCTGATGCAGGCTAACTGCGCCGGCTGCGGGAGGACGTTCTTCCGCAAGACCGGTACCCACAGGTTCTGCACATCCGCGTGTCGCGAGCGCCACCGCGGGCATGCGCGACGGCAGCGCTACGGCTCGGGCCACCAGCGCTCGCGCGCGGCGGTCGCCGTCGCAGTCGAACAGGGGCGAGCGCTCTGCTCCCGCTGCGGCGAGCTGATCGAGCCGGGCACTCCGTGGGATCTCGACCACGACGACAACGGGAACGGCTATCTCGGGCCGAGTCACGCTCGTTGCAATCGCGCGACGACGCCGCGTGCACGCAAGACGGGGCTGTGCTGGTCGAGGCGCTGGTTCGAGGACGCCACCGAGGACACGATCGTTGGCAACGAAGAGATCCGCCGGGACGGTCGGTGGGAGCCGCTCTAAGCGCGACGACGTTGCGCAACTAGGGGCAGATGCGGCTGGGGTCAACGCGCTGACGCTCAGCGTCGAAGATGTAGGTCGCGCTGCTTTGACGTCGAGGCAGAGCGCTTTGCGAGACGTCCTTCGGGCGCGACAGCTGCTCTGGTTGACGATGCCGGGTCCTCGCGAGGATGGGTTCGTCGGCGTTAGGATTGGAAAACGTGACGACCCAAGAGGACATCGCCCAGGTCGCCGCCCAGTTGGCCGAACTCACTCAGACGGTCGAGGCGATGACGAAAGATCTCAAGGCGATGACCGAGCGCGCTGACAACCAGGAAGAGCGCGCCGACAACCAGGAAGAGCGCGCTGACAGCCAGGACGCGCGCGCTCACAACCAGCGAAGCATCGCCGACAGCCAGGACGACCTCGCGCTAATGCAGCAAGAGCGCATTGACCTGGCGGCGCGAGAACTAGCCGACGTCAGTCATCGTTTGCAAGCCGCGGCGACGATGCTTCAAGAATCAGGCGACCATGCTTCAAGAATCAGTGGGAAGCGCTTAGGCGCCGAGTAGGCGTCGGAAGATTGCCAGGCGTCCCGCCGCGGTCTTACGAGAGCCGCCTCGCGTGTGCGCCGCCGAACTATTCGTCGGGCTTCGAGCGGGACGCTGCGCTCGTGATTGCGACGACGTCGGGCCGATGATCTAGTGATGCGCTTCGTCCGCCGCTCGGAATACGTTTGAGGGGTGAGCGTCGGAGCCACGGGAGCGACGGGGCCGGCGGCCCCGCCCGAGGGGGCCGGCGCGACGGGCGTCGTCGGCGTCGTGTTCGTCCCACGACTGGCGCGCTAGCCCGAGACCACACGGGACCACACCAGCGCGTGATTCCGCGACGACTACGACACAGAGAGTGGTTCGTCTAAGCGGAATCGGCTCAGCGACCAGGTCCGTTTTACATGCCCATCGCGTGATACCCGGCGTCGACGTACAGCGTCGTGCCGGAGACGTTCGCGGCCTCGTCGGAGAGGAGATAGGCGGCCGCGGCGCCGCAGTCCTCCGATTCGATCTGGCGATGCAGCGGCGCACGCTCCTCGAACATCGTCTGCATCGTCGTGAACCCCGCGATCGAGCGCGCGGCGAGCGTCCGCACGGGCCCGGCCGAGATCGCGTTGACGCGGATGTTCTTGAACCCGAGATCCCACGCGAGGTAGCGGACGCTCGCGTCCAGGGTCGCTTTTGCCACGCCCATGACGTTGTAGTGCGGAACGGCACGCTCGCCGCCGAGGTAGGTCATGGTCACGATCGAGCCGCGGTTGCGCGCCTCCATCAGCGGCTCGGCCAGGCGGGAGCACGCGACGAAGGAGTAGGCGCTGATGTCGACGGCCATCCAGAAGCGGTCGCGCGGTGTGTCGACGAAGCGTCCCTCGAGGTCCTCCGCAGCCGCGAACGCGACCGAGTGCACGAGGATGTCGAGCCCGCCGTCGAAGACATCGGAGACCTTCGAGAAGACCCGCGAGAGATCGTCGTCGGAGCGGACGTCGCACTCCGTGACGAGCGGGCTCGAGACGCTCGCGGCGAGGTCGCGCACGTTCTTCTCGATGCGCTCCCCTTGGTAGGTGAAGGCGACGGTCGCCCCCTCGTCGGCGAGGCGCTTCGCGATCGCCCAGGCGATCGAGCGCTGGTTGGCGACGCCGAGGACCAGCGCCTGCTTCCCTTCGAACCTGCCGGCCATCCGGCGATCCTAATGGGCTAGCCTCCCGCGCCATGGCGGAAACGCGTGTCGCGGTGATCACGGGAGCGTCGTCCGGCATCGGCGAGGCGATCGCGCGTGAGCTGTCACGACGCGGATGGCACTGCATCCTCCTGGCGAGGCGGGCGGAGGAGCTCGAGCGAATCGCCGCCGAGATCGGCGGCGAGTGGGAAGTGTGCGACGTCTCGGACCGCGTAGAGGTCGGCGAGGTCGCGGCCCGCGTGCTCGAACGGCATCCACGGATCGGGCTTCTCGTCAACAACGCCGGTGTCTCCGCGCGCGGCAGCTTCCTCGATATCGACCCGGAGCGCGTCGAGCAGGTGCTCGACGTCAACTACCTCGGTGGCGTCTGGTGCCTGCGCGCGTACGAGCCCGGGCTACGCGCGGCGGCCGCCGAGGGCGGCGCACATGTCGTGAACCTCGTCTCGGTCGCCGGGACGATCGCCTTCGCGCCGGCCGGTGCTTACGCGGCCGCAAAGCATGCACAGCTCGCGTTCTCGCGCTCGACGGCCGCGCTCTTCGCCGGGACCGGCATCCACGTCCACACGGTGATGCCGGGCTTCGTCGAGACCGAGGGGTTCCCGCAACGAGCAAAGCTGCGTAGCCGGGTCCTGCGACGGTTCGTGATCGAGGTCGACGACGTGGCGCGCGCGGTGGTTCGTGCGGTCGAGAAGGACAAGCGGGAGGTCACGGTCCCGTGGTTCCCGTACCGGCTCGCGGCGATCGCGCAGGCGCTTTTCCCACGGCTCGTGACGTCGCTCGCTGCGCGCTCGACGGCGCATCGCGACGAGTAGGGCCGGACCTGTCCGGCTCGGTGGCCGAGGGCGGGACAGCTCCGGGGGCCCCGACACCCCCGGCTTGCGGGCGACGTACCAGCCGACCTCGATCTCGTACGGCTTCGCGGGACCCGGCCCGCGCATCCGCGCCCGCTCCTCCTCGTCGAAGCCCGCGAGCTCGAGCCGCTGCTCGAGGTCGACGCTCTCGCGCGTGACCTCGGAGCTGAGCAACACGAGGTCGTTCGCGTCGAGGAAACCGCGGATGTCGGCATCGGGCAGGAGCCGCTGGTGCGTCGCGTCGCGCAGTCGCTCGAACCGGTCCATCTCGAGGCTCACGAGCGGGTCGACCGAGCCGAGCTGGTCGGCGATGAAGATCTTCCCGCCGGGACGCGTGACGCGAGCGAGCTCCGAGACGGCGAGCGCGGGCATGCGAACGTGGTGGAGAACGCGATGGCAGCAGGTGAGGTCGAACTCCGCGTAGCCGAACGGAAGCTGCATGACGTCGCCCTCGAGGAGCCGCACGTTGGCCGGTGCGTTCGCCCGGCCCGCGTCGAGGTAGTCCATACGCGTGTCGACGCCGACGACCTCCGCGACGCCGGGCGCCAGGGCGAAGGCGACGGATCCTGTCCCGCACCCGGCGTCGAGCGCGACCTCGGTGCCGGCGAACGGCCCGAGGAGGCGCCGGAGTCGGTCGGCGAGCTCGGCAGCGCGCTCCTCCTGCAAGGCAAGCCGAAGGTCGACGCTCACATCTCCTCCCTGGATCCCAGTCGGGGATGGCGACGGCCCCTGGAGAGGCCCGGGCTCAACCTTCGCCCTCCGTGAGAGTGCGTGCGAGCTCGAGCGCCTCCTCGCGCGTCGAGATCGTCCCCGCTGCCCGCTCCTCGTCGATGGCGTCGAGGATACGTCCGATCTCCGGGCCGGGTTCGAGACCCAGTTCGTCCCCGCGCACGAGCGGGGCGGGCGGATCGGCTCGACGCGCCGCCTCCACCACGCCGACGAGCTCCGGAGAGCCGACGAACGCGAGCGCATCGAGGGCCCACGGCTCCGTCCGGCGGCGGAAGCGATGAATCGCTCGTGGTGACGAATCCTCCGGCGGACACGCCCGCAGCAGCGTCGCCGAGTAGCGCTTCAGCTCGTTGGAGATCGGCAGTCGCGAGAGGTTCTCGCCGAATGCGGCGACGAGACGGAAGTCGGGATCGTCCAGCGCGTCGAGACGCTCGTCCGGAGCGCCCCCTAGTGGCTCGAGCAGACCGAACTCGTCCAGGCGGCGATAGCCGGCCGCCGAGAGCCGTCGCAGCTCTGCGAGCATGCGCTCACCCGCAGGGGCGGTCACGGCTGCAACCGAGGCGCGCAGCAGCGCCTCGGTGCGCTCGTCCATGTGGAATCCGAGCTCGTCCTCGAAGCGCACCGCGCGTAGAAGCCGGAGCGGATCGTCGACGAAGACCGAATCCGTGACCGCCCGCACGACGCCCGCGCGAAGATCGCCGCGGCCGTCGTGCGGGTCGTACGGAGCGCCGGTCGCGACGCTCTCGGCGATGGCGTTGAACGTGAAGTCGCGCGTCGCGAGGTCGGCGTCGAGCCCGTCGAGCAGAGGCGTGAAGTCGACGGTCTCGTCGCTGCCGTCCGCAACGACGCGCCACGCGCCGTGCCGTTCCGAGAGGGGGAACACAGCGCCGCCGAAGCGACGCGCGAACCGGTGCGCCGCGTCTCGTGGATCGGAGCACGCGACGTCGATGTCGAGGACGGGCCTCCGGAGCAGCTCGTCCCGGACCGCGCCACCGACGATCCAGGCGTCCTCGCCGCCCAGGATCTCGCGTATCCGTTCATCCATCGACTGCGACCCGACGGGAGCGTTGTGAGCGCGTGTTGAGGCCCGCGGCGATCTCGTAGCCGATCGTCCCCGCGACGGCTGCGTGCTCCTCGATGCGGATCCCGTCACCGACGAGCGTAACCGGCGTCCCGAGGGCGATCTCGGAGTCGAGCAGCACGGCGAGCGCGTCCATCGAGACCGTCCCGACGACACGTCGCCGCCGGCCCTCGACGAGAACCTCCGTGCCCGTCATGTCTCGGCGAAAGCCGTCGGCGTATCCGACCGGCACCACTCCGATCCACGTTGCACGGTCGGCGACGAAGCGGCGTCCGTAGCCAGTGCTCTCGCCGGGCTCGAGCCGCTTGACGAGCGCCACGTACGACTCCCAGCGAAGCGCTGGGACGAGCTCCTCTTCCGCCGGATCGGCCGCGAACGGAGAGATCCCGTACAACGCGATGCCGCAGCGGACCGCGTCGAAGCGTGCCTCGGCGTAGCGCAGCGTGGCAGCGCTGTTCGCGACGTGCCGCGTGAGCGACCCGAGCTGCGCGGTCGCCTCCCGGAAGCGGTCCACCTGGAGCTGGGTGAACGCGGGATCGGCCTCGGCGGACGCGAGGTGGCTCATGATGCCGACGACGTCGCGCGTCGGCGCCGGGATCTCCGAGAGCCCCCAGCGACCCATCCCGGTGTCGATCTTGAGGTGGGCCTTCACCCCCTCCGGAATGCGACCGTCAGCGGCGACGAGCTCGAGCCGAGCCACCCGCGCCTCGCCGATCTCGCGGTCGGACACGGGCCCCATGACGATGATTCGGGCGTTGCGCAGCGCTGCGCGCAGGTGGAGCGCTTCGGGAAGGGTCGCGACGCAGAGCGCGGTCGCCCCTGCGTCGACCGCGGCCTTCGACACGTCGACCGCACCGTGCCCGTACCCGTCGGCCTTGACCACAGCCCACAGCTCCGCTCCCCCGGCTGCGCGGAGCAGAGTCTCGGCGTTGCGGCGGATTGCGCCGAGATCGAGGGTGAAGCAGGACCGCTCCACGGGGGCCATTGTCTCTACTGGATCTGGGTCTCGCAGGACGAGTGGAAGCTGTCGGTTCACGTGCCGCCGATGCAGACGTCCGTGCCGCCGTCGCCTCGCAGGCTGTCGTTCGCGGCGCCGCCGACGATGCAGTCGGAACCGCCGAGTCCGCGAATCGTGTCGACTCCGGAGCTGCCGAGGACGACAGCGCCCCGGCTGATCCCGGCCCCCATGCTCGCTCCCTCGACGACCGCATACCGCGTCCCACCTCCGACTGCTATGCCGGAAACTGACTTGGCGTCAGGCTTCGAGCGCCGCGGGGAGCAGCTCGAGGAGGTCGCTCGCAACGAGCCCTGCCCCGTGGCCGGCGAGCGTCGCAGCTCGTCCGTGGGCGATCGCAGCTGCCGCCGCAGCAGTTGCCGCGTCGAGGCCTTTCGAGAGAAACGAGGCGACCACGCCGGTGAGGACGTCACCGGTCCCGGCAGTTGCGAGGGCGGGCGGCCCCAGGTCGCAGACGACGACCAGGCCCTCCGGCGATACGACCAGCGTGTCCTCGCCCTTGAGCAGCACGGTGGCTCCGAAGCGAGCGGCGGCCTCGCGGGCGGCCTCGATGCGGTGCTCGCCGACCCAGGACGACTCACGATCGAGCAAGCGTGCGAGCTCGCCGGCGTGGGGCGTCAGGACGGTCGGCGCGGCGCGCCGCACGGGCTCCAGGCCGAACAAGGCGTCCGCATCGACGACCGCTGGGACCTCCAGCCCCTCGAGGACGGCGCGCACGAGCTCGCGGCGGCCCGGCCCGCGACCGAGCCCCGGCCCGAGCGCGAGGGCTCCGGCTCGCTCTGCGGCGGCTGCGATCGTCTCCACCGCGTCGCCGTCCTCCCAGCCGACCTTCACGGGCTCGAGCGCGAGCGCCTCGGCGGTCGCAAGCGACGGAGAAGGGACGGCGAGCGTGACGTAGCCAGCGTCGGCCCGCAGCGACGCCATCGCGGTCAGACAGGCGGCGCTCGTCATGCCCGGCTGTCCGCCGACGACGAGAACGCTGCCCGAGCTGTACTTCGTGTCGCCCGGGCCGCGGCGCGGGACGACATCGAGGAGCGCCGACGTCGCGCGGGTGATCTCCGTCGGGCTCGCAGCGAGCCCGATGTCGGCAACGACCACGCGACCCGAGTGGAAGCGCCCGGGCGCCACCGCGAGCCCCACCTTCGGAGCGTGGAACGTCACCGTGAGGTCGGCGTCGACCACGGCCCCTGCGATCTCGCCCGTCGACGCGTCGACGCCGGACGGTAGGTCGACCGACACGACCGCGGCGCGAGAGCCGTTGATTCGCTCGATCGCCGCGGCGGCGTCCGGGCGGGGCGCGCCGTGGAACCCAGTCCCGAAGAGTGCGTCGACGACGACGTCGTAGTCGTCGAGGCCGTCGTCGACCTCGTCGGCGACGTGTCCCGCCTCGCGGAGCACGCGCGCCGCGACCCGCCCGTCGCCGCCGTTCGAGCCGCCGCCGCAGACGCATGCGAACCTCGTCGCCGCCGGGAAGGCCAGCATCGCCTCACGGGCGACGGCGCCTCCCGCCCGCTCCATGAGCTCGGGGACGGTGTCGGGGTATCCGGGGTAGCGCTCCTCCGCCGCCCGCATCTCGGCGGCCGTGTAGAGGGCTTCGTACCGCTCAGGCATCCTCGCGCGCCGAGACGACCGCGACGGCCGTGGCGAGCTCGCGCGAGTGCGTCATGGACAGGTCGATCGCGCCCGCGCGCACCTTCTCGGCAAACGCCGCCGTGCGCCCGGACAGCCGCACGCCGGGCTTCGGACGACCGACGATCTCGATCTCCTTCCACGTGAAGCGAACGCCACAGCCGAGCGCCTTGCCGACCGCCTCCTTGCCCGCGAACCGTCCCGCGTAGCTCTGGGCAGGCCGGGCGCGCGAGTCGCAGTACTCGCGCTCGGCCTCGGTGAAGCACCGCTCCCGGAAGCCTGGCCGCTCGAGTGCGCGCTCGATCCGCCTGATCTCGATGATGTCGACGCCCACCTTCACCTCAGGGCGCCCAGCCGCCGCCGGTCAGGTCCTCCTCGAGCAGCGCTGGGAAGTGGGCGAGCGAGGACACGACGATGTCGGGGCTGGTCTCCGCCGACTCGAGTGCTTCCGGCCTGAACTTGCCCGTGCGGACCAGCGCGGTCTTCATCCCGAACAGGCGAGCGCCGCGCACGTCGGCGTCGACGTCGTCGGTGATGAGCCACGTCAGCTCGGGCTGCGCGTCGAGCGCGTCGAGCGCGGCGGCAAAGTAGGAGGGGCTCGGCTTGCCGAGGACCGTCGCCTCGACGCCCGTCGCGTACTCGAGCCCGGCGACGAACGCTCCGGAATCGAGCATCGGGCCGCGGCTCGTCTGCCACCACTTGTTCTTGTGCAGGCAGTACAGCCCCGCGCCCATCTGGATCTCGTCGAACGCGCGGGCCAGGTTCATGTAGCTGAAGACCTGGTTCGGCTCGAGCGTCTCGTCGCATCCGCCGATGAGCACGGCGTCGGCGTGGTCGCCGACGAGCTCGAGCCCGTCGAGGTCGGGGACGATCGACGGCATGACGAGCGCGAGCACGCGCTTGCCCGCGAGCTGGTTGACGGCAGCACCGGGAGTGGTCTGCAGCTCCTCGTCGTCCAGCGTGAACCCCATTTCGCGCAGGTCACCTGCGAGCCGGGAGCGCGGAATCGTCGAGTTGTTGGTCACGTAACGGAGCGCGTGCCCTGCCCGGCGAAGCTCGTAGATCGCGTCCGCGGCGCCGGGAATGGGCTCCCCGGAGACGTGCAGCACGCCGTCGACGTCGAGCAGAATGCACGCCATGGAGCGTGAGTCTAAGAGCCGTAGGCTCGACGGAGGCGACCAAAGAGCGCAGGTGCCGGCTTTGCCGTTGCCGGAGCGGAGTCTCCGCGTCACGCGTTCCGTCCTCCTGCCGCTGTCCGAGATCGAGCTGCGCATCTCGCGGTCGAGCGGGCCGGGAGGGCAGCACGCACAGAAGTCGTCGACGCGGGTCGAGGCACTGCTCGACGTCGAGCGCTCGGACGCGCTCACCGAGACCCAGAAGCGGCGCGTCGTCGCACGCGCCGGGCCCGTCCTGCGCGCCGTCGCGCAGGACGAGCGGAGCCAGCTTCGCAATCGCGAGCTCGCGGTGGAGCGCCTCGCAGCGAAGCTGCGCGACGCCCTCGCGGTACCGCGCAAGCGCGTCCCGACCAAGCGCACCGCGGCCGCCAACGAGCGGCGACTCGAGACCAAGCGCCGCCACGCGCGAGCGAAGGCGCTCCGGCGGCCTCCGGGTGCTGAATAGACTCGCCGCGGTGGACGTGCTCCGGCTTGCAGCGCTCCTCCCCGAGCTCCCGCGCGGGCGAACGCGCCTCCTCGACAACCTCGGGCGCATTCGGCGCGAGGTCGGCCCGATCGACATGGAGCTGTCGGACGCGCTCGCGGACCACATGAACATCCGGCGCGGCGAGGTGCACGAGGTCGTCTCCTTCTACTCGTTCCTGCAGGTGCCGACCGACGCGGTACGCGTCTGCACCGGCCCCGTGTGCGACTGCTTCGGGGCACGTGAGCTCCTCGCGGCGACCGCGGGTGCAATCGAGGTCGCCTGCCTGGGTCACTGCGACCTCGCGCCAGCGATGACCCGCGGCGACGAGATCGTCCCGCCGGTCACGCATTCGACCAACGTCGGGCCATCCGTCGCGCTCGGCGACGGAGATGCGTCGCTCGCGGACTACGAGTCGCGCGGTGGGCTCTCGCTCCTGCGCGAGCTGCCGTCGCTCGAGCGGGTCGTCGACGAGCTGAAGGCCTCGGGCCTCACCGGCTACGGCGGTGCGGGATTCCCCACCGGACTCAAGTGGGAGGCGGTCGCGCGTGAGCCCGGGGCTCGCCACGTCGTCGTGAACGCCGACGAGGGCGAGCCCGGGACGATCAAGGACCGGTACGTGATGGAGCTCAGGCCACACCTCATGCTCGAAGCGACGGTGCTCGCGATGCGCCTCCTCGAGGCGAGCGAGGGCTACATCTACATCCGCGAGGAGTATGCGACGTCCCGCGAGCGGCTGGCGGCTGCGATGGCCGAGTTCCGCTCAGCCGGGCTCCTCGACGGTCTCGCGCTCGAGCTGGTCGTCGGCGCCGGCGCGTACATCGCCGGCGAGGAGACCGCGATGCTCGAGTCGATGGAGGGACGGCGCGCGATGCCGCGCCTGAAGCCTCCCTTCCCGAGCCAGGTCGGCTACCTGGGCCGCCCGACGCTGATCCAGAACGTGGAGACGCTCGCGCACGTCCCGGCGATCCTGCGCTCCGGCGGCGAGTGGTGGGCGGGGCTCGGCACGCGCGAGGCGAAGGGCACGCGGCTCTGGTCGGTGACGGGTGCCGTCGGGAAGCCGGGCTGCTACGAGGCCGCGAACGGGATCACGACGCGCGAGCTCGTCGAGGAGCACGCGGGCGGATTCTCGGACGACGTCGGAGCCGTCGTTCCCGGAGGTGCTGCGAGCGGGATCCTGCCGCCGGGCGCGCTCGACGCCCCCCTCACCCGGGACGGGCTCGGTGAATGGGGCGCGGGTCCGGGCTCGGCCGCCGTTCAGGTCTTCCCGGCGTCCTATTCGCCGCTCCGTCTGCTCGCGGAGACGATGCGGTTCTTCGCCGAGGAGTCGTGCCAGAAGTGCACGCCGTGCCGGATCGGGAACCGCGCCCTCCACCACCTCGCGGAGGAGCTCGAGGACGGCCGGGCGGCGATGACGCGCGAAAAGGTGGACGAGTGGCTGCTCGCGATGGAGAAGACCTCGATCTGCGGGCTCGGGCAGGCGTCGCCGTTCCCGGTGCGCACCGCGATGGCGTTCTGGCCCGAGCTGTTCGCTCCGCTCGCGAGCAATACGGCCGCGTGAGCGCCGACCTGCTGCGGCTCATCGACGGGTTCCGCGTGACACAGACGATCTACGCCGCCGTCGAGCTCGGGATCCCCGACCTCCTCGCCGACGGCCAGAGGTCCTCCGACGAGCTCGCCGAGGCAAGCGGAGCGGACGCGTCGGCGACGTACCGCCTGTTGCGAGCACTGGCCAGCCTGGGAGTCCTCCACGAGGCGGACGGGCAGCGGTTCTCGCTGACCCCGCTCGGAGAGCCGTTGCGCGGTGACGTGCCCGGCTCGGTGCGAGGCTGGGTGCGCCTCGTGGGAAGCGATCACCTGTGGCGCTCGTGGGGCAATCTGACGAACGCCGTACGCACGGGCGAGAATGCGTTCCGCTCCGTGTACGGGACCGACGTGTGGGAGTGGCGCGCCGGACACCCCGAGGAGAGCGCGATCTTCGACGAGGCCATGCGGTCGCTGACGGGCGGCGCCAACGCCGCGATCCTCGCCGCCTACGACTTCGGGCGGTTCGGGAAGGTCGTCGACGTCGCAGGCGGCAGCGGGACGCTGCTCGCTGCGCTCCTGTCCACGCACCCGCATCTTCGCGGCGTGCTCTTCGACCAGCCGCACGTCGTCAGCGGGGCCGAGCCGGTGCTTCGCGAGGCGGGAGTGCTCGACCGTTGCGACGTGGTCGCTGGAAGCTTCTTCGAATCGGTGCCCGAGGGTGGCGATGCGTACGTCCTGAAGTCGATCATCCACGACTGGGAGGACGCGGAGTCGATCGCGATCCTCCGCACCTGCCGCGAGGCAATGCGCCCCGGCGCAGTCGTGCTCGTCATCGAGCGCGACCTCGGCGCAGCGAACGAGAACCCCGCCGTCAAGCTGGCCGACCTGAACATGTTCGTCATGCCGGGAGGCCGCGAACGGACGATCGACGAGTACGCGGCCCTTTTTGCCGAGGCCGACCTGCAGTTCGTCGCAGCGCATCCGACGACGACCCGCTCCCTCGTCATCGAGGCCGGGATACAGTGACTGCGATGGTCGAGTTCACCCTCGACGGCAAGACGGTCAGCGCGCCCGAGGGCGAGCTGCTCGTCCACGCCGCCGCCCGGCACGGGACGTTCATCCCGACGCTCTGCCACGACTCGAAGCTCGACCCCTACGGCGGCTGCCGGATGTGCGTGGTCGACGTCGAGGGCGCTCCCCGCCCGCTGCCGGCGTGCGCTACGCGCGTGAGGGAGGGCATGGCCGTCTCGACGAACGGCCCCATCACAGGGTTTCAGCGCACGCTGACCGAGATGCTCCTCTCCGAGCACCTCGACGCCTCGCCCGGAGGCCGCCCGAACGAGCTCGTGGATCTCGCGAACGAGCTCGGAGCCGACGCGCCGCTGATGCTCCCCGACGCGAAGCGGAAGGAGTACGCCGACCGCAACAAGCTCATGGGGTACGACCCGGACGCCTGCATCCTCTGCGCGCGCTGCGTGCGCTACACGCAGGAGGTCATGCAGTGCTCGGCCCTGAGCCTCGAGGGCCGCGGTGGCCACGCGCGGATCGTCCCCACGTGGGAGCTCTCGTGGCTCGACACCGAGTGCGAGCTCTGCGGCGGCTGCCTCTCCGTCTGCCCCACCGGCGCGATCTACGAGAAGTTCGAGGAGGGCACGTCGCGGCCGGAGGACGCGCTCGAGAAGGTGCGGACGACGTGCACGTTCTGCGGCGTCGGCTGCCAGATCGATCTCAACCTCGATCCGCAGACGAAGCACATCGTCAAGGTGACATCGAAGGACGAGTACCTCCCGAACGAGGGCAACCTCTGCGTCAAGGGCCGCTTCGCGTTCAACTTCGTGCATCACCCCGACCGCCTGACGCAGCCGCTCGTCCGCGGGGAGGACGGGGAGCTCCATCCGACGACGTGGGAGCACGCGATCGAGACCGCGGCCGCTGGTCTGAAGAATGTCATCGCCGAGCACGGGCCGCAGTCCGTGGGCTTCCTCTCGTCCGCGCGCCTGACGAACGAGGAGAACTACCTCATCCAGAAGCTTGCCCGCACGGGAGTCGGGACGAATTCCGTCCACTCGTGCGAGTCGACCTGACACGCTCCCACCCTCTACGGCCTGGTCAGGTCGTTCGGCAGAGGAGCAAGCACCAACTCGATACCCGAGATCGAGAACGCACGCTTCCTGTTCGTCATCGGGTCGAACACGACCGAGGCGCACCCGGTGCTAGCCCTGCGAATCAAGAAGGCAGTTCGGAAGGGCGCCACGCTCGTCGTCGCCGATCCGCGCAGGATCTGGCTGACGAAGCTCGCCAAGCGCCATCTCCAGCTCCGGCCGGGGACGGACGTCTGGCTGCTGAACGCGATGATGCACACGATCCTCGAGGAAGGACTCCAGAACGAGGAGTACATCCGCGAGCTCACGGACGACTTCGACGTCGTCCGCGAGATCGTCGCTCGCTACCCGCCCGAGGAGGCGGAGAAGGTCACGGGCGTCGCCGCCCAGGACATCCGCGCGACCGCCCGCGAATACGCGAGCGAGCGGCACTCGGCGATCTTCTACACGCTCGGAATCACCGAGCACGCCTGCGGCGTCGACAACATCTGGTCGCTGTCGAATCTCGTGCTCATGACCGGGCATCTCGGGTACGAGTCGACGGGGCTGAACGCGCTCCGCGGACAGAACAACGTCCAGGGCCTGAACGACTCGGGGGCAAACCCCTCGTACCTCCCCGGCTACCAGCCCGTCGACGACCCGGAAATCCGGCGGAAGTTCTCCGAGGCCTGGGGAGTCGAGGTCCCGAGCCGGCCCGGGTACCGCCTCGACCAGATCATCTCGGGGCTGCACGACGGGCGTATCAAGGCGCTCTACCTCATCGGCGAGAACCCCGCGCAGACGGAGCCGAACGCCCGCCACGTCGAGGAAGGCCTCGAGGGGCTCGACTTCCTCATGTCCCAGGACATCTTCCTGAACGACTCGACCCGCAAGTACGCCCACGTCGTCCTCCCGGCGTCGAGCTTCGCCGAGAAGGACGGCACGTTCACGAACACCGAGCGGCGGATCAGCCGCGTCCGCGCCGCAGCCCCGCTGCCCGGCGAGGCGAAGGTCGACCGCGAGATCGTCATCCTCATGGCGAAGGCACTCGGGGCGAACTGGCCCGACTACCCCGACGCCGAGGCCGTGTGGAACGAGCTCGCGGACGTCTCGCCCAACTGGTACGGGATCCGCTACGAGCGGTTGGAGGAGAACGGCATGCAGTGGCCGTGCACCGATCTCGACCACCCGGGGACCCCGTACCTGCACGCGCCGCGCCCGGCGCTGCCCACCGGCCGCGGCCGCTTCTTCCCGGTCGAGTACCAGCCGCCGATCGAGGAGCCCGACTCGGAGTACCCGTTCGTCCTGACGACCGGCCGCACGCTGTACCACTACAACTCGGCGAACATGACGATGCGCGAGCCGGGCGTCACCGACAAGCAGCAGGCCCCCTTCTTCGAGATCCACGCGGAGGATGCGGGCGCACTCGGCATCGCCGATCGCCAGGTCGTACGTCTCGTCTCGCGACGCGGCGCGCTCGAGGCCGAGGCGCACTACTCGCAGCGCGTCTACCCGGGGCTCGTCTGGATGGCGCTCCACTTCGCCGAGCAGAAGGTGAACTGGCTCACCCACGACGTCGGCGACCCGCTCATCGGGACGCCCGAGTACAAGGTGAGCGCCGTGCGGCTCGAGCCGCTGCACGCCACCGGTGCGGCCGGTGATTGATCGCTTCGGCGAGCCGCGCCTCGACCTCGAGAGCTGCGAGTCGACGCAGCTGCTGGTCGACACCTCGCTGCCGGAGGGCGCCATCGTCGTCGCCGACCACCAGACGGCGGGCCGAGGCCGGCTCGGGCGCACGTGGGAGACGCCTCCCGGGAAGGCGCTGCTCGTCTCGATCCTGCTGCGGCCCCCGGACGAGCGGAACCCCGCCGAGATCTCGCTCGTCGCCGGCGTCGCCGTCGCCGACGCGCTCGAGCGGACGCTCGGGCTCTCGGTGCAGCTGAAGTGGCCCAACGACGTCATGCTGCGCCGGCGCAAGGTCGCGGGCTGTCTCGCGGAGGCGCGCGACGACGTCGTCGTCCTCGGCATCGGGGTGAACGTCAACCAGACGCGTGACGAGCTGCCGGCGACGGCCGGCTCCGTCCTGACCCTGACCGGCCGCGAGCTCGATCGCGAGGACCTTCTCGCCACGCTGCTCGAGGACCTCGTGGCCCGCTACAGGGCCTGGAGCGAGGGCGGGCTCGGTGCCGTCTACGAGGGGCTCGGCCCCCGCGACTTCCTCCGGGGGCGGAACGTGAGCGTGAACGGCACGAGCGGCGTGGCGACGATGATCGACCGGCAGGGCCGGCTGGAGATCCGGGTCGCGCACGGTGAGACGGTCGCGGTGGAGAGCGGCGAGGTCCTCTTTGAGCGCTGAGCCCGAGCGGCCCGACCCCGACCTGCCGCAGGACCCCGGGATCCCTGGAAGCAAGCGCCCCGAGCAGCTGCCTCCCCAGGACGAGCCCGAGGTCGAGCGGGTGCCGGACGCCGAGCAGCCCGACGTGGACGAGGAAGGCAGCATGGCGCCCGACCGCGCCGGCGATCAGCGGTCGACGAGCGCCGAGACGAGGATGTAGACGACGACGCCGATGGGAACGATCAGCCGCGCGAGCACGCGCCAGCGCGGCCGCTCGGCCTCGAGCTCCTCGTCGGCCTCGAACTCCGGTGGCATGCCGTTCCCGTCGGGCAGCCCGCCAGGCTCGAAGACCTCGGGCTCGACCTCCTCGACGTCGACGGTCTCGGCCGCGAACTCGTCCTTCGCGACGACGGAGTCCTCGGTCTCGATCGTGCTGCCCTCGAGCTCGAAGAGGCTGGGCCAGCGCCCACACGTGCGGCAGGCGTTCGCCACCGGCTCGTTCACGGTGCCGCACTGCGAGCAGCGCCAGGGAGCGTCCGCCACCGGCAGAGCTTAGGCAGCCAGTCCGGCTACTTCGACATCCGAAGGGGGATCTCGACGAGCTTCGTCCGCGATCCGTCCTCCGCCGAGGGCTCGAAAACGATCAGCGACCCGATGCCGTCGAACGGCACGGTGAACGGCTTCGTCGTGAACTCGAACGTGCCCCGGGTGCCGGTCCCCGAGGTCGCAGTGACGAAGCCCTCGTCGACGATGCGGCCGTCCGTGTCCGTGAGCTCGTAGTTGAACGTCGCCTCGAAGGTGTTGGCCGTCCCGCTAGCGGTGACCGGACTCGTGACCTCGGCGAACGGGAGCGGCGACTCGACGAGGATCGCCGGCGTCTGATCCTCGAAGTCCGCGCGCGTGTACATCTCTCCGTCGATCGCCACCGACTCCACGGTCGAGAACTGGGTCAGGGTGTAGACGAGCTGCGCGAGGGCCTCGGTCGAGAGATCTCCGGACGAGGAGACGGTGGCCACCCCGTCAGCGACCTGGACGTCGTCGATCTCGGTGTCGGACGGAATGGCGGTCGTCGCCTCGAGGTCGCTCTCCTCGTCGGACGTCGGGCCTTCGAGCAACGCGTCGACCGCGGCTGCCTCGGAGCCGGTTGCGGGCAGCTCACGCGCCACGGGCCACACTTTGCCGTCCCGCAGAACGTAGACGTGAGCCTCGCGTGACGCCGGAAGCGTGACCGTGTCGGTGTCGGTCGACGTCGCCTCGTCATCTTCGCCGCCGCAGCCGGCGACTAGCAGGCCGAGTGCGACCAGAACGAGAGCGCGTTTCACGGCCAGAGGGTAGCCCGAGGCCGCGGATCGCGGACGATGCGCGCGAGGCGCTGCCGCAGCTCCGAGACGTCGAGCGTCCGTTCGAGCAGGAGGCGGCGAGCGGTCTCCTCCTCCAGTCCGTCGAAGAGATCGACCGTCTCCCAGAGAGCGCGTGCGACGTCGCGCAGGTCGTAGTCCGCGTACGCGCGCTCGAGCGAGGACAGCGCACCCGGATCGGCCCACTTCTCGAGGCCGCGTCCCGCCTCGAGCACAGATGCCGCGGAGTCGACCGAGAGCGCGTGCCAGCCGAGGAGCGTGACGACCGACCGCTTGAGCGCGCCGTTCACGGCGTCCACGGCGAGGAACACGTCACCCTTGCGGATGCGGCGCGCGGCCCACAGCGTTGTCGCCCAGAAGTCGGTGGCGAGATCGTCGAGCGCTTGCTCGTCCGGAGGAAGCACGGGGCGCTCGGCGAGCCCCTCGTCCAGTGCCTCGCTCGTCGCGACGACGAGGTCGGTCGACGTGTTCACGTTGAGGAGGAGCGTCTCGTCGACCTCGAGCGTCACCGGATTGACACCCCGGAGCGACAGCTCGCCGCGGGCGACCCGCGCCTCGAGCTCGGGAAGCACCGACCTCGAGTAGACGCCAGGCAGCGGGCCGGTCTGCGGCACCGCCCGTGCGGCCAGCAGCTCGCGAAGCAGCGCCGCGGTGACGAGCGGACAGTCGACCGGCAGGACGACGCATGTGTCGTGGGCGGCCGCGCGCAGGCCCGCGAGCACGCCGAACACGGGTGCGCGCTCGTCCGAGGCGTCGTCGAGCACCGGAAACGGCAGCTCGAGAGCGTCGGTCTCCTTGCCGACCGCGACCGACTCGTCACAGACCTCGCCGAGAACACGCCAGGCGCGCTCCGCGAGCGTCTCGCCCCGGAGCAGCGCGAGCGCCTTCGGCGAGCCGAAACGCTCCGACGCGCCGCCGACGAGCAGCACGCCGGTTGCGTCTACACGATCCGCCACGGCTCCGTGTAGACGCTGACCCGGCCATCGCGCACCCAGGCGCAGAGAGTGATGGCGCGATCCGCGGCCAGCTCGACGGCGAGCGACGACGGGGCGCCGACGGCGACGAGGACCGGGCACCCGGCAACGGCGGCCTTCTGCACCAGCTCGAACGAGAGCCGACCGCTGACGCAGAGCACGTGCGACGTGAGGGGAAGCACGCCTTCGAGAAATGCCCAGCCGAGGACCTTGTCCATCGCGTTGTGCCGACCGACGTCCTCGCGGAGGCAAAGAAGCTCGCCGGCCGCGTCGAAGAGGCCCGTCGCGTGGAGCCCGCCGGTGGCTGCGAAGGCCCGCTGCGCCTCGAGCAGCCGCGCCGGAAGCGAGGCCACGACGTCCGGTGACACCTCGAACGCGCCGTCGACGCGTGGCGCGGCCACCACGACCGCCTCGATCGCACCCTTCCCGCACACGCCGCAGGAGGACGAGGTGTAGAAGTTGCGACGGAGTGCCTCGGGGTCGAAACCGTCGGCGTCGATCTCCACCGTGTTCGCCGCGAGGTCGTCGGGCACGCGCGCCGAAACCGGCGCGAGACCCTCGGTCAGGCAGAAGCCGAGCGCGAGCTCCTCGTCGTGGCCGGGCGTGCGCATCGTGACGGCGACAGGCTCGCCGCCGATGCGGATCTCGAGCGGCTCCTCGACCGCGACCAGCTCGCGCTCGCGCCCCCCGGACGGGAGCTGGACCGCGTCCACCTCGCGGGTGGAGTACGGGGGCGCGGCAGGCTCGCTGCTCACGCGGTCAGCGTACTCGCGGGAAGAGCACAAGCTCTTCCCGCGAGCAGCAACGGATCAGCTGGCGTTCGCGCAGACCGCGAACACCGTGATCGACCAGTTCGCGGCCGTGGCCGCCACCTCGCGCACGGTCGCGCGGTAGACGTTGTCGTTGTCCGGGAACGACTGCTGGACGACGAGCGCGCTGAGGAGGGGATTGAGCCGCACGCCGCCGCCGACCAGACGCTTGCCGGTCGGACACGTCGTCGCCTGGGTCTTCGGCGAGACGCTGTTGT
>DASTYQ010000027.1:0-2737 GCA_035764775.1 Gaiellaceae bacterium
AGGAAGATCGAGAGCGCGACCGGGAACGTGTCGGGGTTCACGAACGCGCTGGCGATGGCGAACAGGCCGCCGGCGACACCGGCGTACGCGGCACTGATCCCGAAGGCGAGCGTCTTGTAGCGAGCGAGACTCACGCCGGACGAGACGGCCGCGGTCTCCGAGTCACGGACGGCCCTGAACGCGCGTCCGGTGCGCCCGCGCAGTATCAGCCACGCGCCTGCGAACGCCACGAGGGCGATCGACCACGCGAGGTAGTACATCCAGTCGTTCTGGGTGAACGTGAGCCCGAGCAGCTCGAAGGTCGCCGGTGCGTTCGGATCGTTCCCGACAGCCGCGTTCGATCCAGTCAGCTCCGGCAGGCCGAACAGCTGGATGCCGGTCCCACCGCCCGTGTGCTCCTCGAACCGCTTGACCGTCGACGGCATCGCGACGGCGACGGCGAACGTCGCGAGCGCCAGGTACAGGCCCGACAGGCGCAGGGCCGGGAGCCCGAACGCGAGACCCACGACCCCCGCGACGAGCCCGGCGATCGGGAGCGTCCAGACATCCTGCACGCCGCCGCCGATCGGCCCGCCGAACTGCTCGTTTCCCGCCATCAGGATCGCCGTGGTGTAGCCGCCGATCGCCATGAAGGCGCCATGGCCGAGCGAGATCTGCCCCGTGTACCCGGTGAGGATGTTCAGTCCGAGGAGCGCGATGAGGTAGATCCCGACGTACGAGTAGTCCCGCGCCTTGAAGTCGCTGACGAACTGCGGCAGGACGAGCACGAACGCCGCGAACGCAACGAACGCCACGAGCCCGATGATCCGCTGGGTTCTGGGGCTCATACGCGCTTCACCGCCGGCTTGCCGAAGATGCCCTGCGGCCGCACGAGCAGGACGGCCAGGATGACGAGGAGCGCCATCGGCAGCCGCAGCTCCTCTGTGAACCAGTCGAAGATGTCGTACTGGCTCAGGTAGCTGAGGAGGTTCAGGAGGACGCCGATGAGGAGGCCGCCGACGACGGCGCCGAGCGGCGAGTCGATCCCGCCGAGCACTGCGGCGGCGAACGAGTAGATGAGGACCGCGGCCATCATGTTCGGGTCGAGCCCGACGGTCGGCGCGGTGAGCATTCCGGCGACCGCGCCCAGGAGCGCAGCGAGACCCCACCCGAGCGCGAGCATCCAGCTGACGCGCACACCGACGAGCCGCGCCTCCTCCGGGTTCACCGCGGAGGCGCGAAGCGCGAGGCCGATCTTCGTGAACTGGAAGAGCGCCCAGAGCAGCGCGACGATCCCGAGCGCGACCGCGATCGTCCCGATGTCGTGGGCGGCGACCACGACGCCGCCGATCGAGTACGTGTCGGTGCCGAACGGGCTCTGGAGCTGCTGCGGCTCCCCACTCCACTCCCAGACGATGAAGCCGTTGATCGCGACGAGCAGCCCGATGGTGACGATCACGATCCGCAGAACACTCCCGCGCTCCACCGGCCGGATCACGACCCGATGGATGGCGACGCCACCGACGAACGAGATGAGGAGCGTCGCGACGAACGCGGGCGCATAGCGCCAGCCGTGGTGCGCGATCAGCGCCCACGCGATGTACGCGGACAGGGTCGCCATCTCGCCCTGGGCGAAGTTGATGACGCCCGTCGAGCGGTGGATGATCACGAGCGCGAGGGCGAGCAGCGCGTAGATCCCGCCGGACGCGAGGCCGGAGACGATCTGCTGCATGAAGTCCGAGAAGGCCGCGACGACCATCAGTAGCCGAGGTAGCTCCGCCGGATCGACTCGTCGTCGCGAAGCTCCGCGCTCGTGCCCGTGAGCGCAACGCGGCCGACCTCGAGCACGTAGGCGCGCTGCGACGCGGCGAGCGCGATCCGCGCATCCTGCTCGACGACGAGCACGGTGAGCCCCTCCTCCTCGTTCAGCTGGCGGACGATCCGGAAGAACTCGCGCACGATCAGCGGCGCGAGACCGAGCGACGGCTCGTCGAGGAGCATCAGCCGCGGCCGGCTCATGAGTGCGCGACCCAGGGCGAGCATCTGCTGCTCGCCGCCCGAGAGGGTCCCCGCCCGCTGTCCGCCGCGCTCGACCATCCACGGGAAGTAGGCGCCGACGCGCTTGACGTCCGCCTTCACCGAGCGGTCGCGCCGCGCGTAGGCGCCGAGCCTGAGGTTCTCCGTCACGGTGAGATCGACGAACGTGCCCCGGCCCTCCGGGACATGCGCGATGCCTATTCGCGCGGCCGCCTCCGGGCCGCCCTTGAGCGGCTTGCCATCGAGCTCGATCGCACCCGTGCGCGAGACCGTTCCCGAGATCGCGCGCAGCGTCGTCGTCTTGCCGGCGCCGTTCGCCCCGAGTACGGCGACGATCTCGCCCTCGCGGACGACGAGAGACACGTCGTGCAAGGCCTGCACCGGGCCGTAGCGCGCAGCGACCGAGTCGAGCTCGAGGAGTGTCTTCACGCCTCTTGGCCTTCGACATCCGACGGCGGCGGGGGCATGTCGTCGTGCTCGTCCGAGCCAAGGTACGCCTCGACGACGGCCTCGTCGGCCTGCACCTGCGCCGGGGTGCCGTCCGCGATCTTCCTGCCGAAGCTCAAGACGTTCACGTGGTCGGAGATGCTCATGACGAGGTTCATGTGGTGCTCCACGAGCAGAACCGAGAGCTCGAAGTCGTCGCGGATCTTCTTGATGAACGTCCCGAGCTCTCCGACCTCCTCGTGGTTCAGACCGCCCGCCGGCTCGTCGAGGAGCA
>DASTYQ010000028.1:0-6564 GCA_035764775.1 Gaiellaceae bacterium
CCTGAGCGCGGACGACCTCGCGGAGCTGATCGAGACGTACAAGCGCATCTACCGCGAAGCGACGGGCGCCGACTTCCCGGCTGACGCGCGCGAGCAGCTGCGCCGGGCCGTCCGCGCGGTGTTCGACTCGTGGGACTCGCCGCGCGCACAGGTCTACCGGCGCACGTACGACATCCCGGACGACCTCGGCACCGCCGTCAACGTCGTCCAGATGGTGTTCGGGAACCGGGGCGAGCGCTCGGGCACGGGAGTCTGCTTCACGCGCGACCCGGCCACCGGCGAGCGCCGGCTGTACGGCGAGTTCCTCTCGAACGCGCAGGGCGAGGACGTCGTCGCCGGCATCCGCACGCCCGAGCCGATCGAGCGGATGCGCGAGCGCATGCCCGAGGCGTTCGAGCAGCTGGTCGACACGCTCGAGCGCCTGGAAGCCCACTACCGCGACCTCCAGGACATCGAGTTCACGGTCGAGGAGGGGACGCTCTACCTCCTGCAGACGCGCACCGGAAAGCGCACCGCCGCCGCCGCGCTGCGGGTCGCGTCCGAGATGGTCGACGAGGGGCTCATCTCACGAGAGGAAGCGGTCGCCAGGATCGACCCCGGCCAGCTCGACCAGCTCCTGCATCCGATGATCGACCCGCATGCGAACGTCGAGGTCGCTGCGCGCGGCCTCAACGCGTCGCCCGGCGCGGCATCAGGGGCGATCGTGCTGGATGCGGATACTGCGGAGGAGCGCGGCAAGGCCGGCGAGGACGTCGTCCTCGTCCGCTGGGAGACGACACCCGACGACATCCACGGGCTCATCCACGCTCGCGGGGTGCTGACCGCACACGGCGGCATGACCTCGCATGCCGCGGTCGTTGCGCGCGGCATGGGAAAGCCCTGCGTCGCCGGCTGCGAGGACCTGTCGATCGACGTCGCCGCGGGCACGCTTCGGATCGGTGAGCACGAGCTGAAGGCTGGGGACGTCATCACGGTCGACGGAGGCAGCGGCCGCGTGATCATCGGGTCGGTCCCGCTCGTACCTCCCGCCCTCGACGAGCATTTCGGGACGATCCTCGAATGGGCGGACGACGCCAGGCGCCTGCAGGTGCGTGCGAACGCGGACACGCCGGAGGACGCGGCGAAGGCGCGGGAGTTCGGCGCCGAGGGCATCGGCCTCTGCCGCACCGAGCACATGTTCATGGGCGAGGACCGGCTTCCCGTCGTCCGCGAGATGATCCTCGCGCGCGACGAGGAGGAACGCCGCGCCGTGCTCGATCGCCTGCTCCCCATGCAGCAGGGCGACTTCGAGGGGATCTTCGAGGCGATGGCGGGCCTGCCGGTGACGATCCGGCTCCTCGACCCGCCACTCCACGAGTTCCTGCCGTCGCTCGAGGAGGCGACCTCGGACGCGATGCGCGACCGCATCCGACAGCTGCACGAGGCCAATCCGATGCTCGGTACGCGCGGCTGCCGGCTCGGGCTGCAGTTCCCGGAGATCTACGAGATGCAGGTACGCGCGATCGTCCGGGCCGCCCGCGCCGTGCACGACCGAACGGGTGAGGCACCGCTCGTCGAGATCATGCACCCACTCGTCGGATTCACCGAGGAGCTCGCGCGGCTGCGCGAGCTGACCGAACGCATCGCGGCGGAGGAGCCGAGTGTCGAGTACCACTGCGGGACGATGATCGAGCTGCCGCGCGCGGCACTGCGTGCGGACGAGATCGCCGCGGTCGCGGACTTCTTCTCCTTCGGCACGAACGATCTCACGCAGACGACGCTCGGATTCTCGCGCGACGACGCCGAGGGCAAGTTCCTCACCTACTACCTCGAGCACGGAATCCTCGAGCAGAACCCGTTCGAGGTGATCGACGAGGACGGCGTCGGCGACCTGATGCGGATCGCCGTCGAGCGGGGGAGGGCCGCGAAGCCGGGCGTGAAGATGGGGATCTGCGGCGAGCACGGCGGCGAGCCGCGCTCGGTCGCGTTCTGCCACCGTCTCGGACTCGACTACGTCTCGTGCTCGCCGTACCGCGTGCCCCTGGCGCGCCTCGCGGCTGCGCAGGCGGCGCTGGCCGACGCGGGCGTCGTCGCCGTCGCCATCGGCGGCTGAACGCCAGGTACCCGATCGTTACCGGGCGTCAGGCGACCTGCGCTGCGGCGAGGCCGACGCTCACGACGCCGACTGCGGCCATCGCGAGCGTCGCGACGGCAGGCGAGCGGCGAAAGCTCGAGAACGCGAGCGCGCACAGCCCTCCGCCGATGAGGCCGCCGATGTGGCCGCCGATCGAGATCCCCGGGATCGCGAACGTGAGCGCGAGGTTGACCACCACGAGCCCGAGCGCCTGGCCGCCGAACACCCAGATGCGTCGCCACTCGAGGATGAGCGCCGCGCCCATGAGCCCGAAGATCGCCCCGGACGCGCCGACCGTCGGGCGTCCGCCCGAGAGGATCAACGCGCCGGCGGATCCGGCGAGCCCGGAGACGAGGTAGAGCAGCAGGTAGCGGGCATGACCGAAGTACTCCTCGACCGGCGGCCCGATGAGCCACAGGACGAGCATGTTCATGCCGAGGTGGATGAGGCTCCCGTGCAGGAACGTCGCCGTGACGAGCCGCCACCACTCGCCCTCCGCGACGCCGACGAGCTGGCCGGACGAGTTGACGGCCTGGTCGACGAGGACTCCGTTCTCGTAGATCCAGCCCGTGTCGAGCCGCATGAGGTCGGCGCCGTTGAAGAGCTGGACGAGGAAGACGAGGACGTTCACCGCGATCAGCGTCTGCGTGACGATCGGGCCTCTCAGCCCGAGCGTCCGGATCGTGCTCGCGGCGGCGCGGCGCGCTGCGGGCGCCGGCTTTCCCCGCACGCTCGCGTGATCGGGGCAGCGGATGCCGACCGGCCCGTACGTCATGCAGTCGGGGCAGATGCCGCGGCCGCACTCGGAGCACGAGACGTACGTCTCGCGCTCGGGATGCCTGTAACAGCGGAGGGGTTCCGTCACCGGCGGCTAGCGTACCCGCGTGCTCGTGGACGTCGTCTTCACTCCGGACGAGGCCGGAGCGGCCCCGACCGGCGTGGTCATCGACGTCATCCGGGCGACGTCGACGATCTGTCAAGCCCTCGCGTCCGGCTACGAGCGGGTGTTCTGCACCGCCGAGGTGGACACGGCGCGAGCGCTGCGCGACGCCCTCGGCGAGGGCGTGCTGGGCGGTGAGCGGAGCGCGGTTCGCATCCCCGGGTTCGATCTCGGCAACTCGCCGCGTGAGTACGCCGAGCCCGCCGGTGCGACCCTGATTCTTTCCACGACGAACGGAACGCGTGCCGTCCTGGTGGCGGCGGAGCGTTGCGAGCGGGTCTACGTCGCGTCGCTACTGAACCTCTCGGCGGTGGTCGAGGCTGTGCGTGCCGCGGACGAGGACGCCGTCGTCGTGTGCGCGGGTGTCCAGGGCACGATGAATCTCGACGACACGTACGTGGCTGGCCGCATCGTCGAGCAGCTCGGGTGGCGGCGCACCGACGCGGCCGAGGCGGCGGTGCGGCTCGCCCGCACGTGGGGCGGCGCGGAGGAGGCATTCCGGGCGTCGAGAAGCGGCCGCAACCTCATGGAGAGCGCACCCGAGCTCGAGGCGGACATCCCGTTCTGCGCGCGCGAGAGCGTCCTCGACGTCGCGCCGCGGCTCGTCGCGATGCGCGACGGCGCCGCCGAGATCGCGCTGTAACGAGGCCATACGGATCACCCGCCTGGTCGAGACGGGCGTCGTCCGGGCAGGTCTAGACTCGACGCGGTGATCGTCAACCGCGATCCGAAGGTCCGCGGGCCGTACACCGCCTTCGCGGAGGTCGCCGGCGCGTACGAGCGCGGACGTCCCGGCTATCCCGAGGGCGCTGTCGGCTGGATGGTCGGCGACAAGCCGCTTGCCGTCGTCGACCTCGGCGCGGGCACGGGGAAGCTGACGCGTGTGCTGGTCGCGCTCGGCCATCGTGTGACTGCGGTCGAGCCGCTCGACGAGATGCGCGCCGAGCTCGCGGCGGCCTTGCCGGCCGTGCATGCGATCCGGGGGACCGCCGAGGAGATCCCACTCTTCTCCGGCGCGGCCGACGCGGTCGCTTCCGCCCAAGCGTTCCACTGGTTCGATCACGACAACGCCTTGCCCGAGATCGCGCGCGTCCTGAGCCCGGGCGGCCGGCTGGCGCTGGTCTGGAACTCCCGCGACGACCGCGACCCGTGGATGGCGCGGCTCTCCGCGATCATCGGCAACGAGTCCATCGAGGAGTCCGACGTCGTACCGGTGCTCGACGCGAGTGGTCTCTTCGGTCCGGTCGAGACGGCCGTGTTCTCCTTCGTGCAGACCCTCGACCGCGACGGCTTGCTCGATCTCGTGCTCTCGCGGAGCTACCTCGCGAAGCTCCCCCCGGCCGAGCGGCAGCCCGTTCTCGAGGAGGTGGGGGCGCTCTACGACGAGACGGCTTCGGCCGAGGGCGTGCGCCTGGCGTACCTCACCGAGTGCTTCCGCGCCGTTCGTGCGTGAAGGGCTAGCCGGGGAACGAGTCGGCTCCCGCCTCGCGCGCTCGACGAGGGCGTCGTCGACGTTTCTCCCAGTCATGACGAGACGACAGGGCCGGGCGTCTCGATCCCGGCTCCATCTCGCAGCGCGGCGACGGCAGCTGCAGCCGACGGCTCCACAGGCGGACCTGCGTCGTGGCATGCGACGAGCGAGCCAACTCTTCGCAGACCGGCAGCGCCCCCGCCACTTGAAGACTCCGAGCTCGTGGACGTCCTCTCGCTTCAGCCAGATGTCGTTCCGACCGAGGTGGTCGGCCAAGCGGGCAGGAGCACGCTCGAGCGGAGAGATGCGCAGAGCCTGAGGGCTCAGATGACGTTGACCGACACGCAGCGATGCAGCCGCGCAGCGGCTGCCTTGAGGGATCTTCGCGCGACTGGAATCCGCGCTCGCGGATTCCGGCCTTGCGCACTAGGAAAACTCGCGGCGAACCGCTTCGACGTTGTTGCCGTCGGGGTCGAGGACGAACGCCGCGTAGTAGGTACCGCCGTCGTCGGAGCTGTACTGCTCGCGGACGCCCGGGGGACCGTTGTCGCGTCCGCCGGCTTCGAGCCCTGCTCGGTGGAACGCGTCGACCTGCTCACGTGACTCGGCGACGAAGGCGACATGAACAGGACCGCTCGTGTACGGCTCACCGTCCGTGACGACCAGATTCGCGAACTGCGCGCCGTTCTCGCCCTCCCAGACTGCGGGAATGCCGAGCGGCTCGAGGATCGCCCGGTAGAAGGCGACGCTTGCCGCCGCGTCCCGAACTCGGAGGTGGACGTGGTCGAAGACGATCCGCGTCCAGTCCCACTCGCTCATATCGCGACGTTACAGATTCGGAACATCAACATCGCGGCTGCGAAGCAGCCGCACTCAGCGGTCTGTGCGCAGGGACACTGCTTGACAGGAGAACACGTGTTCGTATAGAACATACGTTCCCATGATCGCATGTCTCCTCATCCCGGGCTTCGAGTTGAGAGCGGCGCTCCGGGCCCGGCCGAGGCTGGCGCTCGTGCCGGCGGCGCTTGCGCCGGAGGCGGGCGAGGAGCCACTCCTCGGGCCGGTGACGGCAGCGGCAGAGGCAGCCGGGGTGAAGCCGGGCATGCGCCTCGGGGAGGCACTCGCGACGTGTCCATCACTCGTCCTCGTCGATCGCGACCCGGCTGCGGTCGAGCGGGAGTGGGAGAGCATCCTGCGGCGGCTCGAGGACGCGGGCTTCGCGGTCGAGCCGGTCGAGCAGGGCGCCGTCGTGTTCGAGACGCGCGGGGTGGAGCGGCTGTACGGCGGTGTACAGCCGGCGCTCGAGCGTGCGCTTGCGGCGGTCGGATCGACGTGGGATCCGCGCGTCGGCGCGGCATCGAGGCGCTTCACGGCGCTCGCCGCAGCGAGCGTCGCGCGCCCCGGTCAGATCCTCCTCGTCGCGGCGAAGGAGGAGGAAGAGTTCCTCGAGCCGCTCCCGCTCTCGCTCCTCCCGATGACGCCCAATCGCTACGCGGAACTCGAGGGGCTCGGTCTGCGCTCGCTCGGAGAGCTCGCGCGGCTCCCGAGCGGCGCGGTGGCGGAGCGGTTGGGAGTGGAGGGCAGGAACGCCTGGCGGCTCGCGCACGGCGGTCGCAAGGCGCGCGTGCGCGGGCGCAGGCCGGCCTCGGAGCTCGTCGAGGCGCTCTCCTTTCCGGAAGCGATCGCGAACGAGCTCACGCTGCGACGGGCGCTCGGCTCCCTCCTCGAGCGCCTGCTCGCGCGTCCAGAACGGGCCGGGCGGCCGTTTCGAAAACTCGCGCTGGTCGCCCGGCTCGTCGATGGCGGCTCGTGGAGGCGGGTCACGACGCTGCGCGATGCGACGGCGGAGCTCGCCCGGCTGCGCGCGGCGCTCGGACCGAAGCTGCAGGAGCTGCCTGCGCCGATCGTCGAGCTGCGCGTGGAGGCGGTCGAGCTCGCGGAGCACGCAGGCCAGCAGCTGGCACTCGTGGAGCCGGCAGGGGAGGAGGCGGTCGTGCGCCTGCGCGAAGGGCTGCGCCAGGTGCGCGCGAGCACGGGGAC
>DASTYQ010000029.1:0-8398 GCA_035764775.1 Gaiellaceae bacterium
CGACGGCGAGAAGGTTCACTTCCTCACGACCCGCGACACGTCCGATCCGGACGCGCTCTACGTCCTGCGGCACTCGACGGCACACCTTCTCGCCGAGGCCGTCATGCGGCTCCATCCCGGCGTCAAGATCGCCATCGGCCCACCGATCGCGGAGGGCTTCTACTACGACTTCGAGTTCCCGGAGCCGATCTCCGAGGCGGACCTCGAGGCGATCGAGGAGGAGATCCGGCGCGAGATCTCGGAGGGAAGAGAGTGGACGCGCGAGCAGCTCTCCCGCGAGGACGCGATCGCGAGATTCGAGGCCGAAGATCAGCCGTACAAGGTCGAGCTCGCGCGCGAGGCCGAGGGCGCGATCTCGCTGTACACGCAGGGCGCCTTCACCGATCTCTGCCGTGGCCCGCATCTGCAAGACGCGACGCCGATCAAGGCCGTGAAGCTCACGAGCCTCGCCGGTGCCTATTGGCGCGGCGACGAGAAGAACACCCAGCTGACGCGGATCTACGGGACGGCGTTCTACTCTCAGGCCGACCTCGACGCGCATCTCGAGCGGCTCGAGCAGGCGCGGGCGCGCGATCACCGCCGTCTCGGAACGCAGCTCGATCTCTTCCACCTCTCCGACCACTCGCCGGGCTCGCCGTTCGGGCACCCGAAGGGGATGGTCCTGTGGAACGGCCTCGAGGACCTCCGGCGACGTGAGAACCGCAGGCGCGGCTACCTCGAGGTGAAGACGCCGCTGCTCTACGACATCCGGACGTACATCACCTCCGGGCATTACGACAACTACCGGGAGAACATGTTCTTCGTGCAGCCGCACGAGGGCGAGGAGCCGCTCGCGCTGAAGCCGATGAACTGCCCCGGGCACATGCTCCTCTTCGGCTCGCAGCTCCGCTCGTATCGCGATCTCCCGATCCGCTACGCGGAGTCGTCGACGCTGCACCGCGACGAGCGCGGCGGGACGCTGCACGGCCTCCTGCGCGTGAAGCACATCACGCAGGACGACGCGCACGTCTTCGTCACCGAGGAGCAGATCCAGGACGAGATCGACGGGATGATCGACTTCGTCAACTACCTCTACGAGCGCTTCCAAGTGACCCCGCGCGCCGAGCTTTCGACGCGGCCCGAGAACCGGCTCGGTACCGACGAGCAGTGGGATCGCGCCGAGGGCGCGCTCGAGGCCGCGCTCCGGCGCCACCAGCTCGACTACGTCATCTCGCCGGGAGAGGGGACGTTCTACGGGCCGAAGATCGACCTCCACATGACCGACGTCCTCGGGCGGAGCTGGCAGATGGGGACGATCCAGCTCGACTACCAGATGCCCGTGCAGTTCGGCCTGACGTACATGGGTGCCGACAATCGCGAGCACGCGCCGGTCGTCATCCACCGGGCGTTGCTCGGCTCCCTCGAGCGCTTCCTGGGGATCCTCATCGAGCACTACGGCGGCGAGTTCCCGTTCTGGCTCGCGCCGGTGCAGGCGCTCGTCATCCCCGTCGGCGAGAACCACCGCGAGGCGGGGAGGGCGCTCCGGGACGAGCTCGTCGGCGGGGGGTTCCGGGTCGAGGTCGACGACCGCGACGAGACCCTTGGCAGGCGGGTCCGCGACGCGGAGCTCCAGAAGGTGCCGTTCGTCGTCGTCTACGGCGACCGTGAGGCCGAGGCCGCGCGGGCGTGGCGCGAGTTCGCGCAGCTGGCGGTACGTGAACGCGGGGGCGAGCAGTCGACGCTCTCGCTCGTGGAGCTCCTCGAGCGGTTCCGCGAGCTCGCAGCCGAGGCCGACCCGCCGGGATGACGGCTGCTAGGCTTCCGAGCCTGCAAGTAGGAGCTCATCGCTTCCTCACCTCCCGGGCTTGACTCGCGGAGGTTCAACCGAGCCGGTTGGTCGAGGTGTTGAGCCGCTGCTTGCAGCGGTTTTTGTCGTGTACAAGGAGGAAGCTGAGAGCTTGATGAAGAGCCTTTGAGACCTCGCCGCCGTAGGCCGGATCTCGACCGGCAGGTGCCGCGCAAGCGGGAGGAGCGAATCAACGAGGAAATCCGCGCCCAGCGTGTCCGGCTCGTGGACGAGGAGGGCGGCCAGGTGGGGATCCTCGCGACGAAGGAAGCACTCGAGTTCGCATACGGCAAGGGGCTCGACCTCGTGGAGGTCGCGGCCGGGGCGGATCCGCCCGTCGCGCGGGTCATGGACTACTCGAAGTACCGCTACGAGCAGGACCAGCGCGCCAAGCAAGCGCGGAAGCACCAGCAGCAGATCCACATCAAGGAGATCAAGCTCAGACCGAAGATCGGGATCCACGACTACGAGACCAAGAAGGGGCATGTCGTGCGCTTTCTCGGCCAGCGAGCCAAGGTCAAGGTCACGATCATGTTCCGGGGGCGGGAGACCCTGCATCCGGAGCGGGGCCGGGACCTGCTGATACGGCTCGCCGAGGACGTGAAGGAGCTCGGCTCGATCGAGCAACAGCCCCTTCTCGACGGTCGCAACATGGTCATGGTTCTCGCGCCCACCAAGAACGCAGGAGTGAAGACGGATGCCAAAGATGAAGACGGGGAAGGGCGCGAAGAAGCGCTTCAAGGTGACGGGGACGGGGAAGCTCCTTCGTCGCCGGCGCCACCGGACGACGCCTCCGGGGCACCAGATCAAGAGCCGTCCGGGGAAGCGGAAGCGCGCGCGGCAGCACGCGCTGG
This sequence comes from Gaiellaceae bacterium, assembly GCA_035764775.1. Lineage (GTDB taxonomy): Bacteria > Actinomycetota > Thermoleophilia > Gaiellales > Gaiellaceae > GMQP-bins7. The sequence continues at coordinate 2,680 of DASTYQ010000029.1, forward strand.
TCAGCTCTAGCGACCTGAAGAACGTCAAGAAGCTGCTGGGGAGGGGCTGACATGCCGCGTGTGAAGCGGGCCGTCCACGCACGGAAGAAGCGCGCCAAGGTCCTCGAGCAGGCGAAGGGCTACTACGGGCGAAAGAAGTCGAGCTACCGCTTCGCGAAGGAGCAGGTCGAGCACTCGCTCGTCTACGCCTACCGCGACCGCAAGGCGAAGAAGCGGACGTTCCGGTCGCTCTGGATCATCCGCATCAATGCCGCCGCGCGGGAGAACGGCCTCTCGTACAACCGCTTCATGGAAGGCGTCAGGAAGGCGGGGATCGAGCTCGACCGCAAGTCGCTCGCCGACATCGCGGTGAGTGACCCGCAGGCGTTCGCCGCCGTCGCCGAGCGCGCGAAAGCGGCGCTCGGGTCGGCCGAAGCAGCCTGATCGAATCGCGGCAGAACGAGAAGCTCCGGCTCGTCCGGAAGCTTCTCTCTGCGCGGAAGCAGCGCGAGGAGGCGGGTCTCTTCGCGGTTGAGAGCGAGGATCTCGTCGAGGCGGCTGCGGGCGCGGGCATCGAGCCGGTCGAGCTGCTCGTCGCCGGTGAGAACGTGCTGCCGGAGCTGCTCGCCGAGGTGTCGACGCTCGGGCACGCGCCGCGCGTCGTCGGCGTCTATCGCCGGACCGACCTGCCCATCGGGAAGCGCGACGTCGTCCTCGCGCTCTGGAGGGTCTCGGACCCGGGGAACGTCGGGACGCTGCTGAGGACGGCGGACGCGTTCGGTGCAGGCGTGTCGCTGTCGCCCGAATGCGCCGATCCGACGGGACCACGCGCGCTTCGGGCATCTGCCGGTGCGATCTTCCGCGTCCCGCTGTGCGGGTGGGACGACACGCCCGAGCCGAGGATCGCGCTGGTCGCGCACGACGGCGACCCATTCGCCGACGTCGAGCTCGAGCCGCCGCTCACGCTTCTCCTCGGGTCGGAGCGTGAAGGACTTCCCGAAGACCTCCTCGCTCACTCCCGAAGGGCGACGATTCCGACCCCAGGAGCAGCCGAGTCGCTGAACGTCGCAGCCGCCGGGGCTATCGCGCTCTACGAGCTCGCGCGCCGCTCGTAGCCACTGGGCCTCGTCAGGCGCCGCCGAGCGTGCCACCATGTGCGCGTGGCGAGGGAGGACTGGGATTCGCCCCTGGAGGGAAGCACGTCGGCGCTCGGCGAGCGTGTCCGCTTGCTGCGCCGTTCAGCCGGTCTGAGCCAGTCGGAGCTCGCGAGCGGTCGTTTCTCCAAGGAGTACGTCAGTCAGATCGAGCGCGGGAGAACGCGCCCCACGCGCGAGACGCTCGAGTGGCTGGCCGAGCGACTCGACACCGATCGCGAGTTCCTCGAGCACGGCGTCAGCCGCGCGGAGGCGCAGCGTCTGGCGGCCGAGGCCGACGCGGCCGAGCTCCTGCTCGAGGCGCACCGCTACGACGAGGCGCTCACTGCATTTCGGAGCGCCCGTCTCGCCGCCGGCGCCGCGCCGGCTCTTGCGCTCCGTCTGCTGAGGGGAGAGGCGTGGGCGCTCCTGCGGGCCGGTCGGCTCGACGAGGCCATGGCCGTCCTCGATGAAGCCGCGTCCGTCGCAGTCTCGCCGGGATTCGCCGACGTCGATCGGGCCGAGGTCGTGTTCCTCGTCGGTGTCGTCCGCTACCAGCAGTCGCGCATCGACGAGGCGATCGTCCTGCTCGGCGAGGCGCTCGTCCTGGCCGAGGGCTCGGAGGAACGGTCGGATCGCCTGCGCTCGGACATCTTCCACTGGCGCGCGCGGTGCCATCGGCGTCACCGCGACTGGGTCGCCGCCGAGGAGGACATCCAGCGCGCCGTCGAGCTGGCCGAGGCAATCGGCGACCCGCGCCGGCTAGCCGACGCGCTCTTCCAGGCGTCGCTCGTCGCGCAACGCCAGGGTCGCTGGGTGCTCGCCCGGACCTACGCCGAGCGCTCGCGTGAGCTCTTCGAGCAGCTCGGCGACGAAGCGACTACAGCCCGGCTGTTGAACAACCTTGCGGGCCTCAACCACCTCCTCGGGAGCCCCGACCGCTCGGTCGCGCTGCTGGAGGAGGCGTTCGAGACCTTCGTTGAGCTCGACCTCCCCGTCGACGCAGGCTACGTCTGCTCGTCGCTGGCCGAGATCCGGCTCGATCTGGGAGACGCCGAGCTCGCGGAGACCCAGGCACGAAAGGCGCTCGATCTCCTCGGCGGTCGCACCGACCACCTGCAGGAAGTCGGCACCGCGGAGCTCGCCCTCGGCCGATCGCTCGCTGCGCAGGGACGTCTCGACGACGCCGAGCGCTGGATCGTCCGTGCGGAGGAGACGTCGGAGCGTGCGAGCTCGGCGAGCCATCGCAGCTCCGCGTGGCTTGCCCGCGGCGACGTCGAGAGCATGCGGGGAAACGACGAGGTCGCCGCCGGGCTGTACAGGCGTGCCGCCCGCACGCTCCAGGAGTCGGAGCTCTCGTAGGGACCGGACCTGTCCCGCCCAGAGCGGCAAGCGCGGAACGGCCGCCCGGCATGTTGGCGACGCCGGGAGACCGACCGCGTGGAAGTCGGCGAGTCTCGCTAGCTGCCGTCGAACCAGCCCCCGCCGAGACTGGCGAGGATGCCGGCCAGCGCCGTCAGCGAGACGACGATGTAGCGCGTATTGCCCTTGGTGAGCATTGCCGCATGTCCTTTCGGGGGAAGTGCTGGTCCTGCTCAGGTTCGACGGCAGGCACCCGTCTGACACCCCCAGACGGGGGATCCGACGGTCAGCTCTCGATGCTCGGGCCGCCCGCGGCGCGCAGCGCTACGTGTCGATCAGGCGCTCGAGCTCGTGCGGTTCAGCGTGCCACGCGCTCAGCCGTGGCACCAGATGGCTCGTTCAGACGTGTCTGGGTGCGACGATCGCTTGTTTGACTCTCGCGATCGGAATCCGCGCTGGAGCGGATTCCGATCTGCCGAACAACTCACCCGAAGCCGCCGCCGCCTCCGCCGCCTCCGCCGCCGCCGCCGCCGGAGAAGCCGCCGCCACCTCCGCCCGAGCCCGAGTTCGGAGGCGCGAGGGCGCTACCGAAGCCGGACGCGAGGTCGCCGATCGAGAGGCTGGACGCGCCCGAGCCGAGGTCGCCGTGCGGCGAGATCCAGTAGATCGAGCTCGCCTCGTGCAGCGCCTCGGGCATGTGCAGCTGCGCGCCCTGGAGAACGCGCTCGGCAATCCCGAAGGTGATGCCGTACACGAGGTAGCGCTCCCACAGCTCGAGCGTTGCCGGCGGCGCTTCGTGGAGGCGCGGGAAGTCCGAGAGGTAGCGGCGGAACGCCTCCCAGCGTTCGGCCTCGACCTGACCCGCCGACGTTCTTCTCTTCCACGCGCGACGGTTGAAGATGAGCGTTCCAATGCAGAGCGCACCGTTCGCGACGAGGCAGGCGCCGACCCCGACGAGCACGACATCCCAGTAGCGTGGATAGACGGGTCGCCAGCCGCGCACGGCGAGGACGACGAGGACCGCGCCGACCAGGGCGAACAGGACCGCCGCGGCGACGAGCGGAATCGCGCCGTTCGACCGGAACCACTTGAGCCGTCCCGCCTCGTCGGCGACGTGCTCCTTGAACGACGAGAAGCGGCCATGCATCGACGCGCGCTCGTCTTCGATCTTCTCTCGGAAGCTCGAGAGCACCTCGGTTCCGCCGTCGAGCACGCCGTCCACGACGTTCGCGACGTCCCGCTCCCAGGCGCGCAGCTCGCCGTCCTCGCCGGCCGAGATCTCGAGGTCGGACACCGTCTCGTGGCGCAGCCCGCCCCAGATGGATCGCCTCGTCGTCGTGGGCGTCGCCTCGTAGACGCCGCGCCTGACGAGATCGAAGAGCGTCGCCGTGAACTCGTACGAGCCGGCGTCGCCCCCTTGCCGCAGGAGCGTCGGCACGAGCGCGGGCGGGGTGTCGGTCGGCGGCTCCTGCTCGTACTCGCGGTCGTAGCCGGTCCGGCGCTCCCGTCCCAGGAACCAGAAGACGAGTGAGATGACGAGGAGTGCGGGGATCGTCGCGAGGCCGAGCAGCACCAGTCCCGTACGGACGGGGTGGGCCTTCAGCGAGTCGATCCGCTCGCGGTCCGTCTCGACGGCGTTCGCCTCGTCGAACTCCTCCTCGACGATGCGTGCGAACCCGTTCCCACGCTCCACGCGCATGCCGGTCGTCGCGGTGAACGCCGAGCGCGGGACGAGCGTCCGGAGCTCGACGAACTGGTGCGCCGGCACCGCGACGGCGCGCAGGGTCGCGCGCGTGCCTGTCAGCTCGACGTCGCCGCGAACCCAGACCGGATGTCCCCACGCGCGCAGGATCTTTCCGGGCGACGTCTCCACCGCGACCAGCCGGCCGAGCGGCTGATCCCATTGGTCGCCCCACACCTTCAGGTTGACGTCCACGACGTCGTCGTACGCCACGGCCAGTCCGCGGAGCGTGTAGGAGACGGTGAACGCCCGTGTCTGGTCGCGGGCGTCGAAGTACCACACGATGCGCACGGTGTCGCCACGCCGCTCGACGCCGAACGTGCCCCGCGTCCCCTCCTCGAGCTCCGTGTTCGAGCCGCGTGTGTACGCGACCCCGCGCTCGACCACCAGTGGGTCGACGAGCGACTCGCCGTCCCGGAGCGGAATGTCGCGGTAGCCGAAGTGGAAGTCGCCCGAGAACGCGACCTGGAGCTGCTCGCTGACGCCGACCGATCCGTCCGGCTGCACCTGGACGCCGACGTCCGTGGTGAGCAGGGAGAAGCTGTCAGCCGAAGCTGCGGCCGGGAGGGTGAGGGCGGCCGCGGCGGCGAGGGCCGCGAGCGCTAGAAGTCGACGACCGGCGCGTCCCGTTGTGCCTCGTCCTCGACCTCGAAGAACTCGCGCATGGTGAAGCCGAACGGTCCCGCGAAGAGCGCGCCCGGGAAGGTCTGGATCGCGTTGTGGTACGTGAGCACCGTGTCGTTGTAGACCTGGCGGCTGACGGCGACCTTGTCCTCGGTCTGGGACAGCTGCGCCTGAAGCTGCTGGAAGTTCTCGGTTGCTCGCAGCTCCGGATACGCCTCCGCGACTGCGAACAGTCGCCCGAGCGCCTGGCTGAGGATGCCCTCGGCCTGCGCGGCCTCGGCGGGGCCTTGCGCGCTCTGTGCTCTCGCGCGCGCGTTCGTGACCGCGTCGAACGTCTCGCGCTCGTGCGCCGCGTAGCCCTTGACCGTCTCCACGAGGTTCGGGATCAGGTCCCAGCGCCGCTTGAGCTGGACCTCGACCTGCGCCCAGGCGTTGTCCACGCGGTTCCGCAGCCGGACGAGCCGGTTGTAGAGCGCGACGAGCAGCAGCGCGAGGACGACGAGCAGGACGACGATCACGATGACCCAGACCATCGCGGCGACTCTATCTGCGGCGCGTGACGAAGACCATGTCTTCCTCACCCGACTGGGGACGCCCGTCGAACCAGCCGTAGACCGCCTCGACCTCGAGCTCGGCCTCGTCGAGGAGTCGTGTCCACTCGGGGGCCGAGAGCCAGTGGAGCCCGAACGTGATCGCCGACCCGTCGTTCGAGCGCACCGAGAGCGAGAGCGTGCGCGACGCCTCGTCCCAGTCCGCGCGCTCGAAGATGCCCGGCTCGCGCTCGAGCCAGAGCCCGTCCGTCTCCTCGATGTCCTCGCGGCTCGGGGCGAAGACGTCGAAGACGAAGCTTCCTCCCGGTTCGAGGAGCGTGCGGGCAGCG
>DASTYQ010000030.1:0-3508 GCA_035764775.1 Gaiellaceae bacterium
CGATGACGGAAGGCGCCCTCCGGGCCGCCGGTGTCGCTGTCCTGCTTGCGCTCGCGTCCGCTTCGGCGGGCGCGAGCGCAAGCAGGCCTCCGGTCGCCTTGACCGCTTCCCCTGCGCACGTCGAGCTTGCCGGATCCGGTAGGACGACGGTCCGCGTGACGAACTCGGGGGCGAGTCGTGCCGTGCTCGACGTCCGGCGCGCGGGCTTCGCGCTCGATCTGCGTGGCGAGCCGAGGATCGTGGGGCAAGCCGGCCCCCGCTCGGCTGCCGCCTGGCTCGGCTTTCGTCCGCGGACGCTCACGATCGGTCCCGGCGCCTCGGCGTCCGTGACGATCGTCTCGAAGGTTCCAGAACGGGCGGAGCCCGGCGATCACGACGCACTGCTCCTCTTCACGACGCGGCGCCGTGTTCGCGACGGTCTCGCTGTGCGTGTGCGCATGGGCGTGGTCGTGGTGGTGCGCACGCCGGGCACGGTCGTCCGACGTCTTGCCCTGCGCGGTCTCCGGACGACGAAGACGAAGCGGGGTCGCATGCTCGAGCTCCTCATCGTGAATCGAGGCAACGTGACCGAGGCGTTCGCGCGCGGCCGCACGGTCATATCGCTCGAGCGCGCGAGCCGTCGCCTGGCGCGGCTGATTGCCGAGCCGAGATCGCTGAGACCGGGAACGCGTGGCGCGCTGCGGTTCCCCATGCGGCGTCGTCTTGTCGGTCCTGTCCTCGCGCGGGTCGATCTCCTCACCGAGGCGGGTCGCATCCAGCGCGTGTACCGGCTCCGGCTGTGAGTGTCAGCGGCTCGCTGCCGGCTCCTCGAGTCAGTGGCAAGCCGCCCTGCTGTCGCCCACGTGCATGAGGAGCGACGAGAGCGGCGGGGGCACGCGTTCGAGGTCGAGCGCCTCGACCATGAGCGGTGCGTGTCTGATCTTCCCGGCGCTGCTCCCGAAGAAGCGGCGGAGCTGAGCGTCGATCGGGCGGCCCTGCCACTGTGGCTGCTTCTGAAAGGTTCGGAACGACGAGAGCTTTCCGCTTCTCTCGAGCACGGTCTCGACCCCGGCCGGACCGAGCGCGCGAATCAGCTCGCCCTCGAGATCCGGCTCGCAGACGAAGAAGCCGAGGGCCTCGAGATCGTCGCGCGTGCCGGCCGGCCCGAGACCCATACGCTCGAGCGCCCGTCCGAATGGTAGGAGCTCGCCGACGTCACAGAGACCCGCAGAGCGCACGCCGTCCGGGAGATCGCTCAGGAACCTGCCGATCGCGTGGGCTCCTCCGATCGAAACGACCTCGACACCCTCGGTGGTGAGGTCGCGCCCGCGGCGGCGCGCAAGGGCCTCGACCGCAGCCTGGTCGCTCGGACCTTCGACGAAAACGACCCAGCGCGTGTTTGCGACGACGTCCATCTGCGGAGTGTTCTACCGGGCGGCGTGCACGCATCCGGCGCCCGAGGAGCGGAGATCGACGTCTCACAGGCGGTCGCTGATCTCCGCCAAGCCCCGCTCGGTATGCGCTGGCTGGTTCGTGAACAGCCCATAGTGAGCTTCGTACCAGGGCGCCAGCCTGTGGTAGAAGCGCGCCCGCCGTCGCAGGTCGGGATCGACATCCCAGTCGGCGAAGGGGCCGGTCAGCAGCCACGCGTAGTCGAGTGCGGGATCGCCCACACGCATGTCGCCCCAGTCGATCACTCCGCCGAGACGGCCGTCGCGCACGAGGAGATGCTCGGGATCAAGGTCGGCGTGGACGAGCGAAGGCGAAAACCCCACGAGCGTCTCCACCTCGCCGAAGAGTCGTCTCGCCTCGTCCCGCCGGTCACGATCGACCACAGGGAACACGAGCCGTTCGAACTCAGCGCACTGTTCGCGGTACGCCTCGATCCAGTCGTGACGCGCGACAGGCAGCCCGGACGGATCCAGCGCGTGGAGCGCCTCGAGGAAGGCACGAACCCCTTCGGCGTCCTCGCCGACGAGCGGGTGCCCGCGGATCAAGCGATAGCCCACGAACAACGGCTCCCGCGCGACGTACTCGAACGACGGTACGTCCACGGGAAGCGCCTTCGCGAGCGCCGGCAGTACCGCGATCTCGAGCTCGAGCGCTTCCTCGACGTCGGCGCGTCGCGGGAAGCGGAACACCCACTCGTCGTCGACGATCGCCACTTCGAAGTCGTATCCGTCGTCGACCTCGACGAGGGTCGTGGGCATGTGCCCGAGTACGCGTGCGATCCGTTCCTCGCGGTCCCGAGTCATGCGCGCATGTTGGGTGACCCGCCAGACCACGGGTCTGAGGCCCAGCCGTCGGCGTCGTGCCGATAAACGCTTCCACCTCGCGCGCGTACGATTGGACGGTGTCCGAGCTCCCCACGGGAACTGTCACGTTCCTCTTCACGGACATCGAGCACTCGACCGAGATCCTGAAACGACTCGGTGACGACTATCGCGACGTTCTCTCCCGTCACAGGGCGATCGTGCGCGAGGCGTTCGCGGTTCGCAACGGGGTCGAGATCGATACGCAGGGTGATGCGTTCTTCTTCGTCTTCGCTCGCTCGCGCGACGCCCTCGCGGCGGCGGTCGAGGTCCAGCAGGCCCATGCCGTCGAGACATGGCCCGCCGGCGTCGACGTGCGCGTCCGGATCGGGCTGCACACGGGGGAGCCGGCCCTCCACGAGGAGGGATACGTGGGGCTGGACGTCGTGCGAGCAGCGCGTATCTGCATGGTCGGACGTGGAGGCCAGATCCTTCTCTCCGGAACGACGCGCGCGCTCATCGGCTCGGAGCTCCCGGAGGGGGTCTCCGTGTTCCCGCTCGGGCAGCGGCAACTCCGCGGGATCGACGAGCCGGAGCGGGTCTACGAGGTCGCGATCGACGGCCTCGAGCTCGAGGAGGTCGCTTCCGCGCCGGCGGCTACTCCGGCCGCTCCCGCCGTGCATCCTTCGGGGGAGCTCCAGCACGACATCTCGCGGCGGTTCGAGGAGATGGGGCAGCGCCTCGCCACCTCGATTCAGGAGGGCGTGCAGCGGTCCCTCGGAGGGACGCCTGAGCGTGCCCGGGAGAGGTCGGGGAAGCCGTCCTCCGCCGACGACATCGCCGCGAAGGTCGCGTCCCTCGGCGACGAGATCGACGCGCGGATACAGGACGCGCTCGCGAAGCGCGGAATCAGGTCGAAGGGAACGTAGCGAGTGGCTCGCTCACCCTGCGCACCCGTGAGCGAGCCACTCGCGCTCGGCTCATGAGCAGCCGGTGTTCGTCCCGCAGTCGCGGCACGTGTAGCAACTGCCCGTCCGCACCATGCGGCCGCCGCAGCGGGCGCACTCCTGCGCGTCCTCCCACTGGTTGAAGAGGGCGGTCTGGCCGGGCGGGGCTGGCTCGAGCACCGCGGCGGCAGCCGCTGCGGGTGCACCGGCCTCCGAGTACGCGGCGGCGAGCCGGGCCTTCACTTCGGCTGTGAGGATCCCCGCCTCCTCCTGCTGGTCGGGCGAGAGGAACTTCTTGCCCATCCAGCGGAAGATGTAGTCCACGATCGA
>DASTYQ010000031.1:0-17230 GCA_035764775.1 Gaiellaceae bacterium
GCGTACCGTTCCGGGCTCACCGTGCGCCGACTGTACCGCCATCCCTACCTCGTGCTCGCGGTCGTCGCCGGACTGCCCCGGCTCGTGGCTCTCCTCTCCGAGCGGGACGACATCCTCGCCGCGTTCACCGACAAGAGCGACGACTTCGCGCAGACATTCCTCGCGGACGGGACGTACGGCTTCATCCCTGGTGTTCCGTCCGCGTACACGCAACCGCTGTACGGGTTCTTCCTGATTCCGATCTACTGGATCGACCGCTCCTGGGTCACGGTCGGTGCGGCACACATCGGAGTGGCGATCGTGACCGCGTGGCTCGTCTTCGCGATCGGGCGACGTGTTGCCTCGGACGGGGTGGCGCTCGGCGGCGCGGTGCTCGCGACCCTGCATCCGTACATCGTCTGGCACGACGTCCACCTCAACCGCGAGATCCTCGACCAGGTCCTCGCCGCAGCCGTCGTCCTTCTCGCACTCGTGGCCGCAGAGCGACGCTCACTCTGGTGGGCGGCCGCGCTGGGAGCCGTGCTCGGACTCGCGATCCTCGGCAACGCCCGGCTCGTCCTGCTCCCGCTCGTGCTCGGGCTCTGGCTGATGGTGCGACTCGGCTTCGCTCAGCACGGGCTCGCGGCACTTCTCCTCGTGTGCGCAGGCGCCGCGCTCGTCCTCGCGCCCTGGGTCACCCGCAACCGTGTCTCGGTCGGCTGCTTCGCGATCACGACCGACTCCCGCGCGCTCTGGAAGGCGAACAACCTCAACACCTACGACGTCCTCGCCCGCGGCGGCTGGATCGACGACGTGCCTCCACTTCCCGGGGCGCCTCCGAGCCCGCAGGATGCAGGAGCGATCTACCGCGAGACCGGGAGGATCGTCGAGGTCGACGAGTGCACCCAGATGCGGCTCTTCCAGGACGAGGTCGTCGACTTCTGGCGCGATCACCCGGGGGAGAAGCTCAGGCTGGCCGGACAGTCGGCTCGGATCCTCTGGCAGCCGAACGTCCTCGAGACGCAGGGTCGACCGGGTGCCGGCACCTGGCGCGACACGGCTCGTAGCGTGGTCGAGCCGACCTTCATGATCGCGCTCTACGCCTTCGCGCTCGTCGGACTCTTCGTCCTTCCTCGCAGCTTCGTCGTCCTCGCCCTCATCCTGCTCGGCTACCAGACCGTCGTCGCGATGCTCTTCGCCGGAGCCACGCGCTACCGGGTCCCGTGGGACTTCCTCGTCGCGATCATGGCTGCGGCAGGCATCGCGTTCGTCGTCGCGAAGCTCGCGGAGCGACGCCGCGGTTACGAGCCGGCGCGCGCGTAGAGCCCCTCGACCCGCTCGACGCACCGCTCCGGCGTGAACCGCGTGAGCGCGCGCTCCCGCGCGCTCCGGCCCATCTGCGCTGCGCGCGGGAGGTCTCCCGCGAGCGTGACGATGGCGTCGGCGAGCGCCTCCGCGTCGGCGGGCGGAGCCACGATCCCGCTCTCCCCGTCGGCGACGATCTCCGGCAGACCGCCCACCGCGCTGACGATCACGGGGCGGGCGCGCTCCATCGCCTCGAGCGCGACCATGCCGAAGCCCTCGCCGAGAGACGGGACGACGACGATCGCGGCGTCCTCGATCGCCTTCTGCACAGGCGACACGAACCCGAGGAAGCGGACCGCATCCTCGACACCGAGCTCGCGCGCGTACGCCTTCAGCGCCGGCTCGAGCGGACCCCGTCCGGCGATGTCGAGCACGACGCCGGGCACGCGCGCTCGCGCCTGGGCCAGCGCGCGCAGGAGAACGAGATGCCCCTTGATCGGGATGAGGCGGCCGATGCAGAGCAGGCGAGGCTCGGTTCCCGCGTACGGCTCCGCGTCTCCCGCCGAAGCGATGCCGTAGTGGACGATCTCGAAGTCCGCCTCGTCGAACCCCTCGGTCTCGGCCAGGTACTGCGCGAGGCCCTTCGAGATCGCGATGTGGACGTGGACGAGCGAGCCGACCGAGCGATCGGCGAAGCCGAACCAGCGACCCTCGCGAAACTCGTTGAATCCGTGCTTCGTGGAGAGCCGCAGCGGCACCCGCGAGACGGAGCCGGCGAGCTGCCCGTAGACGTCCGCGTGTACGAGGTGGGTGTGGAGGATCCGAGGCCGGACGCGCGCGAGATATGCCGTGACCTCGCCGAAGGCGATCGGGTCGACGTCGGCGCGCAGCCGGATGTCGTCGAGCGGGACTCCACGTTCACGGAGCGCGTCGGCGAACTCCCACGCGCCGTCCTCGTCCTCGTGGAGCATCAGGAAGCGGACGTCCCACCCACGCTCGCGTAGGTCGGGGAGCAGCTGGAGCAGATGCGCCTCCGACCCGGAGATGCCGGCGACCTTCTGGGTGTGGAGGACGACGCCGTCCCTCACGCGAGGCCCGCCGCGCCGAGGATGCCCCGCGCCCACGACTCGACCGAGTGGCCGGCCGCGACCCGCTCTCGGAGCCGGTGGCCGATCGCCGTTCGCTCGTCGAGCGTCATCTGCGAGAGACTGCGGATCCGGTCGGCGAGCGCGCCCGGGTCCCAGCGCACGAAGCGCTGCTCGGCGTCGAGGAGCCCGTCGAAGATCGGGTTCGAGGCGAGGACGGGCAGGCACGCCGCTGCCGCCTCGTAGACGACCTTGTCCGGCGCCCCCGCCCGCATGTTGTTCACGAGGGCGTCGTGAGTGGCCAAGAGGCTCGGCAGCTCGGAACGCGGCACCGCGTCGCCGATCGTGACACGGCCGTCGAGCCCGAGCTCGGACACGAGCTGCTCGAGCTCGGAGCGATGCGCGCGTTCCTCGTCCGAGAGCGCTGGGCCGTGGACATCGAGCTCGACGTCGTCTCCGGCGAGTGGCACCGCGGCCACGGCGACATCGAGCCCCTTCGCCGTCGAGTAGCGGCCGAGGGCGAGAAGCCTGGTGCCCGGACCGTCTCGCGGCGGCGAGCACGGGAACTCGTCGATGTCGATTCCGTGTCCGATGGCGCGAAGCTTCGTCGACCGCAGCGGGAAGGAGCGCTCGTCGACGCTCGTCACCGCTGTCGACGCGCGCTCGGCCGCCTTGAGCAGGCCGCTCGAGCGCCAGTGCGTGAACCAGAGGACGAGCGGAACGGCAAGCGGCCTGACGAGCGGAGCGGCGAGCACGGCGTAGATCGGGCACATGTGTGCGATCACGGCGCCGCCGCGAAGCCCGCGTAGCTCGCGCGACAGCGCCGCCTCGAAGCGCGCCCCGCGAAGGGCCTTGTACGGCGCCCGGAACGTGCGCACCCGGCAGTTGTCCGGCAGGACTCCCTCGACCGCTCCGTCCGCCAGGACGACCAGCTCGTCGGCGCGGGCAGCCAGCGCGCGAATCTTCGGCACGGTGGCGGCGAGCGCCGGATGCCCCGGATCGACCTGCTGGGTGATGAAGACGAGCTTGGTCACCTAGAAGAAGTCGAAGTCGCCGAGGGTGAAGTGCCAGGCCGAGGCGGCCTGGTCGATGCGCGCGCCGTCGTGCAGGGCCTTGCCGATGAACCGGAGCTTCTTGTTCGTCGGCGCGAAGCCTGCCCGCACGAGGGCACGGCGCTGGGCACGCGCGGGCGGCGGCAGGAGCACGAGCGCATCGGCTCCCCCCTTCACCTCTTCGACCGCGCGTGCGACGAGAGCCCGTACCGCGGCCGCCTCGTCGGGATGCGCCACGAGATCGGCGAGAAAGCCGGCGGACACGCCGTGCTTGAACGTATGGCCCACGACGGCCACTCCGGCGAGCTCGCCGTTCCGATACGCGCCGAAGCAGCGGTAGTCGCGGGGCGAGTCGAGATACCGCCAGTTGAAGTAGTCGGCGTCGCGGGAGAAGTGGCTGCCGTAGCCCGACGCCGCGCGCGCACCGAGCGCGTCCAGGTCGTCCCCGAAGCGCTCGATCGGGCGCACGACCAAGCCGTGGAGCGTCCGCTCCAGGGCCGAAGCGGTGCGCATCCCGCCGCGCGCTCCCTCCCGCCCGAGCGCGTAGCGAACGACCCCGCCGGCCCGCAGCGGACGGGCCCACAGCCGCAGGCGAGGGAGGTCGATCCAGCCGAGGCGCCGGACGAAGATCGGGTACGAGTTCGCGTTCGGGAAGGTCACGGTGAGCGGGGAGCCGGCAGCAGCCGCGGCCTCCTCGTTCCGCTGCTCCAGCGTCGAGAACACGCCCTGCCCTCTGTACCGCGCGTCGGTCGCGACGTTCACGGGAATCGCGAGGCGCTTCTCGACCCCGTCGAGGCGCGTCTTGAAGAAGCTCATCGCCGCGACGCCCACGACGTCACCCTCGTCCACGGCGAGCGAGACGATCCCCTCGCCCCCCGGATTGCGGTCGAACCACCAGGTGAACTCGTCGTCCGAGAGCTGTGTCGTGCCGACGCGGGCGAGCATGGCGACGAGCGACGCCCGCCACTCGGGCGTGTAGCGGACGACGTCGAAGCTCATCGAGTAGCGGTACCGAGCACCTTATTGAACGCACGCCGTGCGTACGTCCCCGGGACCGTGTCCTTCACGGAGATGAGGTCGCACGCGCCGGAGAGGACGAGCTCGAACGTGCGCGCCGGATACGGCTCGACGTTGTACCGGCGCAGGCGGTAACGGTCGCTCTGGGGACCGTTGCCGCCCGACACCGACGTGAAGCCGAGCGTGTACCCCGCCTGCTGGACGAGGCTCACGTGCTCCGGGCGGTAGTCGGCGAGCGAGCCCTTCACGAACGCGTACGCGTCGACCTTCCGGCCGAGCCGTTCCTCGAGCCGGAGCTTCGAGAGCGCGATCTCGCGCGCCGCCTCCGCCGGCTCGAGCTCGGACACGGGTCGGTGCCCGATCCCGTGCGACTCGACGCGCACCCCACCGGCCTCGAGCGCTGCAAGCTCGTCCCAGCCGAGGGTCTCGTTCCGTACTCCGAGCGTCCGCAGCGCCTCCTCGTGAGGAAGCGGCCGGTCGCCGTCGAGGAAGCCGATCGGTACGAAGATCACCGCCGGATAGCCGTGGCGCTGCAGGATGGGCAGTGCGTTCTCGAGGTTGTCGCGATAGCCGTCGTCGAACGTGATGAGAACGGCGCCAGCGGTGAGCGGCACGCCGTCGACGTAGTGATCGCGCACCTGATCGAGGGAGACCGGGACGTACCCGAGCTCCGACAGGAGCGCCATCTGCTCGGCGAAGACGCTCGTCGGCACCGTCGTCGGGTTGGGGTGCAGGTCGTTGACCTTGTGGTACATGAGCACGCGGAGCGTGCGCTCCGCGCCGCCGTCGAGCCCTCCGGCACCTGCCACCGTCTCGCCGAGCGCCCGGTAGACACCGTTCTTCAGGAGCTGCTTCGCCCGGTCCGCCCGCATCGCGTGAGTGTAGGCGGGCTATCCGGTGACGTCGTCGACGAGCTCGCGGATGCGCTGCGCGTACTCCCCGGGCGTCGCGAGCCACGGCTGCACGGCGGCGTGCGCCGCTTTGCCGAGCCGCTCCGCGAGCTCGCTGTCGGAGAGAACGCGGACGAGCGCGTCGGCGAGCGCGGCCACGTCGCCGGGTGGCACCAGGAGCCCGCTCGTCCCGTCCTCGACGATGTCCGGAATTCCTCCGACGCGGCTGCCGACGACGCCGCGACCACGGCAGAACGCCTCGACGACGACGCGGCCCAGTCCTTCCGACCGCGACGGGAGCGCGAGCACGGTCGACTCGTCGAGCGCGCGCGCCACCTCCGGGGTCGGGAGCGATTCCGTCCAGCGTGTCTGGCTCGGGAGGTCGGCGACGAGCCGCTCGGGCACATCGCGGAGCGTCCCGCGTCCGACGACGTGGAGAGTCGCGTCGGGAACGCGCGGAGCCGCCAGGCGCCACGCCTCGGCGAGCACGTCGATCGCCTTGTAGCGCTCGAGGACACCGACGAAGAGCGCGACCGGACGCTCGGGAGGCCGAGAGGGCTCGGTCGCGAGAAACGGCTCGAGATCCATGAACGCCGCGAACTCCGCAGTCGGCTCGACGCCGACCTCGCGCACGAGCCCCGAGGTATAGGCGGAGATCGTCCGCACACCGTCGCTGTGGCGCAGCCCGTAGCGGGCGAGCGCGTCTGCGAGCGGGGCGAGCAGCCTGCGGCGTGGGGATCCGTACAAGCGGGTCGGCGAGGCAGGGTCGCCGTGGATGTCCGCGACGATCTTCGTCGGAACGCGGGCGAGCGTGCGCCCGAGCACGCAGAGCGCCGCCTCCTGGGCGCCCTGGGCCAGCACCGCGTCGGGTTGGAAGCCGCGGAGCTCGCGCGCGACCCGGAACGGCAGCAGCGCGTAGAAGGCCACCCCGTCGAGCGAGCGTGGACGTAGCGGGCGCACGAGCCGAAACCGTGGATCCGAGCCTCGCCCGCCTGCCGAAGTGGCCAGGACGCGGACTTCCAGCTCCGCGGAGAGCGCGTCGAACTTCGGCTCGAGCGACACCGAAAGCGGGAGCGAGTAGCGCGAGCGTCCGACCATGAGCAGCTTCTTCCTCATCCGGATGCGACCTTTGCGAGCTCCGCTTCGATCGTCTCGAACACCGCCTGCTCGGAGTACCCGGCGACCGAACCCGGCGCGGCGGCTCGGAGTCGTTCCCGGAGCGCCGCATCGGCGAAGTAGCGGTCGATCGCCGCCGAGAGAGCCGCCGCCTCGTTCGGGACGACCAGAAGGCCGTTCTCGCCGTCGCGAACGACCTCGGGAACGCCGCCCACCGCCGTCGCGATGACGGGACACCCGACGGCGAGCGCCTCCACGACCGTGTGCGGGAAGTTCTCCCACGCAGACGGAAGGACCGCTGCGTCGGCGGCGTGGAAGAGCCGCAGTACGGTCTCGCGCGGGACGCTTCCGAGGAAGCGCACGCGTCCGTCGAGCCCGAGCTCGGCGACCCGCCTCTCGAGTGCAGTTCGCTCCGGCCCGTCTCCGGCGATCGCGAGCGTCACGGCATCGGCGTTCGCGAGGGCCTCGAGCAGGACGCCGACGTTCTTCTGTGGACCGAGCCTGCCGGCGAACGCGAGGACGTTCCCCTCGAACTCGAAGTGGCGCCGCACGTCGTCCCGCGGAGCCATGTCCGGGATCGCCGGCGCAGGGTTGGGCAGAACGGAGACGCCGTCGGAATCGAGGCCCCAGCGAAGAGCCACCTCGCGGAGGTAGGCGCTCGGGCAGAAGACGTGACGCGCGCGCCGTAACGCCCGGGTTCGAGTCGCGCGCAGGAATCGCGTCCGCGTGCCGCCGGTCGCCTGGAACTCGTCGAGCGTTCCGACGAAGCGGCCGCTCCGCGTCGCGCGCTCGAAAACCTCGTCCGAGACGAGCTTCACGACGAGCGGGCGCCGCGCGAGGCCCGACCCGACGGCGGCCCGCCGGATCATGCTCGTCGCGTAGACGGCATTCGCACGCCGCGCCGCCCGGCGAACGAGCAGCGTCGCGCGGACGTGTCGGAGCGGCGACCTGCGCGCCGCCCACGACACCGGATAGGCACGCAGCCCGGGCTCCGAGTCGGCCGTGGTCACAACCTCGACCTGGTGGCCGCGGGCCGACAGGAAGTCTGCGAGCGCCGGTGCGTGGCTCGCGGGGCCGCCGGGATCGGGCGGCCAGATCCCGGAGACGACAACGACCCTCACGGCTGCAGCGACACCTCGGCTGCCGAGACCTCCTCGTGCAGCCGGAGAACGACGACGAGCCAGGCCGCAGCGAACACCACCGTCGACGCGAGGACGGCGACAGCTGCGCCGGACGCCCCCCACTCCGCCCCGAGAACGGCGACGAGCGGAATGGCGACGAGCGCCTCCAACCCGTGCGTGACGATGCGCAGCTGCGGGCGGCCGATCGTCACGGGCAGCGACTTCGTCCAGCCCACCATGAATTGAATGGCGGCCGCGAAGAGGATGATGCGCGCGGCGGTGATCGCGCTCTCGTACTCCGATCCGAAGACGACGCGCACGAGCCACGGCATCGCCACGAAGAACACGGGGACGGCGACGAGCATGATCCCTCCGGCCCACTTCGAGTAGCTCCGAATCCCGTCCAGGATGCGCGTCCGCTCGCCCCTCTCCCAGTCCCGAGTCTGCTCGGTCAGGAGCATCAGCCGGGCGGGGGAGCTGGCGGCAGCGAGGCCCGACTGCGGCGTCTGGGCGATGCGGAAGAGCGCGACCTGGTTCGTACCGGCGACGACGCCGAGCACGACCGGCACGAGAGTGGTGCGCAGCGAGATCACTCCCGTCGCGACGCTCGACTGCAGCACGAAGGAGCGGATCTCCGGCACGTCCTCGCCGAGCTCCCGCTGTCGGCCCGACGGGAACCGCCGGAGTGCCGCGACTCCCACCGCGGAGACGACAGCGGTCGAGACCACCTGCACGAGGACGATCGCGACGAGTGCCTCGGTGACGCCGTGCGGCGCCGCGACGGCGATGGCGACGAGGCGGAGCGCAGACGAACCGAACTGGTAGCCCGCACGCAGGTCGTAGCGGCTGTGCAGGAGAAGCGCCGTCGCGCCGACGTTCTCGGACGACTGGACGAGCGGGAGCAGCGCCGCGGCCAGGAGCGCCTGCTCGAGCCCGGGGCTGTCGAACACCTCGTCGGCGAAGGGCGCGAAAGCGGCGATGAGCAGCGTCGCGAGCGCACCACCTGCGACCTTCAGAAGCAGTGCCTGGCGAAAGAGACGTCGCAGGCGTCCCCAGTCGTCGCTCGCGACGTACCGAAACCCGTACTTCGTCAGCGACTCCTCGACGGTGAGGTCGAGCAGGATCTGGAAGAACCCCACGACCGCGAGCGCCGTCGTGAAGACGCCGAACTCGTCGAGACCCAGAACGCGCGCCGCGACGATCGTCCCGAGGATCCCGCACGCGACCGCGGCGTAGATCCACACAGCCGTCGCCGACCGCCGCCGGGTGACGCGCGAGGACATCGCGTGAGTGTAAGGAGGTGGCCGCTCGGACCGATCCGCGGAGGTCGTCCTATAGTGGCGCGGTGGCGACCGAGGCCCTCGAGAGCACGCGGGCGTCGTCCGGTCTCCGGGCACTCGTGGATCGCGGTGCAGTGGGGGCGCTTCTCCTCGCGGGCGCAATTCCATTCCTGTTCATGCACGAGCGGTTCCAGCCGGAAGTCGGTCTCGATCTGGGCTCGACCACGGTCGACATCCGCACGTCGGACGTCGCCGTCCTGGTCGTCCTCGCTGCTGCAGTCGTTGCCGCGGTGCGATCCGGCCTCGCTCCCCTGCGTGCGGCACGCCTGCTCTGGATCAGCGGCGCGACATTGATCGCATGGCTCGCACTCCAGACATTCCGGCCCGTGTCGCTCGACGACGCGCTCTTCGACGACCACCTCGTCAGCTACCTGAAGCTCGTCGAGTACGCGCTGCTGGCCGTCTGCGTGCCCCTCCTCGTCCGCCGCGGACGGGACCTGACGATCGTCGTGGGCGCAGTCGTGCTCTGGAGCGCGGTCGCGACGGCTGTCGCGTTCGCACAGCTCCTGGGTGCGGACGTCTTCGCCGTCTCGACATCGGGCTGGCGCTACTCGTCCTTTCTGGGCCGCCACGACCTCGCCGGGCTGTCCGCACTCGCGATCAGCGTCGGAGCCGCAGGAATCGTCGCGCGCCGAGGCAACCTTCCCGCGCCGGGTCTCTACCCGCTCGCGATCGCGACCGGCGCGATCGGCCTCGTCCTCGCAGGATCGGTTGCAGCAGCTGGGGGTCTCGTGCTGGGAGCGATCGGTCTCTGGCTGACGGCGCGACGACGATTCGCGCCCTCGTGGCGCCGGACGGCCGGACTGGCCGCGCTCGTGGTCGCCGTCGGACTCGGCGTCACGGTCGCACGCAGCGAGGCGCTCGAGGACTTCCTGCGGTTCGTCGGCCTCCATGGCGACCGCTCGGCGCAGGGTGTCGAGAGCTACTCGCAGCGAACGGTCCTCGCCTACATCGGGCTCCGCATCGCACAGGACAACCCGGTACTCGGCGTCGGCTGGCAGCGCTCCTCCCGTCCAGACGCCTTCGAGCCGTACGTCGACGATGCCCGTCAGCGCTTTCCCGACGTCGTCGACCTCGCGTTCCCCGCGGAAGGTCGCGAGTGGGGCGTCCAGAACCTGTACATCCAGATGCTCGCGGACGCCGGCGTGATCGGGCTCGTTCTCCTGCTCGTGGTCGGAGCGTCCGCGCTCACGCTCGCGTGGCGCGCGGCTGCCCGCGCACCGACACCGTGGGCCGTCGGCTCCGGCCTGGTCGTCGTCTGCGCCCTCCTGACGCTGGCCGGCGAGTGGGCGTCGCTCGGACTCGTCGCGGGGATACCCCTGCAGGCAGCCACCTGCCTGCTGTTCGGCCTCGCCGCCGCGGGAGCTGCTGCCGCATCGGGCTCCGATGGCTGACCCACAGTTCGACCCACCCCGCTCGCTGCCGACCTACGCGGTGCGGAAGCCGCTGCTCCAGTTCCTCCGCGACGAGGCCGAAGCGGCACACGCGACCTACGGCCGCTACCGCGTTCTCGACGTCGGCTGCGGCAGGAGGTTCTACGAGCCGCTGTTCGCTCCGTACGCGACGTCGTACGTGGGCGTCGATCCGGTCGACAATCCCAAGGCCGACCTGAAGGGCGCCGTGGAGGACCTGCCGGTTGAGGATGCGAGCTTCGACGTCGTCCTCTGCATCCAGGTGCTCGAGCACTGCGACAACCCTGCCCGAGCCATGTCCGAGCTGCGCCGCGTGACGGCGCCCGGAGGACGCGTCCTCGCCACGACCCACGGCGTGATGCCGTACCACCCCTCTCCGACCGACTACTGGCGCTGGACGCACACCGGACTCGAGAAGCTCTTCGTCGAGAACGCCGCCTGGGACTCGGTTAGGGTGACGCCCTCGTCCGGCACGACCGCCTGCCTGGGGATGCTCATCTCGATCTACCTCGACCTCTCGTTCCGCCGCGTCGGGCTCGGCGTGGCCGCGAAGCCGCTCGTCGCCGCGATCAACACGGTGGCCATGGGAATCGACCAACACTCGAAGAACCTCAGCGAGCCCGGCCACTCCAGCCTGTTCGCGAACTTCCACGTCGTCGCAGAGGTGCCTGCGTGAAGGCTTTGGTGACCGGCGGCGGAGGCTTCATCGGCTCGAACGTCGTGCGCGCGCTGCTGGCCAAGGGGGACGACGTACGCGTGCTCGACAACTTCTCGACGGGGAGCCGCGCGAACCTCGCAGGCCTCGAGCACGATGTCCAGCTCGTCGAGGGCGACCTCCGCTCGTACGAGCGCGTGCATGCAGCCGTCCGGGGCGCCGAGGTCGTGTTCCACCAGGGCGCGCTGCCCTCGGTGCCGCGTTCCGTGCAGGATCCCCTCACGACGACCGCCGTGAACGTCGAGGGCACGCTGAACGTGCTGCTCGCGGCGCGGGACGAGGGCGTGCGTCGCATCGTGAACGCGTCGTCTTCCTCGGTCTACGGCAACACGGGCACGCTGCCGCGCGTCGAGACGCAGGCACCCGATCCGATCTCTCCCTACGCCGTCGCCAAGCTCGCCGCGGAGCGCTTCTGCACGAGCTTCAGCCGCGTGTACGGGATGGAGATCGTCTCGCTTCGCTACTTCAACGTCTTCGGACCTCGCCAGGATCCGACCTCGCAGTACGCCGCCGTGGTGCCGCGCTTCATCCGCGCGATCGCCGACGGCGAGCCCGTCACCATCTACGGCGACGGCGAGCAGTCGCGTGACTTCACGTTCGTGGACAACGTCGTCGGCGCGAACCTCCTCGCGGCAGACGCGCCGGACGTCGGCGGCGAGATCCTCAACGTCGCGACCGGCGGATCCGTGACCGTGAACGGCCTCGCGGACGCCATCGGCGCGATGCTCGGCAAGCCGGTCGAGAAGGCGTACGAGCCGGCCCGCGAGGCGGACGTGAAGGCTTCGTGGGCGGACGTCGACGCTGCGAAGCGCCTGCTCGGCTACGAGCCGCGCGTCGACTTCGACGACGGCCTGAGACGGACGGCCGACTATCTCCTCGGAGAAAGGAGCTGACCATGGCCCATGCGTTCGGATCGATCGACGAGCTCGGGGAGGGCTACGGGTTCCGCAAGGTCCGCCAGCCGCTCGGCGTGACCGCATTCGGCGTCAACGCAATCGTCTACCCGCCGGGATACGACGGGTTCCACCACTTCCACGACACGCAGGACGAGCTCTACTTCGTCCACTCGGGGCTCGCACGCATGGAGGCCGACGGCGAGGTGCGCACGTACGGGCCGGGCGGCCTCATGCACGTCGAGTCGACGACGCCGCGGAAGGTGTCGAACGCGAGCGAGACCGAGGATCTCGTGATCCTCGTCATCGGCGGCAAGGACGGCTACGTCGAGCGGGACGGCCACATGGTCGACGAGGCCGATGTCGCCCGCCGCGCGTCGTTCGGCTCGGGCTCTACGGCCTGATCGCGCTGAACACGAGATCGCGCGCGAAGAGCCTCGCGTTGAGTCGCGCGTAGCGCCCGCCGACGAAGTGGAGCTCGACCTGCGCGAAGCCGGCGAGGAGCTCGCGGATCGCGGTCGCCGAGAACATCCGAAGATGCGTCGGATCGTCCTCGGGCGGTTTCCCGCGCAGGAAGCGAAGACGGCTCTGCACGCGGTAGGCGTTCGGTACCGACCCCGCCAGCACGCCGCCCGTCCGCAGGACCCGGCGAATCTCGGCGACGAGAGCGTCGGGGAACTGGAGGTGCTCGAAGAGCTCGCCTGCGACGACGACGTCGAAGCTCTCGTCCTCGAACGGCAGCGTCTCCTCGACGTTCGCCTGCACGGGCTCGATCCCCAGCGCAGCCGCTTTCTCGAGAGCGGCCGGGTCGACGTCGAGGCCGACGACCGAGTTCCCCTCGAGGAAGTGCAGTGTCAGCGCACCCGAGCGGCAGCCCAGGTCGAGGACACGCTTGCCACGGCCGATCGCGGCAACGAGCACTGGAATGCGCTCGGGCACGAAGACGAAGTCGCCCTCGTCCCGACGCTCGCGATGGTGCTGCTCGTAGCGCTCCGAGAGGTCGCTCACGAAGAGGCGACAGCCGCGCCGTGGCCGAGCGAGGCGATCGTCCTGCGCAGGCCGTCCTCGAGCTCGATCTCCGGCTCCCACCCGAGGATCTGCTTCGCACGCGTGATGTCGGGCTGCCGTACCTGCGGGTCGTCGACGGGAAGCGCTTCGTAGACGATCTCGCTCGCCGAGCCGGTGAGGCGGAGGATGATCTCGGCGAGCTCGAGGAGCGTCTTCTCGTCCGGGTTACCGAGGTTCACCGGAAGGTGCTCGTCGGATTCCGCCAGGAGCACGATCCCGCGGATCAGGTCGTCCACGTAGCAGAAGCTCCTCGTCTGCGAGCCGTCGCCGAACACGGTGAGCGGCTTGCCGTCGACGGCCTGGCGGAGGAAGGTCGGGATCGCGCGACCGTCGTAGGCGCGCATCCGCGGGCCGTACGTGTTGAAGATCCGGACGATCGAGGTGTTCACGCCCTGCTGGCGGTGGTACGCCATCGTCAGCGCCTCCGCGTAGCGCTTCGCCTCGTCGTAGACGCCGCGGGGGCCGATCGGGTTCACGTTGCCCCAGTACGTCTCGGGCTGCGGGTGCACCTCGGGGTCGCCGTATACCTCGCTCGTCGAGGCCAGGAGGAATCGAGCGCGCTTCCACTTCGCGAGACCGAGCGCGTGGTGCGTGCCATAGGAGCCGGTCTTCAGGGAGTGGAGAGGCATGCGCAGGTAGTCGACCGGGCTTGCAAGCGCGGCGAGGTGGTAGACGACGTCGACCGGCTCCTCGCAGGCGATCGGCTGGATCACGTCGTGGTTCACGAACTCGAACTCCGAGCCGCGGAGGTGGTCGATGTTGTCGAGCGTCGAGACCACCAGGTTGTCGACGCAGATGACGCGATGGCCGCGCTCGAGCAGGGCTTCGCAGAGATGCGAACCGAGGAAGCCTGCGCCGCCGGTGACGAGTGAGGTCGGCATGTTCTCGATGCTAATCGGCCGCTTCGGCGGCCGGCTTCACTCTTTACGACACCCGAACGGCCGCTCCTGCGCCAGACTGACCTCGTGGCGGAGATGGAGTGGGATCCAGAGCGCTACCTGCGCGAGATCAGGATCGAGATCCCGCGCTTCGACGAGTTCGAGGACGCAGTCGCACAGGCGACGGTAGGAGCCGAGGCGCAGGCGGTGCTCGAGCTCGGGGTCGGGACGGGCGAGACGGCGCTGCGCGTGCGAGCGCTGCATCCGGGCGCCGAGTGGACGGGCATCGACGCGAGCGAGGCCATGCTCGCGCGTGCCCGAGAGGCGATGCCCGACGCCGACCTCCGCCTGAGCCGGCTCGAGGAGCCACTGCCACCTGGACCGTTCGATCTGGTCGTCTCGGCACTGGCCGTCCACCATCTGGACGGAGCCCCCAAGCGCGACCTGTTCCGACGCGTCGGAACCGTCCTGCGACCGGGCGGCGTGTTCGTCCTCGGCGACGTCGTCGTCCCGACCGCCCCGACGACGCGCAGATCGAGATCGACCGGATCGTAGATCTCCCAGACCGTGCCGACGACCAGGTCGACTGGCTCCGCGACGTCGGTTTCGTCGCCGAACTCGTCTGGTCCCATCGCGACCTCGCGGTGATCCGAGCAGGTCGACGCTGAGTCGGGCCGTCAGCGCCGGCTGACGCCGAGCGAGAAGCACAGAGCTCCCCCGCGCGCGGTGAGGATCCTGCCTCTCGACTTGGCGAAAGGACGCGCAGCGGAGAAAGGACGCGCAGCGGAAGGACGCGCAGTGCCTGGCACTGAAGTGCGCCGAAAGAGTCGAAATCGATCCACGTGGGCTCTTTGTAGGCGAGCCCGGTCTACCGTCGAGGAATGCCACGCGTCCCTCGCTCCGTGCTCGGCGACGGCCTGTTCCACGTCTTCACCAGGGGCGTCTTCGCGACCGACGTCTTCAGAAGCGACGACGATCGGCGCCTCTTCCTCGAGCTGCTCGGCCGCTGCGAGCGCAGGCACGGCTGGACGTGTTACGCCTACAGCCTGATGTCCACGCACTACCACCTCGTGCTCGAGGCGCGTCGAGAGCACCTGTCACGCGGGCTCTGCGTGCTCAACGGAACGTACGCCCGCCAGTTCAATCGTCGTCATGCTCGGTTCGGCCACGTCTTCGCCGACCGCTTCGGCGCGCGTGCCATCGCGTCCGAGGAGCTTCTCTTCGAAGCCTGCGCGTACGTCGTCCTGAATCCGGTGAAGGCGCGGCTGTGCGACCGCGTAGAGGACTGGCCGTGGTCGTTCAGCGCCTTTGGACTCGCCGCGACCTGACCGGCAGCCCTACCGGAGATCCTTGTTCGCCTCCATGTCGAACCACATCGCGAACAGCGTCATCTGCAGCCCCGCGATGACGAGCACCGCGACGAGGACGATCGTCGCGGGCGTGATCGCGTTCCCGGCGATCCGCAGGATGAGCTCCACGAGCCCGAGGACGAGGCCGACGGCGAGCATCAGCGACCCGAAGACGTAGAAGAAGACGAGCGGATGGAAGTCGCGGATGACGTACTTCTGCCCCATCCGCCACCAGAAGCCCTTGAACAGGAGCCACGAGATGCGCGGCACGACCGAGCGGAGCTTGATGCCGGACTGCTCGCCCACGTCGTAGATCGGCCGCGAGGGGACGTCCCGCACGCGCGCGTTCTCGACGTTCAGATGGACGAGCATGTCGTTCGGGAACCCGTAGCGCGGATAGAGCACGTCGAGATCGAGACGCCGAAGCGCGGCAAGCGAGAGCGCGGTGTAGCCGGCTTGCGAGTCGGCGACGTGCCAGTAGCCCGAGGCGATCTTCGTGAGCAGCGACAGCACGGCGTTCCCGAGGTAGCGCGTCCGCGGAATCACGCGCCATGCCTCGCCGGAGACGAGGCGGTTCGCCTTCGCGTACTCGACCTCCCCGCGCGCGACCGGCTCCGCGAGCTCCCGCAACTCGGCCGGATCCATCTGGTTGTCGGCGGCCATCACGCAGGTGACGTCGGCCTCCTCCTCGAGTGCACGCCGGTAGCCCGTCGCAATCGCCGCGCCCACGCCCGCGTTGCGCTCGTGGAGCAGGACCTGAACGCGCGGATCGCCGACGGCCTCTGCAGCCGCGGACGTCCCGTCGCGCGACGCGTCGTCGACGACGAGGATCAGGTCCACGAACTCGGGGATGCCGCGGATCGTCTCGCCGACGAGCCGTTCCTCGTCGAACGCGGGCACGACGACGGCGACCCGCTTGCCCTCGAGCATCAGGTGGTCGCGGGAGGAGGCGTCCCGCGTCGGCGTCCGGCGACGGGATCGAAGGCCAGAGCGACGATCGCTCCGATGATCAGCCCGATCAAGGCACCGACGATGAGCGACGTCCGCCGCGAGCGGGCCGTCGTCTTGCTCGCAGCCGCAGGCTCGACGATACGGCTCTTCTCGACGTTCTCGGCGAGATTCAGGAGCTGCTGCGCCTCGGACAGGTCGTCCTGCAGTGCGGTGCGCCGTGCGTCCGCGGTCGTGATCACCGAATTCAGGTTGAGGTTCAGAAGCAGCTTCTCGGAGAGGGGAATCGACGGGTCGACGTTGAGCTGTGCCTGCTGTTGCTGCGCGGTCTGGATCCTCGCCTCGACTGCTGCGAGCTGAGACTCGGAGACCTCGATCTGCCGCTCGAGCTGCACGACCTTCTCGGTGACGTAGGCCGAGACACGCTCCGTCACGCGAGCGGACAGCGACTCGGCGGCCAGCTCGACCTTCCGCTTGCCGCTCCCCTTGACGGTGATCTCCATCAGAGGATTGATGCCGCGGAGCTGGCCCGCCGCGACGAGCTCCTTGGTGGAGATCGCCGAACGCAGCCGGGAGACGGGAATTCCACTCACATCCGAGGCGCGCTTCAGCGCCGACTCGGAGCGAATGATCTCACCGACCGTGCGCGGATTCGTGGCGAGGCTCTGAATCTGCCCGCCCCCGAGCGGGGCGAACGGCTGGCCGAGGTAGACGATGGTTTGCGCCCGCCAGACCGAGCCTCCCGCGACTGCGAGCGCGATCCCGACCACGGCTCCGACGACGAGCCCGCCGATCGGCAGCCACCAGCGCAGCTTCAGACGCTGCCAGGCTGAGGAGATATCGACCTCCTGCTCTTCGTCGAGGGTCGTCATTGGGCCGCGACCCTAGCAGCGGCCCAGCGCCACTGAGCTGCCAGGCCTTCCTCGAACGGGGTCTCGGCCGTCCACCCCAGCTCGTGGCGGATCCGGGTCGTGTCGGCGGCCGTGCGCGCGGCGTCGCCTTCGCGCCGCGGTGTGCGTACGACCTCGAGGCGCCGTCCGGCGACGCGGCCCAGCGCCTCGA
>DASTYQ010000032.1:0-2008 GCA_035764775.1 Gaiellaceae bacterium
GGTGAATGCGAGGCCGTCGGCGAAAAGCTTGGCGGCATCGCAGTACACATCGGCGCACGCGTTGCTACTGCCGCGGCGCCCGGAGAAGTACTCGTCTCAAGCACCGTCAAAGACCTCGTCGCCGGCTCCGGGATCGAGTTCGAGGACCGGGGCGAGCACGAGCTCAAGGGCCTCGTGGAGCGCCGGCGCCTCTACGCTGTCAGCGGAGCCTGAGAACGTGACGCCACTGCTAGATTGACCGGTGAGTCAATGCGCGATGCCCTGATCGTCGACGCCGTTCGCAGCCCGATCGGGAAGCGGAACGGCACGCTCGCCTCCGTCCGCGCGGACGAGTTGGCGGCGCAGGTTCTGAACGGGTTGGTCGGCCGGCTCGAGCTCGACCCCGGCGCGATCGAGGACGTCCAGATGGGCTGCGTCACCCAGATCGGCGAGCAGGCGCTGAACGTCGGTCGCGTCGCCTCGCTGATCGCCGGCTGGCCGGAGACCGTCTGTGCGACGACCGTCGACCGGCAGTGCGGCTCCTCGATGCAGGCGGCGATGAACGCGGCCTCCGCGGTCCAGGCCGGCCATCTCGACGTCGTCGTCGCGGCGGGCGTCGAGTCGATGTCGCGCGTGCCGATGGGCTCGAACCTCGGCGAGGCGGGCTGGTCGGGCTTCTCCGACAAGCTGCTCGACCAGTGGCAGATCGTCCCGCAGGGGATCTCCGCCGAAGTGATCGCGGAGGAGTGGGGGCTCTCGCGCGAGCAGCTCGACGCCTACTCGTACGAGTCGCACCAACGCGCGATCCGCGCGATCGACGAGGGCCGCTTCGAGCAGGAGATCATCCCGATCGAGGTCTCCAACCCGCACGTGGGCGTCCTCTTCGCCGTGGACGAGACGCCGCGGCGCGACACCTCGCTCGAGAAGCTCGCGTCGCTGCCGCCCGCGTTCAAGGAGGACGGGGTCGTCACCGCGGGGAACTCGAGCCAGATCGTCGACGGCTCGGCGGCGATGCTCGTGGCGAGCGAGCAGCGGGCCTCCGAGCTCGGTCTCGAGCCGCGGGCGCGGTTCGTCTCGTTCGGGCTCGCCGGCGTCGACCCGTATCGGATGCTGCACGGCAACCCGCAGGCGTGCGAGCGCGCGCTGGCGAAGGCCGGCCTCGGCTGGGACGACATCGCCGTGATCGAGGTCAACGAGGCGTTCGCCTCGGTCGTGCTCCAGTTCCTGAAGGACACGGGCCTCGGCGACCGGATCGAGGACGTCAACCCGAACGGCGGCGGCATCTCGCTCGGTCATCCGCTGGGGGCGACCGGCGCGCGGATCACCGCGACGCTGCTGAACGAGCTCGACCGGCGCGAGGCCCGTTACGGGGTCGCGACGATGTGCATCGGCCAGGGCCAGGCCATCGCCGCGGTCATCGAGCGCCTCTGACCCGCTGGCTGCTCGTCCGCGGCCGGGGCGACCGGCCGCTCGAACGGCACGTCCGGCCCGAGGAGATCGTCGCTCATGCATCCTCGAAGCGCCCGTCGCTCCAGCCCGGTGAGGCGGCAATCCTGTACGCCTCGGTCTGGCAGGCGATCTTCGCCCTTGTCCAGGTGGCCGGCGTGCCCGAGCACGACCCGGAACGGACGCGCTGGGCCTGGCGGTTCCCCATCCGCCCACTCCTCGTCGTCCGCGACCTCGACCGCGCACCGGCCGTCGAGGAGGCCGGGATCTTCCCGCAGAGCCTCTGGCGCCACTCCTACATCCGGCTCAGCGAGGAGCAGTTCGAGACGGCGCGAGCTCTGATCGAGCGCGCCTCGCGAGGGACGTCGCGACCCGGACGGAGCAAGTAACAGTCTGTTACTTGCACGAAGGGCCGCTTCCGAGCACGGGTCTCGATCCAAGTAACACTCTGTTACATGGATGAGCGGCCCCAGGACATCGTCGCGCGCGGATACGACGCGGGTGCCGATCGTTTCGCAGCCTGGCAGCGGCAGATGGTCGGGTCGCGCCGGTTGGAGCGACTCCGCGAGCTACTCGCGCTACT
>DASTYQ010000033.1:0-14461 GCA_035764775.1 Gaiellaceae bacterium
GCACTCGGCGCATGACGAGACCCGCGAGCGTGACCATGCTGAAGAGCGCCCGGTCGACGTTTCCGCGTTCGACTCCGAGCATCACGGCCGGTGAGCAGAGCGCGAGTCCGAACACCAGTGCATCGCCGATCGGCGCGTCCCGTGGAAGGACGAGGACGGATGCGACGAAGAAGCCGACGACGATCAGCCCGCCGATGACGTACGTGTCGTCCTGTCCCAGGCCGAACGCCGACGCAGCAATCCAGATCCGGGGATAGTTCTCCGGGCGTCCCCACGGGTCGCACGGGTTGTCGGGCCATGCGCCGACGTTCTGACGGGCGCACTCCCATCCCGAGGTCACGGAGCGAAGGTCGAAGAAGGCGGGTGACACCGGCGGCACGCCCAGCGCGTCCCACGCGTCGTGGCCACCGAGCGCCATGAGGAGCGTGAAGTAACCCACGAGGATTCCGATCACGACGAGCCACGCGGAGCTCGCGTCGATCAGTCCCGCGCCGATCCGACCTCTCGTCACCTCGGACCATCATTCCGCTCGCCCCAGCTGTCCGCGCCGCCGAGTGGGAGCGCTCGAGTCGAGCTCGAGGCCTGCGGCCGCACTCGCGATAGGTCGTCACGGGGAGCTCATCGCGCATCGCCCGAGCGCCCGACCGGCCGCCCCCTACTTCACGCTGCCGGCGAGCAGACCCTGGACGAAGTAGCGCTGGAATGCGAAGAAGACGACGAGGGGGATCGCGAGGGAGATGAACGCGGCGGGGGCGATCAGCTCGATGTTGGAGCTGAACTGGCGCATCTGGGAGAAGATCGCGACGGTGATCGGCTGCGTGTCGCGCGCGAACGTCAGCGCGACGAGCAGGTCGTTCCACACCCAGAGGAACTGGAAGATCGCGAGCGACGCGATCGCCGGCAAACCCAGTGGGATGATCACGCGGAAGAAGATCCGAAACTCGGACGCGCCGTCGATGCGCGCAGCCTCGAGCAGGTCTTTTGGGATCCCGATGAAGAAGTTCCGGAGCAGGAAGATCGCGAACGGCAGACCGAAGGCCGTGTGGAAGAGGACGAGCCCGGGGATGGTGTCGAAGAGCCCGAGGTCGTTGTACAGCGAGAAGATCGGGATGAGAGCCATCTGGATCGGCACGACGAGCAGGGCGACGACCACCACGAAGAGCCAGTCGCGACCCGGGAACTCGAGCCAGGCGAACGCATACGCCGCCAGAGCCGCGACGGCGATCGGGAGGAACGTCGCGCCGAGCGCGATCCACAGGGTCGTCCAGATCGCCGACGTGATCGCCTCGTTGTCGAGGATCTCCCGGTAATTGTCGAGCGTCGCGAGACTCGGCTGGCTCAGGATCTCCCACCATCCCGTCGTCCCGATCGCAGCGGGCTCGAGCAACGACGTGAAGAAGAGGCCGAGCGTGGGAACGAGCCAGAGCAGTCCGATGAACGCGAGAACCATGTACACGGGCGTCTTCGCGAGGAACCGGACCAGCTTCGCGGACATGGGTTCCGAAGCCTGGGCGGGAGGACCGACGCGCGCTTGCTCCATCGTGGCATCCGCTGTCGACATCAGACCTCCCTCCGGAAACGTCGGACGTTGAGCACGAGGATCGGGATGACGAGGACGAAGAGGAAGACCGCGATCGCCGAACCGAGCCCGAAGTCGTTCACGCCGCCGAACGAGGTGCGCCACATGGCGAGGGCGATCACGTTGGCGTCGTCCTGCACGGACCCCGGCGCGACCGAAATCACGATGTCGAAGACCTTGAGGACGTAGATGAGCATCGTCACGAACACGACCGTGAGCACCGGGGCGAGCAACGGCACGGTGACGCGCCGGAAGACCTGCCACTCGGTCGCCCCGTCCGTGCGCGCGGCCTCCAGCAGATCACGCGGGATCGCGGCGAGGCCCGCGGCGATGACGACCATCGAGAAGCCCGCCCACACCCAGACGTAGGCCATCATGATCGCGGGCGTGATCAGGCTCGGCCCGAGCCACGAGACGCCTGCGTAGGGCTGCGAGAAGCTGTCGGCGCCGATCGCCGCTCGATAGGTCCCGCCTGCGACGTCGTCGAACGCGAACGTCCCGTCCAGCTCCGTCTGCGCCGATGCCACGCGTCCGCCACCGTCATCGCGCAACTCGACCGTGATGCCCGGGAGTCCGACCTCCTCCTGCTCGACCTCGCCCGGTGTTCCTCCGCCAGGCTTGAAGTCTCGCCACACGACCCCCGTGATTCCGCCGGCAAGGGGCTCCGGGACGATCGCCTGCGCCGCATCGGCGGAGACGTCGGACGACCTGATGCCGGTGAGACCGAGCTGCGCGACGTCGCCCGACGCAAGAGGCTTGTCGAGCACGAGGCTTCCGTTCGGCTGCTCCTGCAGCGCCTCGGTGGACGGGAGCGCCTGCGAGAGCACGCCCGACGGCGAGACGGCGTCCTTCACGACCGCGACGGCGGCGTTGACCGTTCCCTGGGTCGGGTCCTTCTCGTACATGAGCCGCCAGATCACGCCGGCGGCGAAGAGCGAGATGGCCATGGGCATGAAGACGACGACCTTGAAGGCGACAGAGAACCGGATGCGCTCGAGGAGGACTGCGAAGACGAGCCCGATCGCAGTCACGAACGCCGGGACCACCAGGAGCCACAGGAAGTTGTTCTTGATCGCCGTCAAGAGCGTGTCGTCGGTGAAGAGCGTCTCGTAGTTGTCGAGACCGACGAACTCGCTTCCGTCCCGGCCGTAGAAGCTGCGAATGACGGTGCGGATGGTCGGATAGACGATCCAGACCCCGAGCAGGACGAGCGTTGGAGCGAGGAAGACGAGGACCGTCCCGTACCGCTGGAAGAAACCCGGTCCCTCCGGCTCGGATGGAAGCCCCCGTGAAGGGGCTTCCATCGTTGACACGGATTCGCTCACCGAACGAGCTGCCTAGTTGCTGTACGCCTTGGTGGCGGCCGTCTCCATCTGCTGCGTGACTCCGTCGATGTCGTCAGGGTTCTGGACGAAGTCCGTGAACGCCTTGAACAGGCCCGCACCCGGCGTACCGCCGAACGCCGCCGGCTGCACGTCGGAGAGATCGAAGCGGAACGTGTCTGCTTCGGCGAGGCCCGTCGCCGTCGTGCGGGTGATCTCGTCCGCGTAGGCAGACTCGTCGACGTTCCTGTTCGGCGACGTGAACCCGCCCTTGGAGATCATGATCTCGGCAGCCTCGGGCGTCGTCAGGTAGCGCAGGAATGCCGTCGCCGCTTCGCTCTGCTTGAAGTTCACGCACAGGTCGCCGGACCCGAGCGCGGCCGGCGCGGAGCCGTCGATGGACGGGAACGGGAACACGTTGTACCCGGTCACGGGTTCGAGCGTGAACTCGCCCTGCGCGGGAGCGAAGTCGCCGATGATGACCATCGCGCCCTTGGGATCGTCGCTGAAGACGTTCGAGACCGAGCTCGGCATGTCCGTCTGCAGCGCACCGGAGGTTCCTCCGACCATCTTGTCCGAGCTGCCCACGACGTCCTGCATGATGGTCAGGGCGTCCTTCACGGACTGGTCGGTCCATGGAATCTCGTGGTTCGCGAGCTTGTCGTACATGTCCGCGCCGGCGGTGCGGAGGTAGACGTTCTCGAACAGGTCGGTGATCGGCCAACCGACGTCGACGCCGACCGAGTACGGCGTGATTCCGGCTGACTTCAGCGTGTCGGCGGCGGCAGTGAGGTCGTCCCAGGTCTCCGGCGGATCGACACCGGCCTCCTCGAAGTCCGCGACGTTGTACCAGATGGTCGACTTGTTCGAGGCCTTCCACATGACGGCGTACTGGGTCCCGTCGATCGCCCCGACGTCCGCGACCGCCTCGCCGAAGTTGTCGACGATGTCCGTCCGCAGGTCGTCGATCGGCTGCAGCGCGTCCTGGGAGACGAAGTCCGCCATGAGCCCGGGCTGGGCAATGCAGGCGATGTCGGGGGGATTGCCCCCTTCCACCGCCGTCGAGAGCAGCGGCGCCAGGTTGTCGCCACCGGACGTGTACTTCACGGACACGTTCGGATACAGCTCGTTGAAGGCGTCGATCACCGCCTGGAAGTTCTTTTGCTCCGTGCCGGTCCAGATGGCCATCATCGAGACGTTCCCGGTGACGTCCTCGCTGCCTTCAGCCGACCCTCCGCCGTTGTCGTCACCGCCACAACCTGCGGCCACGACGGCGAGAGCGCCGACGATCAGCGCGAATACGAGCCATCGGTTTCTCATCGGTTCTCTCCTTCCGTTGGACGCCCGCCGTTTTCTCTGTTCCCGTAAATCCCGAGACCCGAATCCAGGTCGAAGAAGTGGAGGGCGCCCGTCTCGACGGCGATGTCCACCGTCTCGCCGCTCTTGATGCGCGAGCGCGGCCCGAAGCGACCGACCATGACCGTCTCGTGCTCGCCCTCGGCGATCGGCGTCTTCACCGTCGTCTCCTGGCCGACGTCGCGCGCGAGCTCGCGGACATCCTCCGTCAACGCGGGAGGGGCCCCGACGGTGAAGTGAGCCACGATCTCCGAGCCGAGCGGCTCACGGAGTACGACGACGCCTCGCAGACGCCGATCGTCCGGCGTGTCGGGCTCGAGCGCCGCATCCTCGAGGTTCTCCGGTCGGATCCCGACGACGAGCCGCTTGCCCTCGTACTCCCGGAGCTTCGGTCGGAACGCGAGGAGCTCGTCGCTGAGCGCGAGTGAGTGTTCGCCGACGTCGACGGAGAGCCGTCCGTTCCCGCGAACGATCGTCCCCTCGACGAGGTTCATCGCCGGAGAGCCGATGAAGCCGCCGACGAAGAGATTCACCGGGCGCTCGTACAGCTCCTGCGGCGGCGCGACCTGCTGGAGCTCCCCCTTTCTCATGACCGCGACACGATCGCCCATCGTCATGGCCTCGACCTGGTCGTGCGTGACGTAGATGGTCGTGACACCGAGCTCGTTCTGCAGGCTCGCGATCTCCGCGCGCATGTGAACGCGCAACTTGGCGTCGAGGTTCGAGAGCGGCTCGTCCATGAGGTAGGCCTGCGGCGAGCGGACGATCGCGCGGCCCATGGCAACCCGCTGGCGCTGGCCGCCGGAGAGTGCCCGCGGCTTGCGGTCGAGAAACTCGGTGAGCCCGAGGATGTGGGCCGCCTCGCGTACGCGTTCGTCGATCTCGCTCTTTGGCGCCTTCCTCAGACGAAGGCCGAAGGCGATGTTGTCGAAGACGCTGAGATGCGGGTAGAGCGCATAGCTCTGGAAGACCATTGCGATGTCGCGGTCCCGCGCGGGTACGTGGTTGACGACCCGCTCGCCGATGCGCAGGACGCCGTCGCTGATGCTCTCGAGTCCTGCGACCATCCGGAGAGCCGTGGTCTTCCCGCAACCGGACGGCCCGACCAGCACCATGAACTCGCCGTCGCGGATGTCGAGATCCATGTGCGAGACCGCGCGGGTGCCGTCGCCGTAGACCTTGCCGACCCCCTCGAAGCGAACGGCCGCCACAACGAGCATTATTACCCGCTTCGCCCAAACGGGAACCGCGCCGTACTCACGAAATGCGCCCTTCCGGCCGACAACAGGAGCATGCCCAAGCTGTCGATTCGCGATCTCTGGGGACGCGCGACCCAGAACAAGGAGATGAAGCCCGAGGTTCGCAGCATGCTGCTCGACCTCGACGGCGTCTACGAGCGCAGGGAGCCGGTCACGTCCGAGCAGGACGACGACGCACAGACCGACGAGCCCCGCGAGGCGACCGGCTAGCTCGAGCTCGACCGGCGCGTTTCCTCCCCTGCAGGAGCGCCGCCCGTCGGACTGCGCGCGTGAGCGAGCCCGGCGCAGCGATCCTCACATCGGACCAGCGGTCGCGTCAGGAGGCAGGCCCGGCGGCGACATCCACCGCTGCCTTGACCCCGTAGTAGCGCTGCCGCGCCTCGTCGAGCGTGTCGCCGATGGCAGTGAGGCCGATCCGCCCGGCGACCGCGATCGCGCTGACCATGTGCAGGACGACGCCGACCTCACGCTCCGCGTCCCAGCCGAGACCCTTTTCGGCAACGACGTCGAGAAGGTCGTCCGGCGTCAACGACTGGTAGTCCGGCGAGTCGAGGTGGTCGGTCGCGACGTAGTGCTTGATCTGGCCGTGCCGCGTTCGCCACTCGCCTGCGAGCGCGTCGTAGGCACCGTCCGTGAGGCTCGTGAGCGCGAACAGTGGATGTGTCGTGCCGCCGCAGCGCAGGTTGATCTCGAGCGCGTAGGTCTCCCATGAGCCGTTGCTCTGGACTGCCGCGAAATCGACCCCTGCCCGCCCGATCACACCCTCACGCGCAAGCCGGCGACCGACCTTGAGCGCCTCGCCCGCGATCCGCGCCGCATAGTCCGGAACGGCCGGAAAGTGGCAGCCGAAGTACGTCTGGGCGTTCGCCCCACCGAGAACCTGGTCGTGCGTCGACATGATGTCCACCTGCCCGGCGGGACTCATCCGCAACTGGACGCTCGGGCTCCGGAAGTCCTCGCCTTCGATCCGCTCCTCCACGATGCCGCCCTGCTCGTCGAGGAGGGCGAGATACTGCTCGACGTCGATCTCCTCGTCTTCGAGCACCATCGCCGAATGCAGGTCGCGGGCCGCCGCGTCGAGGTCGAGGAGCGCGTTGCCGAGCCCGCTGACGCCGAGGTCGAGCTTGAGAACCGCCGAGCGAGCATCGGGTCTTCGCACCCGCAACTCCTCGAGGGCGGCCGCAACGTCGTCCGTCGACCGCACGTCGAGCCCGACGGCGTGCTGGACGTCCTCTTCGGCGAAGACGCGCCTGCTCCCGGTCTTCGAGCCCAGCCAGTTCAAGGCGGGATCACAGCCGTAGATCGGGCGCTGGAGCGCTTCGGCCAGCCCGACCTCGTCGGCGGTCATGCAGAACGGGACGATCACCGCCATCTCGGGGTCGCCGACCAGGCGCCGGATCCGCTCGACCGCGCCGGGCCGGTCGAGCAGCTTGCGCGAGAGCGGCACGTTCCTCCCGTCCACGAGCGACACCGCTTCCAGCCGTCGACGTGCTTCGGGCGTGTCGAGATCCGGGACGAGTGAGAAGTAGTAGTCCAGCACGCGCGGGTGGATCGGCTGGGAGGTCACGTAGACGACGCGCGACTTCGGGGCGCGCAAGAGGCTCAGGACGAGGCAGAGGAAGCGCTCCTCGTAGGCGGGGAAGACGGGGATGAGCTGATCGGGGACGTCCATCGAGATCGAGTGGACGACGATCATCGTGCGATCGAGGTCACCGACCGAGCGCAGCGTGACCGAGGGCCAGATGTTGCGGAACTGCTCCTGCAGCTCGGCGAACGTCTTGGCCGCCATGCGCGGACGCTACTGCGCCCATCCGTCCGTTGCTAGCGTGGCGACGTGGCACGGGCGCTCGAGGGACGCGTGATCGCCGTCGCCGGGGGGACGGGCAATCTCGGCCCGACCGTCGTGCGCAGGCTGGCCGAGGCGGGCGCGGAAGCGTGCGTCTGCGGCCGCGATCGCGAGAGCCTCGACGTTCTCGCAGCGGAGGTCGGGTCGGCAGTCGAGACCGACGTCGTCGACCTGCTCGACGCCGGTGCCACCGCGAGCTGGGCCGCCGACCTCGCGGGCAGGCACGACGGTCGCGTCGACGGGCTCGTCCACCTCGTCGGCGGGTGGCGCGGAGGCACCCCGATCGAGGAGGCGCCACTCGAGGACTGGGACTTCCTGAGCACCCTGCTCGTCCGCACCCTCCAACACGCCACCCAGGCGTTCGCACCGCACCTGCTGGCGAGCGACCGCGGGAGGGTCGTCATCGTCTCCGCCGGACAGGCGCAGGCTCCCACGAACACGAACGCGTCCTACGCAGCGGCCAAGGCGGCCGCGGACGCATGGACGCTCGCGCTTGCCGACCGGTTCAGAGGCACGGGCGCGACGGCGAACCTCGTCGTCGTCGGCGCCATCGTCACAGCGGCCATGCGCGAGGAGAGCCCGGGCAAGGACTTCTCCACGTTCACGCCTGCCGAGGAGATTGCCCAGGCGATCGCCTACCTCTGCTCCGACGACGCGGCGTCGATGAACGGCCAGCGCCTGACGCTGCGCGGCGCGTACTAGGAGCCGGCTCGGGCGCGGAGCTCGGCGCGGACGTGCAGCGCGCCGAGCACGAGGAGACACACGAGTACGAGCCAGAGGTACAGGGTCGGAGCTCCGAGGACGAGGCAAACTCCCAGCACCGCCAGCTGAGTCGTCAGGCCGAGGTTCGCGAGGACGCTCAGGGTGAAGCCGTCGTACGTGGGGCGCACCCCTAAGCGCCACGACGAGAACCAGCGCACGCTGCGATCGAGCACGCCGAACCAGATGCGATAGAGGAAAGCGAGGACGCGCTCGACGCCGGATCCCGACGCAGGCGGTTCGACGGTCGGGATCCTGTGCGCCTCCCGGTACAGCTCCGTGACGTTGAAGTCGACTGCGAGCACGACTGTGAGCGCGAGGAAGGCGGCGGCGGCCAGATTGGGCTCTCCCGTCACGTGCGCGAGCGACACGAAGACCGCGACGTTCACGACGAGGTCGGCGATCGTGTCCAGATACCGACCGGTCAGCGTGACGCGCCCGGTCGTGCGCGCGAGCGCCCCGTCGGCGTTGTCCAGCAGCGTCTTCAACTGCAGCAGCAGCGCTGCCTCCACGAGGTGGCCGCGATAGAGCACGAGCGCCGCTACGAGGCCCACGCCGGCGTTCGCCAGCACGACCGCGGGTGGCGGCACCTTCGCGCGCTCGAACAGCGACACGAGCAGGTTTGCGGGAGGGCGGAAGACCAGCTCGAGGACGAGCTCGCGGCCCGCTCGCCTGGGCTCGGCCGCGGCAGCCGTGACCGACATCGAGGTCGATGGTAGATACTGGCTGCATGACCCCGACCGGCTGGGACGAGGTCGACGGTGCTCTCCAGCGCACGTTCGAGCTCGACAGCTTCAAGGATGCGCTCGAATTCGTGAACAGCCTGGGTGCCCTCGCAGAGGCCGAGGACCATCACCCGGACATCACGATCAGCTACCGCAAGGTGACCGTACGCTGGTGGACGCACACCGCCGGCGGTATTACCGACCGGGACCGCGACCTCGCGGAGAAAACGAGCCGGCTCTAGCGAGGAGTCTTCACGACGACCACGGGGCAGGCCGCGTGGTCGACGACGTGGCGGCTCACCGAGCCGAGGATGGCGGCCTTGAACCCCGAGCGGCCGTGCGAGCCGACGACGACGAGCTCGGCCTCCTTGCTCTCCGCGACGAGCACCTCCCCGGCGTCGCCTTCGACGAGCTTCCGCTCCACCTCCACGCCCGCATCTGCACCGAGAATGCCCGCGACCGCGTTGTCGAGGCTGATCCGCGCCGCCTCGCTTTCGGCATCGAGCTGACCGGGGAGATCGCCGGCGGGCATCGCGAGCATTCCGGGATCCCCGATGGGCTGCGGCGGGACGAACGACCAGGCGTGGACGGCCACGAGCGAGGACGAACGCAACCGCGCCTCCTCTGCCGCCCAGCGGAGCGCGTCGCTGGACGCGTCCGATCCGTCGACGCCCACGACGATCGTTCCGCTCACGGCCACCAGGCTACAGTGGATTCGTGGCTGCGTCCCGCGTGACGGTGTACGACGTCGGCCCGCGCGACGGACTGCAGAACGAGCCCGAGGTGCTGGACGTCGAGGCACGTGCCGAGCTGATCCGGCGGCTCGTAGACGCGAGGCTTCCCGGGGTCGAGGTCGCGAGTTTCGTCGACCCCAGACGCGTGCCGCAGATGGCTGGGGCCGAAGACGTCGTGGACGCGCTCGGCCCCTGTCCCGGATCGGTTCGCGCCGGACTCGCGCTCAACGAGCGCGGCTACGAGCGGCTCCTCGCCGCCAGGCTCGACGAGGTCCGCTTCGCCTTCGGCGTCACGGAGTCGTTCAACAAGCGCAACCAGGGCGCTGCGGTCGAGGACTCGGTCGCCGCGGCGCGGCGCATCGCGGCCCGTGCACGCGGGGACGGCATCCGTTGCGCCGTCACGCTCAGCGTCGCGTTCGGCTGCCCGTTCGAGGGCGAGGTCGATCCCGACCGAGTCCTCGAGATCGCCGAGCGCGTGAGCGAGGTCGAGCCGGACGCGGTCATCCTGGCCGACACGATCGGGGTCGCCTCGCCGAGCGCCGTTCGCTCGCTGACCGCGCGCGTGGCCGAGCTCGGCCGCCCGGTGGGCGGGCACTTCCACAACACGCGGAACACGGGCTATGCGAACGCGCTCGCAGCGCTCGAGGCCGGGGCCACGCTGCTCGACGCCTCGATCGGCGGCCTCGGTGGTTGCCCGTTCGCCCCGAACGCGACGGGAAACATCGCGACCGAGGACCTCGTCTACCTCCTCGAACGCGAGTCCGTCCCCACGGGCGTCGATCTCGACAACCTCATCGAGACGAGCGAGTGGCTTGCCGGACTGCTCGGACGGCGCCTGGAGGGACAGCTCTACCGGGCGGGTCGCTTCCCCCCGCCCTAGCAGCGCGCCGGCAGGATCGTTCCGCGCACCTCCGCGAGCTCGAGCTCGCCCGCGCGACCCCGGATCACGACCGTGTCGTCGTCCTCGAGAAAGCTCCTCGTCGAGCCGTCGGCGAGTGAGATCGGCTGCTCGCCGTTCCGCGTGAGCTCGATGAGCGAGCCCTCGCTGCCGGGCTCCGAGCCCGAGATCGTGCCCGAGGCGAAGAGGTCTCCCGTGGAGATCGACGCGCCGTTCACGGTGGCGTGCGCGAGCTGCTGCGGCATCGTCCAGTAGAGGCCGCTCGCGTTCGTCCGCGTCACGACGGTGCCGCCGACCTCGACCTCGAGCTCGAGGTCGAGTCCCCAGTCGCCGTCGGTCCGGAGGT
This sequence comes from Gaiellaceae bacterium, assembly GCA_035764775.1. Lineage (GTDB taxonomy): Bacteria > Actinomycetota > Thermoleophilia > Gaiellales > Gaiellaceae > GMQP-bins7. The sequence goes on from DASTYQ010000033.1 coordinate 10,825, forward strand.
ACCGCAGCGGCTCCGGGTCCTGGGGTGGCGAGGGGACGAAGCGATCCTCGAGCAGCGCGAGCGGCGTGACCCACGCGCCGATCGAGGTCGCGAACGACTTGCCGAGAAACGGTCCTAGCGGCTGGTACTCCCACGCCTGGATGTCGCGTGCGCTCCAGTCGTTGACGAGCACGACGCCGAAGACGTGGTCGCGAAACGCCGACGCCGGAACAGGCTCACCGAGCACGCTTCCGACACCGACGACGAACCCGAGCTCGAGCTCGATGTCCAGCCGACGACTCGGTCCGAAGCGCGGAGTCTCGTCGCCGGGCGCCTTCGACTGCCCGCACGGCCGCACGATCGGTGTACCACTGACGACCACCGTTCCCGCCCGGCCGTGGTAGGCGACGGGCAAGTGGCGCCAGTTGGGGAGCAGCGGGTCGGAGTCCGGCCGGAAGAGACGCCCGAGATTGGTCGCGTGCTCGAGCGACGAGTAGAAGTCGACGTAGTCCGCGACCGCGAACGGGATCCGGATTTCGGCGTCCTCGAGCGGGACGAGATCTGCGCCTGCGGCGACGAGCTCTGCGACACGGGCGACCGTGTCCTCCCAGGACGAGCGGCCGAGTCCGAGAAACGGGTTCAGGGTCGGCGCCTCGAACACGGCGCCGAGTCCGTGCGCAGCGAGGTCGAGGACGTCGTCGGCGATGCGGAAGCCGACCCGGGGTTGGTCCCCGCCCATGGAGAACACGCCGAAGCCGACTGCCCCGTTCATGGCCGCGTGATCTTCGCAGAGCCCGCTCTCAAGCGGATTCCGCTGCCGTCCGATGAGGTCTCGGAGGCGGAATGTCCGACCCTGCACCCATCGAGCCGGAGCCCCGGCCCCAGATCAGCCTCGTCTCGAGCGGCTCTGCCGAGCCGTACCGCAGGCTGGCCGACATCTTCCACGACGTCCTCTCCGAGCAGAGCCTCGGCGCACTGCTCGAGCGCATCGCGGACGCGCTCGCCGTGCTCGTTCCCTACGAGGACGTGAACATCTACGAGGCCGACGAGACGAAGCGCGAGCTCAGGGCGGTCCTGGCACGTGGCGACTGGACCGACGAGGTCATGAGCGAGTCGTTCTCGTTCGGCGAGGGGATCACCGGCTGGGCCGTCGAGCACCGCGAGGCCGTGCTCTCGAACCAGGCGCATCTCGATCCACGCGTGCGCTTCGTGCCCGGCACGCCGGTCGAGCCGGAGGCGCTCATCGCCGTCCCGCTCATCGCGCGGGGACACCTGAAGGGAACGCTCAACATCTACCGCGTCGGCGAGGACGCTGCGTTCACTGAGGAGGAGTTCCTCCTCGCGAAGCGGTTCGGCGACGCCGCAGCGCTCGCCATCGACAACGCGCACATCCGAGCACGCCTCGAGCATCAGGCAGAGACCGACGCTCTCACGGGTCTGTACAACCACCGCTCCTTCCACGACCGCCTGCGCCAGGAGTTGCTCCGCGCCTCGGCAGCCCACGAGACGGTCGCCGTCGTGATGCTCGACCTCGACGACTTCAAGAGGGTGAACGACGTGTACGGCCACGGAATCGGCGATCACCTCCTGCAGCAGGTGGCAGACGTGCTCCGAGCGATCTCCCGCGCGACCGACGTCGTCTGTCGCGTGGGTGGCGAGGAGTTCGCGGTGATTCTCCCCGCCGGAGACATCCGCAGCTCGACGGCGCTCGCCGAGCGCATCGGGACGGAGCTGGCGATGATCGAGGCCGAGGCCGTGGGCAAGCTCACGGTCTCGACCGGGATCGCAATCGGGCCCGAGAACGCTGCCAATCCGCGCGAGCTCGTCGCCTGCGCCGAGGCAGCGATGATGACCGCGAAGACGCGCGGCAAGGGACTCGTGGTGCCCTTCGACGAGAGCGCCCGCGAACGTCCGGCCGAGGAGCACGTGCGCCGCGACGACGTTCGCTCGATCGCGCACATGAAGATGCTGCAGAGCCTGTCCGGGAAGCTCTCGCGGCTCAACGACGTCCGGCAGATCGGCGCCACGATCGCCGACGAGCTCCGGCTGCTCGTCGACTACCACAACTGCCGCGTCTTCCTCCGCGACGACGACGACCTCGTTCCCGTCGCCTTCCGCGGCGACCTGATCACCGCCGAGCCGGGCGACCCCGTCACCCTCCTGCCGACCCAGGTCGGGCGTGGCATCACCGGCTGGGTCGCGGAGACCGGGGAGTCACTCCTGGTCGGTGACGCGGCGAACCACGAGTACGGCGAGCGGATCGCCGGGACGGCCGACATCGAGGAATCACTGCTCGCGGTGCCGCTCCGCTACGGGCCACGGGTGACCGGAGTCATCGTGATCTCGAAGCTCGGGCTCGATCAGTTCGACGCCGACGACTTGCGGCTGCTCGAAGTGATGGCCGGTCATGCGTCGGTCGCGCTCGAGAACGCACGACTGTACGAGGCACAGCGACGGGAGGCGGAGAGCGCGAAGGCGCTCCTCGCGTTCTCCCGCGATCTCGCCGAAGCGTCCGGCATCACCGAGGTCGCCGAGCGCGTCACGAGTGGCACGGTCGGGATCCTCGCGAGCCCGAGCACGTCGGTCTGGCTGCAGAGCGCCGAGGACGGAGCGCTCGAGCGTCTCGCCTCGTTCCCGCTCGACGATCGCGACATCCGGATCCCGGCAGAGCATCTCGAGCCGTGGCTCGGCCGTCGCGAGCCCTACACGGTCGAGGCGGCCGACTACGCCACGATTGCGAAGGTTCCCGAAGGAACCGACGGCTGCTTCGCGGTGGCTCCGTTCATCGTCGACGGGCGCTGGGGTGTGGTCGCCGCCGCGATGGCGGTGCGCTCGAGCCACGACGACCGCGACATGGAGCTCCTCGGAAGCATCGCCCGCCAGACCCGGCTCGCGCTGCAGACGGCGACGAGCTACGAGACACTCGAGCGCACCTTCCTCGCGACGGTCGAGGCACTGGCGAACGCGCTCGAGGCGAAGGACGAGCACACGTCGTCGCATGCGCGCTGGATCACCGACCTCGCGCTGCGCGTCGGCGAGGAGCTCGGGCTGGAGCCGCACGAGCTGAAGCGCCTCGAGCTGGGTGCGCTCTTCCACGACATCGGGAAGATCGGCATCCCCTCACGGATCCTCATGAAGGCCGGGCCGCTCACCGCCGAGGAGCGCGCCGTCGTCCAGACGCACCCGACTCTCGGCGACCATATCCTCGCCCCCATCGAGCAGCTCGGCGAGGTCAGGCTCATCGTCCGCTGCGCGCACGAGCACTACGACGGCACGGGGTATCCGGACCACCTGTCCGGCGAGCAGATCCCGCTCGAGTCGAGGATCGTGCTCGCGTGCGACGCGTTCCACGCGATGATCACCGATCGTCCGTATCGCAAGGCGCTCGGGGAGGACGAGGCCAGGCGGCGCCTCGTCGAAGCCTCGGGTGCGCAGTTCGATCCGCAGGTCGTGGACGCGCTCCTGCGCGTGCTCGGCGCCTGACGCGGCGCCCTGGGCTACAGAGGGGGGGCGGGCCCCGCAGCCCCGCATTCGAACGTGTCGCCGTCGAGCGACGAGACCGAGCGTCGCGCCGGAAGCGCCTCGGGCTGGATCCCGAGCTGTTCGAGCTCCCGGGCGAGCACCGCAGCGCCGAAGAGAGCGAGCGCGCGGTAGAACG